>NZ_LR215024.1:324470-648940 GCF_900660605.1 Mycoplasmopsis glycophila | reverse complement strand
TGAACCACTTTCGACAAGCGGTTTTATTTCTTTTTTATATCTAATTATTGTTCTGACACTGACGCGATAAAGGTTTGCAAGTTCTTTGTTTGTCCTTTTATTTCAAAGTCTTAAAACACCCGCCATTATGTGGGCTTTTCTCTCTTCGTAATCACTCATTTTTTCATGTGTTGTAATTTTAAACGGGCTCATGGTCACTCCTTATTAATTAAAATTTTATCTAAGATCTAGATTTCATTTTTAAAACTCTAGGGTGTGACATTTTGTTTAATATTTAATAATATTTAATAATTCCTTTTTTTCATCAAATAATAATCGAACTATGTGGTATAATATAGGTGCTTCAAAAAACAATTAAAAAAGAATTAAATTACAGAAAGGAGTTGCGAGAGCAACTCTTTACTATTTAAATACGACAAGTAGGAGTTAAAAAATGGATTATAAAAATTTGTTAAAGGAACAATTTCCTAATGACATTATTCTAGAAGCTAAATTAATAAACTCTAATGATCCTATTTTAGAAGTTGTTTTAAACACAAGAGATTTATCTGTAGTTGAAGAGTATTCAAGAAAAATTTTTACATTTTTAGAAACTCAAACCTGATATAAAGATAATTATTCATTGGAAGTATTATCTCGTGGTGATGATCTCAATTTAGACAAAAATGATCTTGGTAATAATCTAGGACAAATGGTTAAAATCACAACCCACAAAAGTTTTGAAGGATTAAATATTTTTATTGCTGAATTGCTTTCAGAATCAGATGACAAAATTTTAGTAAAATGAAACAAAAAAGGGCAATTTAGAAAAATTGAATTTAACAAAGATAATATTATAAAAATAGAAAGTTACATTAAATTTTAATTTAAAGGAGAAAATAAAGATGGCAAAAAAAGTCATTTCAGAAAAATTATTAACTTATGAAACTTCAATCTACGAAATGATTGATGGATATGCTAAAAATAATAAGTTGTCTTTCGAAACTGTTTTAGAACTTTTCAATGAACAAACTTCTAAAGCAATCAATAAAGATATTGATGCTGAAGCGGATATTATTTTTATTCCAAACCATGAAACTAAACGTGTTTCTATTTTCAATAAAAACGTTGAAGTAGTAGCAAATGATTTTGAGTTCGAAGATAAAGATGAAGAAAAACATACAGACGTACAAAGAATTACTTTCATTACAATTGACGATGCAAAACAACAAACAGGAGAAGATCACCAAGAAGGTGATGTAATTTCTGCTTGATTAGATTTCGAAATTTTAGGCGAAAAAACAAAAACAGCAATTAGACATGGTTTTATCCAATCTTTAAAATTATTAGAAAAACAAAGAATTTTTGATCTTTACTCACAAAAAATTGGAGAAAAGCTTAAAGCACAAGTCTTATCAAAAACAAGAAAAGGTGCTTATAACTTAAAGTTTGAAGATTCTGTTTCTGCTTTTTTACCTGCAAGTAAAGCTAATGAAAAATTAGATTTATCACCAGGAAAATTCATCGACGTTTATTTAGAAAGTGTTAATATCGATAGCAAATTAAGTATTTGTGAAGTTAGTTTAGATTCACCAAAAGAAGTGGAAGATGCTTTAAAAACTGAAATTCCAGAAATAGCAAACCAAGATGTTTTAATTCACAAAATTCAAAGAATTCCAGGTCTTAAAACAAAAGTTGCTGTTAAACCAAATCCTGAACGTAGCATAGATTTTGATATTGTGGGTTCTATTTTTGGAGAAGGTGCAAAAAGAATTTTAGCTGTTGCTAATAAATTAAATGGTGAAAAAATCGACATTATTAGATATAGTGATGACATTTTAGAATACATTAAAAATTCATTAAGTCCAGCTAGAGTTATTGATGTGGTAGCTAACAATAAAAAATATTACGCAATTGTTAAAGATGAAGATGTTATGACAGCAATTGGTAAAAAAGGTATTAACATCGAACTTGCTGCTAAATTAACTGGTGAAAAAATTGAAGTTTTAACAGCAGAACAAGCAAAAGCAAAAGGAATTCAATTTAACGAAAGACAAGATCTTGAAAGACTTTTAGTTCGTTCAAAAGCGAATAAACACTCAAAAACTAACACTTACTTTAAGTCAATTGATATTGATTTAACAGACTTTAAAGAAGATTTAGCAAAAATTATGAACCAAGAAGCTGAAATAGCTGAAGTTGAAAAATTAGAAAAACAAAAAACCCAAAAAAGAGTTGCTCCAAAAACAATTAACGCAACTGAAATTGATAACTTATTTGATAAAGAGAACTTACTTATTGAATTAGAAGATGAAAATGACTATGATTTTGTTGAAGAAATCAATGATATTTTCGATGAAGATTTTTCACTTGAAGAACAAGAATCTAAAGCTGATGATGCAAATGCAAAAGATGAAGATAAAAGCAAAAAGATTGCAAAAGGATATCAAAAATCAAAAATTGAACTCACAGACTTTAAAGTTGATAGTGATCTAGCTAACTATGGATTAGATACTAATATTGATTTAGGTGAATTTGAAGATGACTGAGAAGATTAATGCTAATTTTTCGAGAAAATGCATAGTTACAAATGAAATTTTAGACATTAGCAAATTAGTTAGATTTGACTATGATAAAAAGAATCAAATTATTTCTTTAGACTTAAAAAGAGAAAAAAAAGGACGTGGTGCTTATATTCATTTAACTCCTGAAAATTGAGAAAAAGCAATGCGAAATAAAGCTTTAAATCGTACTTTTAGAACTAATGTTTCAAAAGAAGTTTATGAAGAAATCAATAAACAAATAATGGAGGTGCTTTATGAGCAAAAAACTAAATAGAATTAGTAATGTGGATGATATTAAACAACAACTATCTACAACAAAAACAGAATTAAAAGATGGTGTGTTTATTTTCACAGGAAAAATGTCAGTTGGGGAATTTGCGCAAAAGGCAAACCTTAACCCTAATGATATTATCAAGAAGTTCTTTATGGCAGGAAAGTTATACAACTTAAACCATGTTTTAGATGAAGAAGAAATTGCTGAACTTTGTGTTGAAAATGGTTTTGATTTTCAAAAAGAAACAAATATTGATGCACGTAACTTTTTAGATGAAGTTAACTTTAAGGATAAAGAAGAAGATTTAGTAAGAAGAACTCCTGTTATTACAGTTATGGGTCACGTTGACCATGGTAAAACTACATTAATTGACAAAATTCGTAATTCAAATATTGTAGCTACAGAAAGTAGTGGTATTACACAACATACTGGTGCTTATCAAATTAAACATAAAGATTTTAGAATTACCTTCTTAGATACTCCTGGTCATGAAGCCTTTACAAAAATGCGTGCTAGAGGTGCTAAAGTTACAGATATTGTTATTTTAGTTGTTGCAGCTGATGATGGAGTTATGCCTCAAACTAAAGAAGCTATTTCTCATGCACAAGCTGCTGGTGTTCCTATTATTGTTTTTGTTAACAAAATGGATAAACCAAATAAAGATTTAGATCGTCTTAAAGGTGAACTTGCAGAAGCGAATGTAGTTATCGAAGAATATGGTGGAGATACACAAATTGTTTACGGTTCAGCTCTTAAAGGTGAAGGGCTTGAAGAATTATTTGAACAAATTAAATTGCTATCAGAATTACTTGGTTTAAAAGCTAACCCAAAACGTTATCCAATTGGTACTGTTATTGAATCTAGAGTTGACAAAGGTGTTGGTGTTGTTTCAACAGTTATTGTTGAAAACGGAACTCTTTATAAAGGAGATTTCATTGTTGCTGGAAGCAAGTTCGGAAGAATTAGAATGCTTAAAGATGCTCAAGGCAATGAAATGGAATTTGTAAAACCAGGATGACCAGCAATTATTTCTGGTCTTAACTATACACCATCTGCAGGTGATAAATTTGTTGGAATTAATGATGAAAAATTTGCTAAAAAGTTAGCAACTGAAAAATACTCTCAAGACAAAATGCAAAATTTAAATGATATTCAGCAATCAGCTACTAACCAAGAAGGTAAAAAAGCAATTAATATTATTATTAAAAGTGACGTGGCAGGAACAGCTGAAGCTATCAAAGGACAAATTGATGGTTTAGAAAATGATGAAGCTTACATTAAAGTTATTAATGCATCAGCAGGTAATGTAACTGATTCAGACTTACTTTTAGCAAAAGCTTCAAATGCATCAATTTTTGCTTTTAACTTAAAAATTAATTCAGGAACAAAACAAAATGCAGCTAATGAAAATGTTTCATTAGTTTCACATAGTGTTATTTATAAAATTTTAGAAGATTGTCAAAAATTAATCGACGGTGAAAGAGCACCAATTTACGAAGAGCAAAAAATTGGTGAAGCACATATTATTAAAGTTTTCTTCTATTCAAAAGTTGGAAAAATTGCTGGATGTATGATGGACACTGGTGCGGTTAGAGAAAAAGCTAAAGTTAAAGTTTACCGTAGAGGAAAAATGATTCACGAAGGAAGAATTGATTCTTTAAAACGTGAATTAAATGATGCTAAAGAAGTTGTTAAGGGTAAAGACTTCGGAACTCATATCAAAGACTTTAACGACATTGAAGAAGATGATGTATTAGAATTTTACGAAGATGTTAGAATTAATTAATTTTTATTAAAAGAAGGTTTTTATGAATATTAAAGATTTAATTAGAGATGTCCCTAATTTCCCTAAAGAAGGAATTTTATTTAAGGATATTTCTCCACTTTTAGCAAATGGTGAAGCTCTTAATTATACAATCAAAGAAATCGCAAAGCATTGTGAAGATGCTGATATTATTGTTGGGCCAGATGCTCGTGGGTTTCTTTTCGGAACTCCTGCTGCCGCTTTTTTAAAGAAACCCTTTATTATGGTTCGTAAACCACATAAATTACCAGGTAAAGTAATTTCATTAAATTATGATTTAGAATACGGATCAAATACACTCGAAATTCAAGAAGGATTTGTTCAAAAAGGACAAAAAGCAGTTATTGTTGATGATGTACTTGCAACAGGTGGAACAACACAAGCTATTATTCGTCTTTTACAATCTCAAGGAGTTATTGTTACTAAAGTAATTGTGCTTCTTGAGTTAGTTGAACTTAAAGGACGTAATTTATTTGATTCTAAAATTGAAACAGTGTCTTTAATTAAAGTTTAATAAAAAAAGTGCTAAAAAGCACCTTTTTTATTTATTTTTTTAACTTTTTGAATTAAAATTATATCTATGAACACACAAGCAAATAAAAAAGCTTTCAACCAAAAAAGCTTCATTTTTTTCACAATCAACTTTATTGTAGGATTTGGTTTTGTTAGCACGATCCTAACTATAACTAACTTAAAAGCTCTTGGACTTGTTACTATTTTACTAACATCTTTTATTACATTAGGAATTGTGCTTGTCTTTTCAAAATTAGCATCAATTTATAGCGAGGAATATGGTGGTTCATATTATTATGCTAAAAAAATAGGTGATTCTAAATCTAGTAAATTATTTGCTTTTTGAGCTGGTTGAAGTCAATTTATGCAAGGTCCGATTTTATCTGCTGCAGGGCCACTCTTTTTAGCTACTGCAATTTCGGTTATTACAGATAATCAAACTGTAATTTCAATAGTTAGAGCTATTTCGTTTCTGTTTTATATTTTACTGATGTTTATTTCAACATTAGGTTTAAGATTAAGTACGAAGATTATTTGAATTTCTGCAATTATCAAATGAAGTACAATCTTTTTAGCACTTATTCTTTCGCTTTATTTAGCTTTTAAAAATCCAAGTTATAATACAAATTTTACAGGTGACATAGGTAAGCCAAAAAGTGAATATGCTTATTTAATAGCTAGTTCAGTTATTTCTTTCATGTACGCTTTTGGCGGCTTTGAAAGCATTGCAGCAATGACAAAAGATGTTGAGACGACAAAAATTAAAAAGATCCTCTTTCTTGCGTTTGGATTTATTGTAGGTTTCTATCTTCTTTTTTACCTAGTAATTTTAGGTGTTGATTCAAAACTTTTAAATCAACAATTTAGTAATATTTTCTTAAAAACTTGATCAATTACAGGTCTTGTTATCTTTGTGGTTGGAACTATTTTTAATCAAATTTCATCAAAGATTTCAACTGTTTTAGTGAATTCAAGACAACTTATTCCACTTGCTGAAGATGGATATTTACCAAAGTTTTTACTCAAAACCAATTCAAGAGGCGAATATCGTAATGCAATTTACTTTTCGCTAGGTCTTACTATTTTTTCTCTAATTGTGTTTTGAGCTTTACCCGAGTTTTTACACCTTAAAAACTTCTTTTTATCTGTAATTGAGATTGGAACGGTTTCGTTTTTAGTTCAATACATTCTAACTTTTTTAACGGCGATTATTTTAAAACGCAAAAAGAAAATTTTATTTATACCTTGATATGAACAAATTATTTATTATTTAGTGATGTTTCTTTTAGTTTTACTTGTTGTGATTTATCTTTTCCCAATTTTTGTTGGACATGCATGAACAATTGAAAACACTATTGTTTTAACTTCGTATTTAATCTCATTAATTATTGGTCTCATTCTTTTTGTTGCTGCTCGATTTCACAAATAGGCAATAATTTAAAAGCAAATAAGTTATAATTATTTTGCTTATGGTCAATTACCCAAGAGGCTGAAGGGACCGCTCTCGAAAAGCGGCAGGGGAGGCAACTCCCGCGAGGGTTCAAATCCCTCATTGACCGCCATATGTTATATAAATTAGTTTCTAAACAAGTGCAATTCTTGTTATATAACAAAAACCTTCATATCACCAAAAATGTATGTTTTAAATGACTGTTAAAACAACTCTTTTGGTGATTTTGTTTTTTCTTTTTTTAATTTACTATATTACTAATTTTTTTGGTATATATAGGTATAATAATATAAAATATTATTATTTTTGAGTTTATTTTGCTAATTTAAAGGAGTCCAAATGTTAAAAATCATTCAGCATGCGTTAATTGATATCAAATTAACAACTATGCGTGATAAAAATTCAGATCACCTTGTTTTTAGAAATAACTTAAACGAAATTGCTTCGTTGATGGTTTATGAAATTTTAAGAAATTATGAAACTAAATCAAAGAAAATTACAACCCCACTAGGCGAAGAATTTGTTGGTTCAACTTTTGACAAAGAAATTGTTTTAGTTCCAATTCTTCGTGCTGGTTTAGGTATGGTGGAAGGAATTTTAAATTTAGTGCCACAAGCAAGAGTTGGTCATATCGGAATGTATCGAAATGAAGAAACTTTACAACCTGTTCCTTATTTTTACAAAATGCCAGATGTTCCTAAAGATTCTTTAATAATTGTGCTAGACCCAATGCTGGCCACAGGTAATTCAGCTGCTGATGCTATTCGCACATTACAAAAAGATGGATTTACTAACATTCAACTTGTTTGTCTTGTTGGTGTTGAAAACGGAATTTCAAAAATTGAAAATGAATTTGGTAAAGATTTCAAAATTTATTTAGCATCAAAAGATCAAATGCTAAATGATGTAGGTTATATCGAACCAGGTCTTGGAGATGCGGGAGACCGTATCTTTGGAACAAAATAAAATGCCACATAATCAAAAAAGACCTGTTATTTTAAGTATTTCACTAACAGCTTTTCTTTTGGCAATTGCGATAATTTTAGAGTTTATTGGAAAAACAATCACAATATTTTCTTTTTTAAGCATCAATATATCTTTGTTTGTTGCTTTTGTTTGTTTTTTTGTTTTGTCTTTTAAATATTTAAATATTTTTTTGCTAGCCAAACTTTTAGTTCTAACTTTTACAATTAGCTGGAGCGGGTTTCTTATTAACTTTTTAGGAGTGTTAATCTCTACTTTGGCGCAATTTTTTATAATTTATTTTTATTATCTGTTTTACCTTTTCTTTCAGAAAATTTTAAAGAGACTAAAAATATTTCAAAAACTATGCAGTTATTATTCATTAACATTTATTTTTAATTATTTTTGTGCAATGATTTGCGCTACTTTAATTATGGTGTTTTTAAATACATTTGTTTTTAACACCCTTTACTTTTATGCGGCTAATGTGATAACTAAACCATCACTACATGAAATTCTAAAAAACTATCAAGCTTCCTTCTCTGTTTTCTTTTTCGGTATTAAAAACTATTATTTAGGCTCTTTTGTTCTTTATTTAACTTTTAATTTGATGAACTACGCAATTAATGGTGCGCTCGTTGAATTTATTTTAATATTAGAAAAACAAACTCAATTTTTAACAAAATACATTTCTGTTTATACAAATAATAAATATTAAATTTGTAAATTTACTAACAATTAATTTTTAACAACAATAAAAGGATTTTTTATGTCAAACTATAACTTTAAAGAAATTGATCAAAAATGACAAAAATATTGAGAAGAAAATAATTCTTTTGAACCAAAAGAAGATTTTACTTTACCTAAAAAATATATTTTAAGTATGTTCCCGTATCCAAGTGGTAAATTACACATGGGACACGTGCGTAATTATTCAATTGGTGACGCAATTGCTAGATATTATCGTAGAAAAGGATTTAATGTTTTACATCCTTTTGGTTGAGATGCTTTTGGATTACCAGCAGAAAATGCAGCTATCAAAAATCAAATTCATCCAAGAACATGAACTTATGAGAACATTGCATCAATGGATCAAGAAATTAAAAATCTTGGAATTTCATATGCATGAGATTATGAATGCATTACAAGTGATGAAAATTACACTAAATGAGAACAATTTATTTTCATTAAATTATGAGAACAAGGTTTAATTTACAAAAAGAAATCACAATTAAATTGGTGTGAATTTGATAATACTGTTTTAGCTAATGAACAAGTTATTAATAACACATGCTGAAGATGTGATAACCCTGTAACCATTAAAGAAATGGATACATATTATCTTAAAATCACTAAATATGCAGATGAACTTTTAGATGATTTAAAAACACTTGAAAACCACTGACCAAATCAAGTTTTAACAATGCAAGAAAACTGAATTGGACGTTCAGAAGAATACAAACTAGAGCTTAATTTAACCGATCAAAACGGCAAATTGATCGAGCAAATAATTGCTTATGAAAAAGATTTAGCAAACCTAGTTAATTCACAATATCTAGCAATTTCAAATAAACATTCTTTAGTTGAATTGCTTAAAAAACAAAATTATTTTAGTGAATCAGATTTAATGTTGCTAGATGATATTAACAAACACTTTAATAACAAAGACTTTTCACATAAAATTTGTGTTAAAACTCCATACTTTGTAAGTGATCCAATTACTCAAAAACAACTTTCTGTAATTGTTACGGACTTTGCTTCTAACAACCCAAATAAAGAAGTTGTTGTAGTTACTTCTAACAACTCAACACACGTTGCTTTCATGGAAGCAAATCAACTTGCTTTTTCTGAAGCACAAGAACAAGAAGCTACCGATTTAGCAAATTTAAAGATTAATCTTACTAAAGAAATTAAATACAACTTAAGAGATTGAGGTATTTCACGTCAAAGATATTGAGGAACACCAATTCCACTTGTTCATTGTGATGAGTGTGGTACTTTACCTGTTAAAATTGCTCATTTACCAGTTACTTTACCTTTTAATGTGCAATTTACTGGTCAAGGAAATCCGCTTCAAACAAATCCAGAATGAATTAAAACAAAATGTCCAAAATGTAATAAAGATGCAACAAGAGAAACTGACACATTAGATACTTTCTTTGAATCTTCATGATATTTCTTAAGATTCACTACACCTAGTTACCTTCGTGACGAAATGATTTTCGAAGAAAAACATTTAGACTACTGAAATAGTGTTGATGAGTATATTGGTGGAATTGAACATGCAATTTTACACTTGCTTTATGCAAGATTTTTCACAAAAGCATTAGCTGATCTTAATCTTGTAAAATTTAGAGAACCTTTTAAAAATTTAATTACACAAGGAATGGTGCTCAAAGACGGAGCTAAAATGTCTAAATCAAAAGGTAATACCGTTGAACCTGGCGAAATGATTGCAAAATTTGGAGCAGATACAACCAGACTATTTATTCTTTTTGCTGCACCTCCACAAAAAGAACTTGAGTGAAATGATGCTGGTGTTAATGGTTGCTTTAAATTTATTAACCGTTTATTTGAAAAATCTGAATTAATTGATGCGGCTTTAGATTTTAAAAATATTAAAAACGATGAACTTTCAGCAGATGAAAAATTAGCTCGTTTTAAATTACATACAGGACTTATTAAGCAAAAAGAAATTTTCGAAAATCGCGAAAACAACTATTCATTTAATACATTAATTTCTTGAACAATGGAAACTCTAAATGCCTATGATAAAATAGAAAAACCAATTTTAATTACAGAAATGTTTTATATTTTAATGAATATTTTAGAGCCATTCATTCCTCACTTTGCGTGAGAACTTTCATCAAAATATTTTGATCTTAAAAACTTAACAGATTTTGCAATTGATCAAAATGCACTTATTCAAGATGAAATAACTTATCCAATTTCAGTTAATGGTAAATTTAGAATTGAAATTAAAGTTTCAAAGAAATTACCAAAAGATGAAGTTTTAGCACAAGCAAAAGTTGCAGCACAAAAATGAATCGATGGTAAACAAATTGTTAAAGAAATTTTTGTACCTGAAAAAATCATTAATTTAGTAGTAAAAGACTAACCAAAGGAGAAAAATGTCTACAAAAGATAATAAAAATATTGGTTTTAACACATTAGATAAATATGTTATTCCTTTTAAAGATATCAGAGCTTTTTTTACAGGCGGATATGCGAGTGTTGCTATTTCTGAAAAGAAATACATTAAGTTTCTTAAAGATTATGTTTCAACATTAAGTTTTACAGAAAACACAAGATTTGCCTTAATGCACAAAAATGCAAAAACTAAATGAGAATTATTAGTTGATTATCCTGTATATTATGTTAAACCTGTTGCTTTTGAAAAAGTTGGAGATCACTACGCTTTAACTTTTAAAGTTCTTAGTACCGGATTTTTAATTGATGTATTTTCAAAAGAAACTTACAAAAATACAGAAGAAGACGAAAGAGAAAAAAGGTTTATTGACTGACAACTTAAAGACAATAATATTATTCCAAGTCGGATTAATGTTTTTAATGTTGCTGAAAATAATTCTCTTGAAAATCGAGCTGATATTATCTCATTCATGGAAATTTTCAAACAGGCCATCGGAGCTGTTGAAAGAGATCTTGTTGCTAATAGTGAAGATATGTTAATTTTTGAAAGATATCTTAATTCAGATCTTTCAATTACTTTCAAAGAATTAGAAAGTTTGATTCATAGATTTCAACCAGCAATTCCTGGTGAGAATAAAGAAATTCTTTATAATCACACTTTAATGTGCACGATCTTAAATATGCTTAAACAGCCACTTTACGAGCTTTTATTGCAAGGTGAAGAATACTATGTTCCTAGTCCAATTTTATTTGAAAAGTTATCAGCTGAATTACTTAACTTTATTACTTCAATAATGGAAACTGAAACTCAAATTAAAGATGAAATTTCGAAAAAAATGAACGAACAACAAAAAGAGTTTATTTTAAGAGAAAAGATTAAAACCATTCAAAACTCACTTGAAAAAATGAATGTTCCAGTGAAAGAGGATGATTACGCTAAACAAATTAAAAATAAAACTCTTGTAAATATTTATCCTGATTCAATTCGTCAATTAATTAAGGATGAAAGTAAACGTATTTCTGAAATGATGCAAAGCTCGCCAGAAGCTACTTTAGCTAAAAATTATATTGACATTCTTAAGAAATTACCTTGAAGAATTGTCGAATCTGAAGAAGTAAGCATTCAAAAAGTTAAAGAAACACTTGATGAAAACCACTACGGACTTGATAAAGTAAAAGAAAGAATTTTTGAATATTTAGCAGTTATTATCAACCAAAAAAATAATGCTAAAAAAGATGAAGATGATAATTTAATTCCACTTGATGAAGATAAATTCATCGACATGAATTTATTTAAAGAAAACGATCGAGCACGAGCTAAAAAATTTAATAATGTCCCAATTTTAACTCTTGTAGGTCCTCCTGGAACTGGAAAAACATCGCTATCAAAATCAATTGCTGAAGCATTAGGACGTAGCTTTGTTAAAGTTTCGCTTGGTGGAGTTCATGATGAAAGTGAAATTCGTGGTCACAGAAGAACTTATGTTGGTGCTATGCCTGGAAAAATTATTAAAGGTATTATGCAAGCCAAAGTTTCAAACCCAATTATTTTATTAGATGAAATTGATAAAATGAAGTCAGATATGAAAGGTGACCCAGCAAGTGCTATGCTTGAAGTTTTAGATCCAGAGCAAAATAGCCACTTCCAAGATCATTACCTTGAACATGAATACGACTTATCAAAAGCAATTTTCATTGCAACAGCTAACTATTATGAAGCTATTCCTGAAGCACTTTTAGACCGTGTTGAAGTTATTGAGCTTTCTTCATACACTTTAAGTGAAAAATTAAATATTGCTAGAGAACACTTGATTCCTAAAGTTATCGAGCAAACAGGGTTAGCTAAATCATTTTTCAAAATTGATGACGAAACTTTAAAATATATTATTCACCATTACACTAAAGAAGCTGGTGTGCGTGGTCTTAAACGTCTTTTAGATAAAATAGCTAGAAAAATAGTTGTTAAAAAACTTGAAAACAAAAATATGAAAAGTTTTACAATCAAAAAAGAAGAAATTACAGATCTACTTGGTGTAATTTTATTTAAAGAAGAAGAAAAAGAAGATATTCAAATTCCAGGAATTGTGAACGGACTTGCATATACTTCATATGGTGGTTCATCACTACAAATTGAAGTTAATGCTTTCCCAGGTAAACCTGAAATTAAATTAACAGGTTCACTTAAAGAAGTTATGCAAGAGTCTGCGCAAATAGCTCTTTCATATGTTCGTTCAAATGCTGAAAAATTTGGTATTCAAGATTTTGATTTTGAAGAAAACACAATTCATATTCACGTACCAGAAGGTGCTGTGCCAAAAGATGGACCAAGTGCTGGTGTTACATTTACAACGGCTTTAATTTCTGCTTTAAGTAAAAAAGTTGTGCCAAGTAACATTGGTATGACTGGTGAAATTACACTCCGTGGAAAAGTTCTTGAAATTGGTGGATTGAAAGAAAAATCTTTTGCAGCTAGCCAAAAAGGATTAAAATACATTTTTATTCCGGCTGCTAATGTTAAAAATCTTCAAGATATTCCTAATGAGATCAAATCTGAATTAAACTATATTCCTGTTGTTGAATATACAGAGATTTATGATTTTATTTTTAAAGGCAAGCAGCCAAAGGAAATAATTTCTTTTAAAGAAGAAAATAAATAGTTTTGAAGGGCAAACATTTTACACAAAAAAGCTTTACTCTTTTTACAATTAATTATGTAATTGGGGTTGGTTTTTTAACTACAATTGCATCCTTTTTAAACTTTAATTATTGAGGATATTTAGTTATCCTTATTGCTGCATTAGTTATTTTCGGAATTTCATTAGTTTTTTCAAGGCTATCAAATAGTTTTAAAGAACACTATGGTGGGTCATATACTTTTGCCAAGCACATTGACGAACACTACCATGAAGAACACAAACATAAAACAAAGGTCAAAAATAAATTAATTTCTTATTTTTCTTTCTTTGTGGGATGAAATCAATTTATTCAAACACCTATTCTATCATCCATTTCTCCGCTCTTTTTAGCTTCAACAATTATTCATTTTTTACCAAGTGATCTTGCTTATTACAATGTTTGAGTATGAGTAATTAGAACACTAGCGCTTTCGTTTTTCATCTTATTAATCTTCATTTCAACGATTGGATTAAAAAGCAGTAAAAAATTTATTTATTATGCTAGTTTTGTGAAGTGATTTATTTTGTTTATTGGTTTAGAAGTTTTAATTATTACAGTAATTGTTAATAATCAATATCAAATTAATTTCGATAATTTTCAGTTACAAGAAGCAAAAAAACTAACTCCTCATTTAATTTTTGCAAATGCTTTATTATTCGTTTATGCATTTGCGGGAACAGAAGATGTATCGGCGATGGTTAAAGATGTTAAATTTAAAAATTTTAGAAAAATTTTAATTATCTCATTTGCTTCTGTTTTATCATTCTATTTTCTTATTTATACATTACTTTTAGGTTTTGACTTAATTCAAAGTAAAAAAGGATTAGTTGGTGTTTATAGTGTTTTTGGAATTTTTGGAATCATTTTGTTTATTATTGGATATTTATCTAATGATGTTAGTTCAAAAATCACAATTAGCGTTGCTACTGCCCGTAAGATTGTGCCACTTTCAGAAGATGGCCACTTATTTTATTTTCTAACAAAGAAAAACAAAAAAGGTGAATTTCAAAATGCAATTTGATTCACAACAATTATTACTTTAGTTTCAATGGTTGTTTTTTGACTTCTTAGTATTTTTCTTACAAAAAATAACAATGAATCAAGAGATAATTTCTTCGAAACTGCTATTTTAGGTAGTGGAATAGCGCTACTTGTTGAAGATTTATGTACTTTTATTACAGCGTTTATTTTAGATCGTAAAAAATTGATTCCTAAAATCCCGCTCTGAGAAAAAATCTATTATGTTTTTGATATTTGTTTAATTGTTTTCTTACTAATTAGTTATTTTGTGCCACAAATTTACGGATTACCGTTTCAAACTAATTCTTTAGTAGTTATTGGAGTTTATTTCTCATTTATTTTGCTTGGTATTTTATTCAAGTTATTTTCGGTTTTTTACAAACAGAAAAAGAGCAAACAGAATAAACAAATTATCAGTTAAAGCACAAAAAGACACAGCAATTAAGCTGTGTCTATTTTTTCTCTAACTAGCGACTTTTGATAAAGGTAGCTTTGAGACTTTTATCTAAAAAGTCACTTAAACTAACAAAAATAATTGGTAGAAGAATCATAATTGTAAGACCTTGGGCTATCATTAATAAAATGTGATGGTTTTGAATTTTTGTCACAATTACCAAAACTAAAGTTGCTAATAAAATTATATTTGTAATTGGAACTAAAATAATTTTAGCTTTATTATTAGATTTAAATAATTCTGCATTTCGTTCTGAATTTTTTGAAAATAAATAAATAAAACTTGTTAGCATATATAAACCAGAAAGTACATAAAATAATATTAAAATAATTTCTCTATTATTTGCGCCAGCTGTTTTTTTATGAAATAAAGCACTTGTTTGACTAAGTGTTAAAAAAGTCACAAAAATAACTAAAGCAGCAATAAATCATGTTAAAAAAGCGCTTGCTTGAAAAACTTTTTTTTGTTTTTTGCATCTTCCTCCTCCTTTTAAGTGTTATCTTTTATATTTTAAAAGATTTCTTTTTAATTAAAAAGAAATGCTCTTTTAATTCACGAGATGAAATTCTTTGGTTTTGAAATCAAATTCAAATTGGATCAGTTTTGAGATTCCGAAGGTAAACTATAAACTCGTTATCTTCAAATAACTTATAATTAGGATCAATTAAACTTGAATGCAAAGAGTTAAATATAACATTTCCTTTGTATTCTTTCTTTATTAATGAAAAGGAAATTTCATCTGCTAAAAATCAATACTTTTCAAAAATTTCTTTTCCACCAATAATGCAAAGGGTTTCCTTACTATTTTGAAATTTTTCGAACATTGCAACAAGATCTTTTTCGTCTTTTAAGTAAAAATCAATCAGCAAGTCATATTCTTTATTGTTCGTGGCAAAAGAATAAATTTGACGGTTTTCTTTTTGGAAAGTTTTAGGTAACGATAACAAAGTCTTACTTCCCATGAATAAACTGGCATCTTTTGTGTAGTTTTTAAAATAGTTAAGCTCATTTTTAATTTTTCAAGGTAGACTTTGATCTAAACCAATTACGCCGCTCTTTGTTGCTGCGAAAATCATTTTAATCATATTTTAATGATATAGAAAAAAATAGCTTTTGGCTATTTTTCTTTGTCTTTTATTACAGCTTGAGCCACAGCCATTGAAGCGGCAACATCTTTTAAGTTTGGAGGCAGAATGATTTTGGTTGCATTACCATGTGCTAATTCTCCAAGTTGCTCCAAGGCTTTATAGTTTAAAATTTGTTCTGTTATTTTTGCTTGACTGAGTAATTCGATTGCTTCTTTTTTACCTTGTGCTTCTAAGATGCTTTTTTCACGAGCAGCTTCTGCTTCTAAAATCATACTTGTTCGATTTGCTTCAGCATTTAAAATTTTGCTTTCTTTATATCCTTGTGCTTTTAAAATTTCACTTTGGCGAATTCCTTCTGATTCTAAAATACGAGCTCTTTTATCTCTTTCAGCTTGCATTTGGCGAATCATTGCTTCTTGAACTTCTGCAGGTGGAATTATATTTTGAATTTCAACACGGTTTACTTTAATACCTCAAGAATCACTTGCTGTATCTAAAATTTTAGTAAGCTTAGTATTAATAATTTCTCTTGAAGTGAGAGATTGATCAAGCTCTAGTTCACCAATTAAGTTTCTTAATGTTGTTGAAACTAAATTTTCAATTGCACGAATAGGTTTTTCTGCTCCGTAAGCAAAAAGTTTTGGATCATCTATTCTAAGGTATACTACTGTATCAATTTTAATTGTCGCATTATCTTTGGTAATCACACTCTGTGCAGGGAAATCTAACACTTTTTCTTTTGTGTTATCATGAACAGCAACACGGTCAATGAACGGAATTATAAAGTTAATTCCTTTGCTTAACACTCTATGATATTTCCCAAGTCTTTCAATAACATAAAAATGTGTTTCAGCCACAATTTTAATTGATAATATTAACAATGCAAGAACAATAATAGCTAAAGAAAGACATATAGTTAAAGTAATTTCTCAACGCATTTTTTCTCCTTTTCTTTAACATTAATAATTTTAAACATTTTTAAATTTTCTTTTATAAAACCAATTTGATAAGTTATTTTAATGGAATTATTTTCATACTCTTTAAACAGAGTGATTTTACTTTTATCCTAATAATTTGCTTAAAAAAGAATTAAAAACAAAAAAACTTTTTAAATTATTTTTTTCTTGACTTTATTTTTTTTTAAGTTATCATAATTACATGAATCAAAGAAACACAATGACAGTAAATGTTATGAATATTATTCGTTTTAATATTTTTATTATTAAAACCATTTTTTAACATTACTGTCTGTGAATAACATAAGCAGATAGTGAAATCTGTTTATGTTGATTTAAAAACCTATAGAGGAGCTTTTAGTAAGAGTAAATAAGTGAGCAGGCATGCGATGACCTTATTGAAAGGATATAAAAGCCGAAACTTTTATAATGGCAATTATAAGAGTTGGTAGAAAAACATAAAAGATTTCTACTCTTTGGTAAAACCATTGGTGCTATAGAATTACAAAAGATTATTCATTTATTTATTATTTTTAATAATGATATTTGAAAAGGGCTTTGTAGTTTTATAGGCTACAAAGCCCTTTTCATTTTGTCTTGGGTTTTAGAGCTATTCATTTAAAGGTTATTCGATTTGATTCAACCTTAAAACTATTTAAGGGAATAAGATTTAATCAAACATATAAAATAAAATTTTAAATTAGCGACAAATTAACTTTTAATAAAACAGGTGGAGGACATATAAAATACTTTCACAACTGTTTTACTATTTATTTAAGACAAACATAATAAAACCTAAGGAGCAATATTATGAAAAGAAAATGATTATTATTATCAAGCGTTCTTACAACTACACTTCCTTTAACAGCAGTTGCTGCAGCTTGTTCACAAGAGACAACAAAACAGAAAAAAAGAGAAAATGTTAGTGCTGATGTTCTTGTGACAAAAGTGGAATATTTAAGCGGAAATGATGCAAATTTATCTAACTTCGCAAGACAAGGCGTTTATAAATGAATTACTAACGCTACATACAACTTAAAAGACTTTAGATGAGATCGTTCATGACTTTATGGTGGAAAAGAACAATATTTAGAAGACGGAACAACAGCTACACTTATTTCATTTAAAGCTATTGGTAAAGCTATGTATGATGAAGTTGTCGATGTTAATGATGAGGGTGTTGAAACTAAATCAATTAAAATTTTAAATCCTTCAGGTGAAGCAATGGTTCTTGAACAAGCTGATGCCATTGTTATTACAACAAACGATGGTGTTGAACATGTTTATGATTCTGATGAAGCAGAATTATTACCAGCACCCGATGTAGATGGTAAATATTACAGTGAAACAGTTGTAACACTTCTTTCTAACAATCCAAAATCAGTTAACTCACTTCAATTCCAAGATGATTTAAAAAATGCTAAAAAAGTTAGTTTTAGAGTTAGAAAAGGTGCTAAATGAGTTGATAAAAATGGAAATGAAACAGAATACAACGTTTCAGCTTATGACTACTGAGCAGGTCTTGTAAGAACTTTATTATTTACAGGTCAATATCGTTTAGCTCATGGTGGAAAAGAAGAAATTGATGAGGCAATGAAAGGTCTTTTATATGAACCTGGAAAATTACTTGATAGCAAAACAAGCTATGGAAACTCATATCTTTTCGATTTATATAATGTAAATTTCGCTAACTTATTAGAAAAAGATAGTGCTGTATCAACAGATTCAGAAGGTAACACATATTTCAATATCGAAAAGAAAAATCTTAGTGAAACTGCTTTATTTGATGAAATTCTTAAAAACATCTATGCTAATTACGAATTTACACCAATGCCTTATGAATATGTAAGTCAAAATCAAGATACTCCAGTTATTGAAACTTTAAAACCATTAAGTGGAGACAATGCTTTTGATAAAGAAGCTTATAAAGCACAAATCGTAAATGCCGAAGGACTTGCAAAAGAACTTGGATTTTACTGATATGGAACAACAATTGATAACACATTATTCTCAGGTAAATACTATGGAACTCCATATAATGGTAACACTTTAATTGAAGAAATTAGACTTAACACACACTATTCAAATAAAGAATTCTTAAAAGACAAACAAAATGTTCTTGTTTTTCAAGAACAATATCAATCAAGTGGAGTTGATCAAGATGCATTTATTCAAACAGCATATAACACATATCTTTCTGGTGATAATGCAACTATAGGTTACTCTTCATTGCCAAAAAACCTTAAAGATAATGTAGATCAAAACAAAGAAAAATTCGGAATATCTTACGTTAAGGCTTTAAACACAGACGTTTATTCAAAACTTAAAATTAATACAATGGTACCTACAGTTCCAGGTGGAAACAATGCCGGGAAATATACTTTTGATGATTTAGCATCTCAATTATTATACGGGCACACAATTAATGATGTTTATGGTGCTACAGATGTTGTTGAAAAATACTCAACTGGTATTTCAATTGAATTTAGAACTATATTACAAGCAGCAATTAACTGAGAACCTGTTGCTAATGATTTAACACCAAATAGACCAAGTTCACCATGACTTTCGCCTTTAGCACAAGATGCTAGAATTAAAGATGATTATAATGATGATTCACTTGCTGAAAATAATTTAAGAGCTAACGCTGAAGCAGTTAATACTTTATTCGTTGTAGATTCAGAAACAGGTGCAAAAGTTAATTTAGGTTCAAAAATCGGAACAGAAATTTCTCAATCAGAAAACTCAAGTCTTGATAAAAATGAAGATGACAAATATAAATCATCAGCATTTGATTTATTATCAAAAAGAATGACTGCATTATTAGATAGATTATATGCACAAACAAGCACTCCAGAAACAACAAAAGTAAATATCCCTTACTTTTTCAGATACATCAACCCTACTCCACCAATTTTAATGACATTTGAAAAATTAGCTAAAACAATGAATACTCTTGACCAAAAAGGAAGATTAAATATTAGCTTTACATATTCACAAAACGCAGATGGTTGAAGAGCTCACTGAGGATCAGGTGGATTTGAAGATCTTACAGCTTGAGGATATGACTATAAAACTATTGGTTCAGGTCTTGATGGAATTACTACACAATCAAAATTAGTAAACCTTTTTGCTCAACTTTCTACAGACTCTAATTTAGCATCAAGATTTGGAAAAGCTTTCCCACGTTTAGTTGAGGCTGCTAAAGCATTCAAAGCATATGTTGAAAAAATCGAATCTGAAGGTGCTTTAATAAGTATTCCTTTTGCTGATTGAGCTGCATTAAACCCAACATTACTTGCCGATTTCTCACACGCTTTAGGATCATATAAATTAAATGATGCAAAAGATGATTATGTAGAATTAACAGAAGAAGAACAAGCAAGAGGAAGACATTTAACAATTTCTGATATAACATCAAAATTCTGATTAAATTACAATAACTCATCTGCTGTAACTAAAAAATCATTATTAGAATTAGCGAACGAATTAGTTGTTTACTTTGGATTCACTTTCGACCATGCAATGACAATTGGTAAAACTAATTTCAGTCCAACTATTTCAAACCCAAGTTACATTAGACCTCAAACAAACCAAAACTTCTTAGACTTTGGTTGAATTAAATTAGGAGAAGAAAAATTATCTTAATATAACTAATCGCACATAAACAAACAGGCTACTGTTTGTTTATTGTTTCATTTATAAAAGAAAGGAAATTATGTTTAAATATCTTTCCCAGAGAATTTTACTTGCAATTTTAACATTAATTATTATTGTTTTAGTTGTATATCTTTCTGTGGCTATATTTGCTGAAAACCCTTTTGCTAGACAACTTACTGTATCAGCAGGAGATAAGAAAGCTTTGACAGAAAGTCAAATTAGAGATTTATTTGAAAAATCAAAAGCTTTCCGTTTAACCCCAGCAAATCTTAATTTCGCAGAACACAAAAAAGACTGAATTTATTTTAAGGTAAGTCCATTTATTCGTTTAGGATATTGATTTAAAGACATTTTTAACAAAGACTACCCTTTTGGTAATGTTTTTAATCAAAATGTTTTTTCAGGAGCAGATGCAAAAAATATACCTGAACTTTTCTTTAAATACATTAAGTTTTCAATTATCATTACACTACCTTCATTTATTATTAGTGCTATTTTAGGTATAACACTTGGAATTGTAGCCGGTTATAAAAGAGGTACAACATTTGATATCTTTGTTAATTTCTTCTCTCTTGTTTTTATTGCGTTGCCTTCATTTATTGTTGCACCTATCTTTATCTCAATTTTGATGAATTTTAACATCCCGCCTATTTTCCAAAACCCAGCCAATCCACAAGTAATTAAAGCGTTAGGTTGAGGAAAAATCATTTTATCATGATTGCCACCAATCTTCATTATTGTACTTGGTTCGCTTTCAGGATATATTTCATATGCACGTAACCAAGTTGTTACTGTTCTAACATCTAATTATGTTTTAATAGCAAAATCAAAAGGTTTAAGTAGAAGTGAAATTTTCTTTAAATATGTTTTAAGAAATATTTCAATTCCACTTGCTGCCTTAATTATTCCTTCATATATTGGTCTTTTATCAGGAGGGATTATTATTGAAACATACTGACAAGTCCCAGGAACATCAAAAGTTTTATCACAGGCTTTTCCCACAGGAGAAATTAACTTGATTATGTTCTCGACTTTCTTCTTTACAACATTAGGTTTATTTACAACAATTCTTGTTGATGTGGTTTATACAATTTTAGACCCAAGAATTAAATACGGAACAACTTCAAAATACAATTTAAGAGCTTGATTTACAGCAGCTTTAGAAAGAAACAAACAATTTAAAGAATTTCAAAAATCAACTGAAGGAGGTAATTAATGAGCACTAAAGAATTTAACCGTAAGTATGGTCTTAACATTAATGCCAACTCTAGTGATTTGTTTAAAAGAGTTACTAATAATGCTAACAACTTTGTTAACGTTGCTGGTAAACCTAAAAAAATCTTCATTGAAATTTTAAAAAGATTTTTTACCAATTGAGCTGCAGTGGCTTGTACAATTGTTTTCTTAATTATTTTAATTTTATCTATCGTTTCTACTTTATCAAGAACTCACGATTCTACTAAAAGTATAAGTGATACTATGTTTTTCAATGTGCCACAATGAGACGAAACTACCAATTCTTTAAAAGTGGATGAAAACGGAAAACTTGTTTTTATTTCAATGAAAGGTTCTCCGTATGTCAAAAACTTACCACCATCATATAATTATTGAGCACCAAAGACTTTATTCATTTCTGAAGAAGCTTATCAAAAATATATTAATGCATTCAAAGAAGATTACTACGGTGTTCTTTATAATGATTACATTAAATCGATCAAAGAACCGGGTTCAGCTGTTCGTATTATTACAAAAACAGTTATTCAATCAAATGGAGAAGCAGCGGAGTCAAAACAAGTTGAAATTAATACATATCAATTCTATAAAGCAATTAATCTTTACATCTTCCTTGGTTCAATTTTCAAAGGTGTAGATTTAAATGCTGCTGGTGTTGGTGAAGAACAAATTAGAGAAATTATTACTCAAATTGAAAAATTAAATCCAAGTAATCCTAATTTATATCCAAATTCACTTTTAGGTACAAATGAATTAGGAATTGATATTTGAACTTCTTCATGAGTTGGTACTTGAAATGCAATTAAATTAGCTTTAATTATTGCTACTATTCAAACAATTATTGGTGTTGCGGTAGGTTGTTATTTAGGTTTCCATGTTGGTTCATGAATTGATACAATTATCATGAGATTAATTGAAATCTTTGTGGCTCCACCTGCACTTATTTGATTACTTTTATTTGCTTCAACATTTGGAACAAGTGATTGAACACTTATTTTTGCTTTAGTATTTACAGGATGAACAGGAGCAGTTGGTGGAACTAGATTATTTATAATCACTGTTAAAGATTCTGAATTTATTACAGCAAGTAAATCAGTTGGAGCTTCAAAATCAAGATTAATTTATAAACATGCTCTACCAGCTATTATTGGTAAAATAGCAAATAGCTATGTTTCACGTATCCCTGGAATTATTATGTCTATTTCTTCACTTGCTTTCCTTGGGTTTTTTAAAGGAGATAACACCAACTTAGGAGCATTACTTGTTAGTGCTGCTACACAAGCTGGAACAAACTTCTGAATTTTACTTTTACCATCAGTTATTTTATTATCAATATCAGTATCACTTCACTTTATGGCAATTGGACTTCATGACGCACTTGATCCAAGAGTTATTAAGGTTAAATAAGAGGAGAATTATGTCAGAAACATTATTAAGAGTCAAGAACTTAAAAGTAAACTTTAAAACTGGTAAGAAAAAGTTTGTGACAATAGTTCGTGGAGTAGATTTACACATCAAAAAAGGTCAAATTGTTGGTCTTGTTGGTGAATCTGGAAGTGGTAAAACTGTTACATCCAAATCTCTTTTAAAAATTAACGAAAATGCACTTGTTTCAGCTGATTTGATGACAATTGATGGAATTGATCTTACACAATCAACTAAAGAAAAGTTTTGACAAACAATTAGAGGTCACAAAATTGGTTATATCCCACAAGATCCATTGACTTCGTTAAATCCAACTAGAAAAATTGGAAAACAATTACTAGATGCTTTAAATAAAAATGAAGATTGAAAAGATGAAAAATTATCTGAAAAACGTAAATATTTAGTAGGTTTACTTGAACAATTTGGAATTAGAAATGCAGATCGAATTTTTGATATGTATCCTCATACTTTAAGTGGTGGAATGAAACAACGGGTTGTAATTACAATGGTTGTTGCTTTAAAACCGCAATTAATTATCGCTGATGAACCTACAACTGCACTTGATCCTACTGTGCAAGCTTCAGTTTTAGCATTGTTCGAACAAATTCGTCAAGATATGAATATTTCAATTATTTTAATTAGTCACAACATTTCTGTTGTTGCTAAATTATGTGATTATATTTATGTTATGTACGCTGGAAAAATTGTTGAAAAAGGAACTAAAAAAGACATTTTCGCACATCCAGCACACCCTTATACATGAGCTTTGATTTCTGCTATTCCCGAAAATAAAGAAGATCGTTTATACTCAATTAAAGGAACTCCACCAGATATGTCTAACTTACCTCTTGGAGATGCTTTTGCACCTAGAAATGAATATGCACTTGAAATTGACTTTGTTAAAGAGCCTCCGCTTTTTGAAATAAGTGAAACACATGCTGCAGCAACATGACTTTTACACCCTGAAGCTCCAAAAGTAGAGCTTCCAACAGAATTAACTAATAGATTAACAAACTTTAGAAAGGTATTTAGCGATGAACAAAAATAAAGATGAATATATTTTAGAAATATCTAATCTTAAAAAATACTTTGTTAACGGAAGTTTAGTTAATAAAGCAGTTGATAATGTTAGTTTTAATGTTAAAAAAGGTGAAATAGTAGGTTTAATAGGTGAATCTGGAAGTGGTAAGACTACCGTTGGTAGATCACTTCTTAGACTTTATGATGATTTTAGCGGTTTTGTTACTTTACATAACCAAATTATTTCAGGAAAAAGAATTTCGCGCAAAAGAAGCAAATTCATGCATAAAAACATTCAAATGATCTTCCAAGATCCAATGGCTTCTTTAAATGGTCAAAATAATATTTATAGCATTTTAAAAGAACCTCTTGTTGTAAATGGAATTATTAAAAACAAAATTAAGGACATTAGTAAAGATTGAATTAAAATTGCTGATAACTTCCACTATACTTTCCTAGAAGAAAGTCTTAAATTAGAATTGGAAAATATTAGAGTAGCTAATCGTCTTCTTAAACCATTTGTCGCAAAATGACAAAGTGTTAAATTAGCAGAATTCTCTGCTTCAGAAAGCACAGATGATCAATTTAATGCTTATTTTGGTTTTCTTGAAGAAAGAGGGAAAATTAACTCTTTAATTGTTAATAGTTTTTATAAAAATATTGAACAATTAATTGCGCTTTATGATAATAAACAAAGTGACTTTAGAAACAACAACATTGATTTTGATGAGGTTGAATTAGAGCAAGCAAGAAATGAATATCATAGACAAAAACAACTTAGATTTAAAACTGCTTTATACTATGAAAACAAAGATCTTTTTGTTCAAAGATTTAAAGAGTTTAATAATTTAAGATCGCAAAACAAAGATTTTACTAACATTGCCAAAAATGCTTTACGTAATTTTGTGCAAGAATTTAAAAATGAAGCTAATATTCATAAAAATGAAGCTTATAGCACATCTTCACTTTCTTATTTTTTCCATAAATATAAGCTTTATAAGTTGAATTTATTTGCTAAAAAAGAAATTAAACACAATTTACATAAATTACAATTTTTAAATTTAGAAGAATTAAAATCTCTTGTTGCAAGTTTACAAGACTATCTTAGTGATTTCTATAAAAATAAATTAGTAGTTGATGAAACTAAAAAAGCAAGTATCAAAAAAATTAAGGAAATTATTAAAAATGATTTCAAATTTGATTGAAATTGATACATTTCAAAATCAGAAGAAACTAGAAAAGCTAATAAACAAGTTTACAGTCAAAATAAACAAAAAACACTAGAGAGTTTTTCAAAAGTTTTTGCCGAATTTTTCAAATTACCTAAACAAAACAAGCAAGCTTTACAAGAAGCACGTAAGAATCTTGAAGCGACACAAAAAACTTTTGATTTAGAACTTGAAAAATATATTGGTGAATATATCAAAAGAATTGAAATGTATAAAAAAGAAATTGAAGAAGAAAAGAAAATTCAAAAAGAATACTTAAAAGCAGAAAAAGAAGAAATGTATAAGTTTTTAAATATTCATAATGAATTTAATGTCTTCTATAAAACTAATATAATTGCGCCAATTAAAGTTAAATATAAAGAAATTCTGAATAAACGTGGTTTATTTGCGGATAAAAACGAATACATTAAAGCTAAAAATAAACTTAAAGAAGATTTAAAACAAAAAGAGATTGAACTCAAAGTTTACAATACTACAGTTGCTGATAAAATTGAAAACAACAAAGCTTTTGACATAGAGCTACACTACCTTAATAAAGATATTGATAATATTATGCTTCTTCTTGGTATTTCTTTTGTAGACTTAAAATTCTATCAAACTAAATTTAAATCTCTAGTTAGATTTTTAATGAATAAATATCGTAAATATAAATTAGCTCAATTATTTACAAAAAACGCTATTTATAAAGCTTTAGAGGATGTTGGTTTACTTAAACAATTTGCTTACCGTTACCCACATGAATTTAGTGGTGGACAACGTCAAAGAATTGTTATTGCTAGAGCATTAATTACTGAACCAAGTGTTATTGTAGCTGACGAACCAATTGCCTCACTTGATATTTCAATTCAAGCACAGGTTGTAAACCTTCTTAAAGACTTGTGTAAAGAAAAAAATATTGGTATGATCTTTATCGCACACGACCTTTCAATGATTGAATATGTTGCCGATAGAGTACAAATTATGCACCTTGGAAAAATTGTTGAATCTGGTGACACTAAAAAAATCTATTCAAATCCAGTTCACCCTTACACAAACAATTTATTCAAAGCTATTCCTAAAATTTCAAATGCAAATGAGAAATTTAAAGATGTGACTTTTGAAACTTCATACCTTGATGAGCAACGTTATCCTAATGTTCCTTCAGTTGCTAAAGTTGAAGAAGATCATTATGTCTACGGAACTCCAAAACAAGTTGAAAAATGAACCAAAGATTCTGTTTCAAGGTAAAATAAGTAACAATTTGAAAGTACCCTATATACAGGGTGCTTTTTTTGTACTTTTAATTAATAAAATACTATGAAAATCTCAAAAATGATATATAATTATATTAATGAGCCGAAATCGAGAGCGTAAGCTTTGGTGTTAATAGCCTTCAATAAGAAGGTTTTTTTATTTCATATTTTTAATATTATTAAAGTACTTTTAATAAAAACCATTTCGAAGGTGTTATAATAAAAGTGTAAATTAGGGTGTCCCGCTGCCTGCATTATAAGAGTGGAGCTTTAAATTAGGGTGTCCCGCTGCCTGCATTATAAGAGTGGAGCTTTAAATTAGGGTGTCCCGCTGCCTGCATTATAAGAGTGGAGCTTTAAATTATATAGCAGGCTTTGCTTGCTATTTTTTATTTTGGAGGGATAATGGAAAACAA
The DNA here is from genome assembly GCF_900660605.1 of Mycoplasmopsis glycophila. Taxonomy (NCBI): domain Bacteria; kingdom Bacillati; phylum Mycoplasmatota; order Mycoplasmoidales; family Metamycoplasmataceae; genus Mycoplasmopsis; species Mycoplasmopsis glycophila. The sequence continues at coordinate 621,834 of NZ_LR215024.1, read as the reverse complement.
GTTTTCATTTTATGAGATTGACCCTTTATATTTGGAATTTCTTTATCAATATGATAGTCAAGTTTACTGAAATCCAGAATATATTAAAAACAAAAAACCTTTTCTAGGTGTAATCTTTATAGAAGGTGGTAAAAAATACTTCATTCCATTAACTTCTGCTAAAGAAAAACATAAAAAGCTAAAGAATATATCTAGAGAACACTTTGTCATTTATGAAATTCTAGATATAGATAAAGCTGAATCTCGAATGATTTATAAACCGCATGATAAAAATAGTGTTATTCACCTTTTAGCTATATTAGATTTTAAAAAGATGATACCTGTTTATGAGGGTTTATACAAAAAGATTGACTTTGATTCAATTGAGGATAAAAATTACAAAAATTTGCTAGATAAAGAATATAACTTTTGTTTAAATTTAAAAGACAAAATATTTGATAATGCAAGGAAATTGTATAATTGGCAAGTGCAAAACAAAATTATAAGACCAAAACATTGCAATTTTCTACTTCTAGAAGAAAATATGCATAAATTTAAGCGATAAAAAAAGTAACTATTGAAGGTAATTTGAATCCTTTTATAGTTACTTTTTTATTAACTTAAAAGATCATTAAGAGCTTCAGTAAAGTTAGGGTGAACGTAAATGAAATCGCGTAATTGACTCGCTTTAATTTTAAACTTAATTGCAAGAGACAAGAGATTAATTATTTCGTGAGCTTCGTAGTTGAAAACGATTGCACCAATTATGTTATCTTCTTTGTCCACTAATACTTTGTAATAACCTTCTGTTTCTCTAATTACGTGTGCTTTAGGTATTTTAAGTGATGGTAAAAATTTAACTTTATATTCAATACCAAGCATTTTAGCTTCTTTTTCATTTAAACCAGCGCGTGCATAAACTGGATCAATAAACGATGAAAAAGGCACATATTTACGTTTATCTTTTGTGTAATCACTTGCTTGGTTTGTTAGTTGTGGAAAAATAATGCGAGAATCATCGAGCGAAATGTAAGTAAATTGATAGCCGCCTTTAACATCTCCTGCAACATAAACATTAGGATTAGTTGTTTGTAATAAATTATTACTAATAATTATTCCTTTTTCATTAAGTTGGATTTTTGCTTTTTCCAAATCTAACCCATCAATATTTGGTCTTCTACCGATTGAAACCAGAATTTTGTCAAAAATAGCTTCTTTTTCAATGTTATTTTGTTTGTAATAAACTTTTGTCTTTCCGTTTTGTAAATCTTCAAATTTGATTAAATCAATATCAAAATCCATTTGAATTCCACGTTTAATTAAATTTTCTTTAACTGCATTTGCATCATCGTTATCTTCAGTAGGTAAAAATGCTTCACCTTTTTGGAAAATTGTCACACGAGAACCAAAATGATTAAAAATTGAGGCAAATTCTAGCCCGATAAAACCTGCTCCAACAATTAAAATATCTTTTGGAAGTTCATGAATTTCTAATAATTCTTCACTTGTTAATACATTTTTAGAATCTGCACCTTCGATGCTTAATTTGTTAGCTTTTGCTCCTGTGTTTATTAAAATTTTGTGAGCTTTTAAGATGATTTTGTCCCCATCTTTTGTAGTTACTTGAACACTGTTTTCGCTTTCAATTGCAGCATCTCCTAAAAATAGGGTTACATTTTGATTTTTTTCTAGAATTTCAAAATTCACCTTATTTAGTTTTTCAACTAATTTCTTTTTATGTTCCATTGCTTTTTTGAAAAAAGCATTATTATTTTCGTAATCATCAACTGTGCCTAATTGACGCATTTGAGAAACTAGTTTAGCATCATGAACTAATGATTTAGTTGGCAAACAACCGACATTAATACATGTTCCGCCGTACATTTTTGGATCTTTTTCAATTAGCGCAATCTTTTGTTCTAGGTTACCTAATTTATTAGCTAAAGTTTTACCTGCTTTACCTCATCCGATAATAATTAAATCATACATATTTTTTAACTCCTTTTTAGCAATAATTACAATTTTACCCCAAAAAAAGACAAAAAAATAACTTTTTCGTTTTTTATCCTTTTTTTGCTTGTTTTTTATGAAATCATAAGCAGTTCATCATAAAAACTCTTTTAGAAAATCAAATTTTTACAAAATTTTGCAAAAATTAAAATATAACAAAAACCGATGTTAAATTTAAAAAAACAAAAAAGTTAAGAAAAAGCAACAAAAAACCGAAAAAAACAAACTTTTTGGCCTTAAATGCAATGACCATTCTTTTTTTTTTTTTTTTTGGAAAATATATAATTTTAGTGTTATATTATTGCTTTCTATTTTTAGTAAAAATAGAAACAAACTTTATTAAAAAAATTAAACAATTTGTAAAACAAAAAGGATACTTAATATATGAATAAGAAGAAAATTTTATTAGTTGGTTCTGGATTAGTTGCTCCAGTAGCACTTCCACTTGCTTTACTTTCAGCAAGTACAACAGAAGCAGGAACAAACGATCAAGTTCTTGCTAATACTCCGAACCTTATTTCTTACAATTCAAAAGCAAAATTTACTTTTTACAACCCAACTCACTACCAATACAACTTTAAAGATGGTACTTTAAAATGAAACTACTATTTTAATGAAGGAATGCCTGGAATTTACGCGAATAAAGACTATTCAAAAGCTACAATCAAAATGAAGGGTGAAGGTTCAAATAAATTCGAAAATCAAGAAGGTTGATACGAAGAAGAACAAGAATGAGAAGCAACTTTTAATAGAATACCAGATCTTTTAAAAGCTGAAGGATGAGGTGCAAATATGTGAACCAACTCGCCTCGTTTTGGTTTAGTTATTTCTAAAAGTTTAGAAATTGTACCAAATAGTATGGAGATTACAGTTTACAAAACAACTAAAAGTGAAGAAGTTTTAACTGTTGTTCATCCTGATTATGTCACAAACGACAAATCAAATTTATATTTTAGTCACAATGATATTGTAAAAGATATGCCAATCCCTAATAGCCAAGGTCATGATTGAAAAGGTGATTTAACAAGTTTTAACAGATGAACTACATGATTTTGAAATGGTGAAATAAACTACAAGAAAGAAGTTCGTGAATTTTTTAAAGACAAAGTTGCAAACTATAACCGTGGAGTTAGAGCGGATATGCAGCCTATTAGAGCCTCCTTTTTAAAAAACTGAAGAAGTGAATTAGAAAGAAAACTTGAAAAAATAGGAAACCGTCATTTATATCCGCCAAAAAGCATTGTATTTAACGAAAATAACTTCTATAACACACCAATATTTAATAACATTGGAACTATTTTTGGTTTTGGTTACAATACAGGAGCAAAACCAACTGGTACACACTATGATGACCAAAACTGATTTAAAGTAACTTTCAAAACAAGAAAAAATCAAGCTATTTTTGATGCTAATAATGCTGGTGATTTAGCTTATGTTATGGCTGGTTATACAACATATGACTTTAACACAGATGTTTACAGCTTTAACTGAAAAGCGGCAAACATTAATCCAGATGCTGTAGATTACTCTATCGATGTCAAAGAAACAAAACAAGATCCAAATGTTACTCACAAATTACCGAGTTCAGTTTCTTTTGCTCTTAAAGGTTTTGATATTGAACACAACCAAAAAATTACAATTCCAGATTCTGCAATTATTGTTAAAGATCAAAATCAAACACACCAAAATGTTGATTCATGATACTCAAGAACATTTAATGCATTAAATAAAAATTCAACTGTTAACCAATATTTACTTGATACATTTAGAAATTGAAAATTAGAAGGAACAATTGCTAATTTTGATGAAGATTTTTGAGATTTATCTTACACTTCAAAATTAGATCCAAATGAATCACGTAGATTAATTTTTAATGTTTCATATACTTTTAATGAATTTAAATATGAAAGAATTCAAGCTAAAAACAAAATTGCTGAATTTACTAATTTAAGTCCAGCTCAAAAAGCTTTATATGAAGAAAAAATCAAACACACAAATAATTTAGACGAATTCAGAGCTTTAATCAACTTAAATGATGATAATAACGGTGAAATCAAAGATTTAGACACAACAATGGGCTTATTAAAAGATAAGGTTGCTGAAGCTCATACATTTATGGAATCTGATATTTTTACAAATAGTCAAGATAACAAACAAAAACAAGCATTTGTGGACTTAACAAACAACGCTAATGATTTAACAAAGTCAAATAGTAATGCTTTATCAAAAGCTGAAGCTGAAGCTCTTATGGAAAATATCGATGCTCAAATCAAAAAATTCAAAGTTAAAAATGATATTGATTCATTAAAAAACTTGAACGATAAACAAAAAGAAGCTTTAAAAAATGAAGTTGACTTAATTTCTGAATTAGATCCAAACCAAGTTGCGAAATATGATGAAATTAGAGACAAAGCAAGAAATTTAGATGAAGCAATGAAGAGCTTAAAAGAAGCTCTAACAGAAGCAGAAGAAGCTAAAAATTCAACTAATTATGAAAACTCAAGTGCAGATACCAAAAAAGCATTTGATAACGCATTAGAAGCACTTAATAATAAAAAAGATGAAAATATTTCACTAGAAAAAGCAATTGAACTTACAGAAAAATTAAATGCTGCAAAAGATGCGCTTAATGGTGATGAATTATTAGCAGCTGAAAAAGAAAAAGCTAAAAATGAAATTGATCAATTAATAAATCTTAATGCAGCTCAAAAAGAAGATCTTAAAAACAAAGTTGATGAAAAAACATCAATCAATGAGATTAAAGACATTATTCTTGTTAATGGCGATGTTAAAACCGGTGAAGCTGCTGAATTAGATCGAGACATGGAAAATCTTAAAAAAGCTCTTGAAAAAGCTAAAGAAATTAAAGAAGATGACCAATATAATAATTCAACAGAAGAAAGTAAAGCAAAACTTGATAGTGCTATAAATGAAGTTGAAGGTGCTTTAAATAATAACTTAAGTTCTGAAGAGATTAAAGAAAACATCAACAAGTTAATAGAAGCTATTAACCAGTTAGATGGTAATGAAGATGATTTAAATCCAAATCAAAACGAGGAAATTAAAGCAAAAAGAGAAGAAGCTTCAAATCTAATTGATGAATTAGAAAATCTTAATGATAAACAAAAAGAAGCATTAAAAAACGAAATTAAAACTGCTAAAGATCAAGATGCTATCGATTCTATTATCAAAAAAGATTCAACTGATAATAGTTTATCTGGAAGTGCTAAAGATTTAGATGATGCTATGAAAAAGCTTGAGGAAACTCTTAAAAAAGCAAAAGAAAAACAAACATCTACAAATTCAAACTATGATAAAGCTTCAAATGATAAAAAAACAGCTTTTGATGACGCAATTAAGCAAGCTGATTCTTTAATTAAAAGTAATACAACAGCAAAAGAAATTATTGAAAAAGCTAAAGAAGCTCTTTTAGAAAAAGAAGCGGCTCTTCATGGCGATAGATTACTAGAAGAAGCTAAACAAAAAGCAAAAAAACAAATTGATAAATTAGAAAACCTTTCACAAGAACAAAAAGACAATTTTAAAAACGAAATTGACACTCCTACAGATGTTGATCAAATCAACAAAAAAGTTGAGGAAGCAAAAGAACTTGACGAAGCTCTTGGAAAACTTAAAGATAAACTTGAAAACATTGAAAAAATTATCGATGATCAAGACCCTGTCTTTACAGAAAGTTCAAAAGAACAACAAGATGAACTTAAAAAGAAAATAGATGAAATTAAGGAAAAATTAGCAAAAGAAGATCTGACAAAAGAAGAGGTTGAAGAATTAACAAAACATTTAGATGAATTAGTAATTAACCTTGATGGTATTAAAAAACTAGAGACTGCAAAAAATGATTCAATCAATTTAATCAATAACCTTGAAAACCTTAATATATTACAAAAACAAAGCTTGAAAGAAGAAATTAAAAACGCAACAAGTAAAGCACAAATTGAAGCTATTATTAAACAAGATGAAACTAACAATACTTTAACCGGTAGCGCAAAAGAGCTTGATGATGAAATGGCTAAACTTAAAGAGTTGATTAAGGAAGCTGAAGATACTAAAACAACTCCTAATTATTCGAACTCTCAAAATAAAGCAACCTTTGATCAAGCTTTAGAAAATGCTCATAAAAATGAATATAAAAATTTAACAAAAGAGCAAGTTCAAAACTTAAATAACAAATTAAGAGAAGGAATTGACTCACTCAATGGTAAGAAAAGATTAGATGAAATCTTTGAGGAGTTAACTAACTTTGTAAATTCTCACCGTGATGTTTACGAAACAAATCTTTACAATAACTCAGTTGAAAAAGTTAAGAGACAATTTGCACAATACTTTGATAAAGCCAAAGACGTTGTAGACTCAAATAATAACGAAGGTTTATCGTATGACGAAATGAAAGCTTTATATGATAATTTAGTTGCTACATACAAAAAATTAGGTAAATCTGAACAACAACTTGATCGCGAGGAAATTCTTAACTTACCAAACTTAAATAAAGATGAAAAAGATGAATTAATTGACGAATATAACAAAAATTCAGACTATAAAGAAGAAATTATTAATAAAGCAATTGAAGCAAATAAAACAAAACAAGAACCAATTGATAAAATTAACAATTCACCATATTTATCAGAAGAAGATAAGAAGAAATTAATTGATAAAGTTGTTAATATTAATGTTTTAAACCGTCCAGAAGATCTTGATGCATTTAAAGAAGAACTTAATAAAATTATTGAAAAAGCAGCTCAAATTGTTAACGATTTAGTAGCTCTAGCTGAAAATTATGATGCTAATTTAGCTGATAGAATCGCAAGAGAAATTCTAGAAGCAATGGATCTTGGTCTTACTTCTCCACTTTATCAAGCAACTTTATTAAATATTCAGGCTAAAAATGATTTATTAAATGCGCTTGCAAGATTTGAAAGCTCAACTGTTTTAACAGCGGAATATAGATTAGCTAAAGCAGAACTTGTTGACTTAATTAATAGACAATATGTAAGTATTTTTTCAGATTCATTACCTGCATTAAATACAATCATTAACAAGCAATTAAGTGCTATAAATAAAGGTAAAGAAATTGGTAATTTAGAAATGGATTTAGTTAATGCACTAATCCAAAGAGATCAAGCTAAATTCAGTGAAATTTATAATGAGCTTAAATCACAAAACTATGAAGATTTAACAGATTTAAATTCTATTTTAAATGATCTTGATTACTTTAATGTGGACAAAATTCATGATAAATTTGCTTTACCAGAAGCTAATAAAGATAAGCTTTTAGGCAGAGATTTATATAACGGAAAACAAGTGTTTAGAAGTGCTGTTTTAATCAATTTCCAGCTCAATAAAGACAGATTACATCCAGCAATTCCTATTTCAGCTGCATTAATTTTACTAACTATAGTTACATTAGGTATTTACTTCTTTGTTTACAAAAAGAAAAAACAAAACAAATAATTAAAATAAAATAAAATAGCGTAAAGGACTCAAAATAAGCCTTGCGCTATTTTTTTTATAATAAAAAAGAAGCTAATGGATAGCTTCTAGTTTACTTTTTGAAATTCTAAAATTGTTGAAGAATGTAATTGTAACCGTTTTTTAATCTTGTAATTGGATTATTACCACCTTCAACTGATGTGTCTTCATTTTCGCCATTTAAAATAGCTTCATAATTGTTTAGTATTTCTGCTATTTTGGCTTCGCTAACTTTATTTGCTTTTAAAAGATTTTTAACTTCTTCGATGAATTTATTTTTAATGTAATTTGCACTAAAGTTTTGAGTATTGTAATTTTTGTTAAATCAAGTTTTGTTATATAAATCTAAGATTTCTTTTTGTTTGTTATGAATTTCTTGTTCTAATTCAGTTTAATTTTTACGATTAAGATCTAACTTTGCAAGCATATTTGCCTTGAGGGTGTTTATTTCTTGTTCTGATTTAGCTACTCTTACTGGGGTATTATTAAATTCATCTATTTCTACATTTCCGTTTTCATCTACTTTTTGAATTGAAAGATCAGGGTGCATGAATGAAATAGAAACTGCAAAATATCTATCTACAAGTTGCTTTAAGTATTCTTTAGAATTATTTTGATTGTTATTAGTTTCTTTTTCTTTTTCCGCAGTTTTGTTTTCTTCAGCTGGTTTTGTTGCAGTTTTTGTTGATGCACAACAACTTCCGGAACTTAATAAAGGAGTTGATGCTAAAAGAGCGAAGCTTATTCATTTGTAAAATTTGTTCTTCATAATAACTATTCTCCATTAATATTTTACCTTTTTTAAAAATCGAAAAATAGTTAATTGCAAGAAAAAACACCTTTTGCAAGATGTTTTTTCATTAGATTAGTGAATCACTTTGTCTTCTTAGTTTATTTGATAAAGGTATTGAAACAAAATAGAAAATAGCATAAAAGGCAAAAACAATAGCAACATCACCTTTATATCAAAGCCAGTTTCAGCTTGATGTTATTTGTTTGCTCGTTTCTGGATCTTTTTCTATGATTGTAACTGGTATTCAAGCAAAAGTGATAAAAATACCTAAAATAAAAATTAAATTTTGAAAGAAAAACGACGACAACTTATTTTTATAAACTAAAAAACTACCACAAGCAAAGATAATTAAAGTATAAATAAAACATGAAATTATACGAGCATAATAAGGAAGCACAAAACCTATTTTAGCATCTAAAACAGGCAAATTAAATAAATTTATTCTAATAATATTTGAGCTTATTAAGATGTTAAAAAGCCCTAAAATAATTAAAAGCAACAAGATTGTTGCTTTGTATATTTTTTGATTATTTTTAATCACGAGAAGCTCTTAATTTGTGTAAGTAAAGAACAAATTCATCAAGTGGTAATGTTTGAGTTTCTTGTTCACCATATTTTCTAAATGAAACTTCTCTTTTGTCTTTTTCGTTTTGACCAAGGATTACTTGGATTTTCGATTTAGACATTTGTGCTTCACGAATTTTCTTGTTTAATCTTTCATCACGTGCATCTAGTTTTGAACGGAATCCTTGATCAAAAAGATATTCATTAACTTCATTTGCATATTCAAGATCAGATTCATTATTAACTGGAATAACTGTAATTTGTTTAGGTGCTAATCAAAATGGTAAAACACCTTTTGTTTGTTCAATTAAAATAGCAACAAACCTTTCATATGTTCCAACTAAACCACGGTGAATCATAACCGGTCTTTCTTCTTCTCCGTCTTTGTTAATAAAACTAATTTCAAATCTTTGTGGAAGTAAGAAGTCTAATTGCAAGGTTGAAACAGTAATTTCGTGCCCAAGTGCTGTGAAAATTTGGATGTCCATTTTTGGACCATAGAATGCAGCTTCACCAATTTTTTCTTCGTATTCTACACCAAGTTCATCTAAAACTTTTCTCAATTCATTTTCAGCATCATTTCACATTTGATCATCTTCATAATACTTTTCTTTATCTTCAGGATCTCTTAAACTTAAAGAAACATAACTAATTTTAATTTTAAATGCTTCAAGTGTTTCTTTAACTTGGTTGTACATGTGTTTAAATTCTTGCGCAATTTGATCTTTACGCACAAATAAGTGTCCTTCTGTTAGGAGCATTCCTCTAACTCTTTCAAGACCTGTTAATGCACCTGATTTTTCATAACGATAAAGTTGTGATTGTTCGCTATATCTAATTGGTAAATCACGATATGAACGTTTTTCTGTATTGTAACAAATAATGTGGTGTGGACATGTCATTGGACGTGGAATTAATCTTTCGTTTTCGATAACAATTGGCTTAAACATATCCTCTTTATAGTGTGCTAGGTGACCTGAAATTTTGTATAGTGTTTCTTCTCCAAAGTGTGGAGTTAAAACTTCGGTAAATCCATATTTACGATCCATTTTAAGTACTAAATTTCGAATTTCGTTGTGAATGTACATTCCATCTTCTAATCAAAAAGGAAATCCTTGACCACCTAATTTATTAAAGGTAAAAAGTTTCATTTCTTTACCAATTTTTCTGTGATCACGTTCTTTACGATCTTTTAGTATTTCTAAATATTGATCTAATTCTTCTTTTGTATTTCATGAAGTACCATAAATACGAGTTAATTGAATATTATCAGAGTTTCCTCTTCAATAAGCACCTGCTAAATTAAGTAATTTAAGATTTTTAATATGTTTAGTATCTTCAACGTGTCCACCAGCACATAAATCAACAAAAATTGTTTCGTTGCTTAATGGATCAACAAGAGCATAAAAAGTAATTTCTGCCCCTTTTGCAACAAGCTCATCATAAAGTTCTTTTTTGTAAGGTTTATTTGTAAAATCATACTCATCAATTGAGACTTTTTTCATTACTAAATTACGTGATGCTAAACGTTTCATTTCACGTTCTATTTTTGGAAGTTCATTTTCACTAAGAGGTGTAGCAAATTCAAAATCGTAATAAAATCCTTCATCAGTTGCAGGACCGAATCCTAATTTAACATCAGGGTACATTCTTGAAACAGCTGCACCTAATAAGTGACTTGTTGTGTGGTTAAGTTTTTTATCAGCTTTAATCATTTTATTTTCACCTTTCTAGATTATTTAAAACCCATTTTTTCTTTAAGGTTTGATACTATTGGACTACAAATTGCTTTAGCTTTAATCGCACCTTCATTGACGGTTTTTTCAACCAATTCTTTCGCTTCTTGATATTTAGCTTGAATTTTAATCAATTCAGCTTTAACGACTTCAGCAACAGCTGTTTTAAATTCGGCGTAATTTGCGTCTTTGAATTTTTCAGCAGCTTGCTCTAAACTAATTTCTGTTAATGAAGCATAAATATGTAATAAATTTAAAATTCCTGGCTTATCTTCAGAAATATAAACTTTGTTTTCTGAATCTGTTACAGCCTTTAAAATCTTTTTGTAAGCAACTTCAGGATCATCATGTAAATAAATCGTCGCTTTTTGACTTTTTTCACTTTTTGACATTTTCACAAGCGGGTTAGTTAGCGACTTAATTCTTGCTCCAACAGGAGGAACAATACCTTTTGGAATTTGAAATCCTGCTTGATAATTTTTATTAAATCTTTCTGCAATGGTTCTTGTTAACTCTAAATGTTGCTGCTGGTCTTCTCCAACCGGAACTACATCAGCATTATAAATTAAAATGTCTGCCGCCATTAAAATTGGGTACATAAGCAAACCAACAGGAATTTTTTCTGTACCATTATCTTGCTTGATGACTTTTTGACTTTTGTCTTTAAATTGTGTCATTCGGTATAATTCACCAATTGAAACTTCGGTTGTGAGTAATCATTGAGCTTCGGAATGTTCTGCTAAATCACTTTGAAAGAAAATTGTTGCTTTACGTGGATCTAAACCACAAGCTAAATACATAGCAACAGTTTCATATCTTGCTTTTTTAAGTTCAGCAGGATCAATTGTACCTGTTGTTAATGCGTGTAAATCAGCCACAAACAAATAAGCGTCATATTCATCTTGTAATTTAACAAAGTTTTTAAGGGCGCCAATGTAGTTTCCTAACGTTAAATCTCCAGTTGGTTTTATTCCGCTTATCAATCTTTTTTTCATATCTTGCTCCTTAATTATATTTAATTACATTTTGCTTCTCTTTTTAATCGTTTTTAAATTATAATACTTTTTTATTTCTTTACTCCCTAAAATAGATAACAAAGTTTTAATATCAATATTGCTTAAATCTACAGCTTTGGTTTATAATATTAAAATATGAAAAAATTAAAAGAATTTTTTGACTTTAAAACTACAGAAATGAGAATAGCTGAACAAGCACTCAAAAAAATTAATAAACTTGAGCCAATTGTTGCCAAAATGAGTGATGAAGAGTTAAAATCTCAAACTGATTTTTTTAAAGAATTGATTAAAAAAGGACACACATTAGAAGAAATTCGTAATGATGTTTTTGCTGTTTCTCGTGAAGCAACAAAGCGTGTTTTAGGTAAAAGACCTTACGATGTTCAAATGCTAGGTGGCCTTTTGTTAGATCTTGGTTCTGTAGCAGAAATGAAAACAGGAGAAGGTAAAACTATTACTTCGATTGCTCCTGTTTATTTAAACGCCTTACTCGGTAAAGGTGCTATTGTTTCAACTGTTAATGAATACCTTAGTGAACGTGATGCTGAAGAGATGGGACAAGTTTTTAAATTTCTAGGGCTTACCGTTGGTGTTAATAAGGCACAAATGGATCCTTATAATAAAAGAAATGCTTACGCTTGTGATATTACTTATTCAGTTCACTCTGAACTTGGTTTTGACTACCTTAGGGATAATATGGTGTCAAACCTTTCTGAAAAGGTTCAAAGAGGATTACAATTTTGTTTAATTGATGAGGTTGATTCAATTTTAATTGATGAAGCTAAAACACCGCTTATTATTTCAGGTGGAGAACAAGAAGATATTAGTAGTTACTTTGCTGCCGATCAATTTGTAAGAACTTTAGGGCCTGATGACTATGTTATTGACGATGAATCTAAATCGATTACTCTTACGCATTCAGGTATTGCAAAAGCTAATAAGTTTTATAAAGTAAATAATCTTTACGATATTGAAAATTCAGAAACTGTTCATCTTATCTCAAATGCTTTAAGAGCTCACAAAATTATGAAAATTGATGTTGAGTATATCGTTCGTGAAGGGAAAATTGAACTAGTTGATGCCTTTACAGGTCGTATTATGGACGGAAGAAGTTATTCAGAAGGACTTCAACAAGCACTCCAAGCTAAAGAAATGGTTGAAATCGAACCAGAAACTAAAACATTAGCAACTATTACTTACCAAAACTTTTTCAGAATGTTTAAAAAACTTTGTGGAATGACAGGAACTGGTAAAACAGAAGAACAAGAATTTATTGATATTTATAATATGCGTGTTAACGTTGTTCCTACAAATAAACCAATTGCAAGAGTTGATGAACCAGACTCAATTTTTGTTACAAGCATGGACAAATGAAATGCTGCAGCAGATAAAATTGCTGAATTATATGCTAAAGGACAACCTGTTTTAGTTGGAACTGCGCAAATTGAGGATTCAGAAGCATTACATAAGATTTTATTAAATCGTGGTATTCCACATACAGTTTTAAATGCAAAACAAAATTCTTCAGAGGCCGAAATTATCTCGCGTGCCGGACAAGTAAAATCAGTTACAATAGCTACAAATATGGCCGGTCGTGGAACCGATATCAAACCATCACCTGAAGCAATTAAACTTGGTGGTCTTTATGTATTAGGCACAGATCGTGCAGAATCAAGAAGAATTGATAATCAATTACGCGGAAGAAGCGGTCGTCAAGGTGATGTTGGAACAAGTAAGTTTTTTGTTTCGCTTGAAGATCAATTAATGCAAAGATTTGCAGATCATGATTCATTTAAAGATGCTTATCGTGACGAACAAGGGAAAGAAATTACAAGCAAACAGCTTGCTTTTGGTTTCAAACATGCTCAAAAGAAAATTGAAGGATTTAATTACGACTCACGTAAATCTGTCTTAAATTATGATGATGTTATTAGACAACAAAGAGATTTAATTTATTCACAAAGAGATTTAATTTTAAGTAGTTCAAAAGTTGATTTTATAATTCAAAGAATGATTGCTTCATCAGCACGTTCAATTATTAGAAGTGCTGAATATTACTTACACAATAGAACTTATAATTATGAAGCGCTTGTGCAATTTTTAAACGAAAATATTGGTAAATTAGTTAAATTTAATTTTGATCTTCATGAAATCCAAAAAATTCATGAAAACGACTTACCTGATTATGTTGCACAAATTATTTTAACTGTTTACGAGCATTGAAAAGAAAATGCCTTACTTAATGTTTCATATGAAGAATTAAACCAAATCGAAAAAGAAATTATTTTAACAACGCTTGATAACAAATGACAAAATCACATCAATAAGATGGATAAATTAAGATCTAATGTTAATTTAGTTCAATATTCTCAAAAGAATCCTTATCAAGTTTATACTGAAGAAGGAACCAAAACATTTGAATTTATGCTTGAGGACATAGCTTATGATGTTATGCTTAAACTATTTTCAAATAGAATTGGTCAAAAATCAATTATTACCAAAGAAGTGCGTCAAGATCCGCTTTTCCAACAATTAGCAAGCACTTATTATTTTGACCCTAATTTACCATTTGAAGATCAAGAAAAACAATTGTTAGAAATTTTCACTTCAATTAAAAATCGTTTAGCTGAAATCGAAGAACAAGCTAAAGCTGAAGCTGAATGTAAAAAACAAGCAGAATTAGAAGAAAAACGTAAATTTGAAGAAGCTGAACAGGCTCGTATTAAAGCTGAAGAAGAAGCTAAAGCTGCTAGATTAGCAGCAGAAGAAGCAGCTCGAATCGCTTATGAAAATGACCCTGTTCGTATTTTAAAAAGAGAAATCGAAGAATGGAAACAAGAGTCAATACTTCGTGAAAATAGACACAAACAAACTAATGCTGAAATCGAGAAAATTAATAAACAACTTGATGAAAATCCATATGATACAATTCTCCTCCTTAAATATTCTGATTTAAACAACCAATTTCTTTCGACTTTAAGAGAATGAGAATGATCTAAAAAAGAGTTACAAAGACTAGAAAATGAACTCTTAGAACAGGAAAAGTTTGTAGATAATAGTTTTATTGAACAACGTGAAGAAACAAAGCAAAAAGAAATAAAAGTAAAAAAAGTGGCTAAAAAAGAGAATAAAGCTAAATCAATTGAAATAAAAGATCAAAAAGAAAATACAAAATCTAATCCAAAACTAGCAAAAACAAGCTCAAAAAATAAAAAGAATCAATCAGCAAAAAATGATAAAAAAGAAATAAAAACAACAAACGCTACCAAAAAGAGAGGACGTCCTAAAAAGGTAGTTCCAACAAATGAATAGAAAAATTATTCTTTATTTAAAAAATCGTTTCAAAGAAAAAAGAACATATTTAATTTTTATTGGATTCTTTATCTTATGAATTTCTCTTTTCGGAATTTTTGTTCTCGGTCAAACAAGAAGAGAAATTAAATTAAATTTTCTTGATCTTTTTTCGGTAGCTACATTTATAACTTGTTTAAGTAGCCTTTTTGTATTGGTGTTCAAGTGAGGATTTTTAAGAGGAACAATTGAACGAATTCGTTCGAATCTTGAAACAAACCATCAAATTCGAAATGAACGTCGTATGCAAAAAATGAGTCATCAAGAAAAAGAAGTTTTTCATCGTTTAGAAAAAGAAAGACTTGCAAAAAAAGAAAGTAAGAAAAATCGTAGTAATTTTGGATTTTATTTAGTTTTTGTAACTTATTTATTAGCATCGATTCCGCTTATTTTATTATCTATGCATTCATTTGGATTTTTTTAAAGGAGAATTATGATTTTTGATTCAGTAAAAAATGCTAAAAAATATAAAACTGAATATGAGCAACTCAATAAAGCTTTAATGTTATTAGAAACAATTGATTTTAGTAGCCTTGAAAAAGGAGCTAATATCGTTGATGAAAATATCAAAATCATTAAACGTGATTTTGAAGATTTTTATCCAGGAATTACTTTTGGTGAAATTCACAATCATTTTGTTGATATTCACCTTTATGGTGGTGATTCAGAAGAACTTATTTACTACGAAAATGAGTTTAAATATGAAAAAGAGGACATTCTTTTAGCAGACGAAAAGAATGATGTTATTTTCGCTAAAACTAAAAGTTTAAATGATTTTGTAACTTTAAAGCCAGGAACTTTTGCTTTATTTTTACCGAATGAATTTCATGCCCCTAAAATTAAAGAGTATAATATAAAAAACATTAACAAATATATTGTTAAAATTAAACTTTAAATTTAAAAAGAGAAAAGAGAAAACTATGGAAACAGTGAAAAAAATACTTTTAAAACCTGCATTTTATGATGGATGAACAAATGTTAAAATTGCTGGGTGAGTTTCATCAAATAGAGGAAACAAAAAAATTCGTTTTATTGAATTAAATGATGGAACCACTGTTATAAACTTACAATTAGTTTTTAAAGGTGAATTTGATTTTGATTTACTAGATAGTCTCAAACCAGGAAGTGCACTTAAAGTTGCTGGTTCACTAAAAGCAACACCTGATGCACCGCAACCTATTGAAATGAACGTCACAGAAATTATCAGTGCCAAAAAAGTTGATGAGGATTATCCAATTCAAAACCAAGAAATTAAATTAGAAACTTTAAGGGAATTACCACATCTTAGACATAGAACTAATGTATTTAGATCAATTATGTTAATTAGATCAACTTTAGCGCAAGAAATTCACAAATACTTCGCACATCGTGACTTTTTCTACATGAATAGCCCAATCATTACTTCTAACGATGGAGAGGGAGCTGGAGAAACTTTTTCAGTTTCTGATGGAAACATTAACGACCCATTCTTTGGCAAAAACAACAAAGCCACACTTGGTGTAACAGGACAATTACATGGTGAATCATATGCAATTGGTATGAATAAAATTTATACATTCGGCCCAACATTTAGAGCTGAACGTTCAAACACAAAAAGACATTTAGCTGAATTCTGAATGATTGAACCTGAAGTTGCTTTCTATGATTTAAAAGATATTATTCAACTAGCTGATGATATGCTTAAAGTTGTTATAGCAAATACAGTTGCAAAACATCAAGCTGAAATGGAATTTTTAGACCAATATACAAACAACGGTTTATTAGAAAGAATTAATAAATTTATTCATACTCCACTCCAAATTGTTGATTATAAAGATGCAATTGAAGAATTAGCAAAAGTAAGAAATATTTTTGAAAATAAAGATATTAAATTTGGTCTTGATTTAGGTAGTGAGCATGAAAAATATTTAACAGAAAAAGTGTACAACGCTCCTATTGCTGTTATTAACTTCCCGAAAGATTTTAAAGCTTTCTATATGCATCAAAACGATGATGGTAAAACAGTTGCTGCTTTTGACTTATTAGTTCCTGGTGTTGGAGAATTAATTGGTGGTAGCCAACGTGAATCAGATTATGAAAAATTAACCCAAAGAGTAAAAGAGTTAAACATCGACCAAGAAGACTTACAATGATATTTAGATTTAAGAAGATTTGGACATCTTTTAAGTTCTGGTTTTGGTGTGGGTTTTGAAAGATTAGTTATGTATGTAACGGGAATTGAAAACATTAGAGACACAATTCCTTACCCAAGAACTAACGGAAACATTCGTATGTAATTATCAAAAAATGAGAATAAGCAAATTTAGTTTTAGTTGCTTATTCTTTTTTTGTCGCTTTTATTGATAAACTTTCCATTTTCAAGTACAAGAAAATTTAAAAATTTTTATTTTTTGAAAATTCATATTTATAATGGTAATGTAATTTTTATAAAGCTATTAATGAAAGTAGGTAATGAAGATGAAAAAATATAAAAAATTCAAGAAAAGCATAAACACTTTAATCACCGCTTCCTTAATCGCTTCCTTAACATTTTCAAGTGCTGGTTGCAAAGTTCGTGTTGAAAAGAAAGAAAATGGAAATGTTAATTCTAGTTCTGATAGTTCAACGAATAATAATACTAGTTCAAGTAATAATCAAAATAAAGAAAATCTAAATACTAAAGAAGCAGAAACAAATAAAGAAGCACAAAACCAAGGTGCTAGTTCTAACCAAAATGCTGCTGACAATAATTCTGAAAATAATAGTGTTGATACAAATAACGAGCCAAATGAAGCTAGTACCGAAAATAATGTTGAAACTTCAGTTGAAAAACATCTGCTTTTGGAATATAACACACAAATGGACGTAAATAAATTTTTCGAAGCTCTAGATCTTGCTAAAGCACGTGGAATTCAAAAAAGTGACAGAATCTATCTTGTTAAATTACATAAATATCAAAATCAAGAGTTTGTTGGTTTTTACGGTTATGGATCTGATTCGACTATTAACGGTTTTTTTGATTTAACAACAACCGCAAAACAAGATTATGTCTTTGAATTAGGTAGATTTTTCAGTTTTGAAGCTGTTTATGACAGCCAGGCAAACACTTTAACAATTGATAACTTAAAAACAAACAGAAATACTTATTACCAAGTTATTGATTTAAATCAAATTGATTGTTCTAGTGTTAATTCAAATAACCAAAATACTGATAATTCAAACACACAAGCAAATCCTAATGAATCAAGTGCAGGCAATGCAACTAATAATGAAACTTCTCCAAATAATTCAACAGACACATTTGCACCAACAACAAATGAAACTGGAGAAGCAACAAAACCAACTGAAAATTCAGATACAAATTCAAATCAAAATAGCAATCCTGTGCAAAATCAACCTAATAATAGTTCTAATACTTCAAATAATTCCACTTCAAATCCAGAAAACAACGAAACTAGAGCTGACAACGAACATTCAAACACAATACAAGAAAAAGCTCTTTTAGTTTACAACACAACAAAAAGCGGAGATAAATTTAAAGCAGCATTAGAAAAACATATCAACAAGTGAGCTGAAAAAATCTCTGATAACAAATACAAAATAAGATTACATAAATACAAAAACCAAGAATTTATTGGATTTTATGGTGGTGGAGCTAGTGAAGAACAAAATGGTTTCTTCAATTTTACAGAACTTGGAAAAGAGGATCCTGATTTTGCTAAATCAAAATATCTTTCTATTTATTCAATTTATGATTCGCAAAAAAACATTATAACAATTGAAAATTTTACAACGAGTGCAAATACATATAATCAAGTAATTGATTTAAATCCAATTTTAGTTAACGAATCTAGTTTGGAAACTTCAAATGAACCAGCTTCAAGCAAAGAAAATGAGCCCTCAAGAGAAGTTACACCAAACGAGCCAAAAGTAGACGCAACCACCGAAAGTGAAACGATTTATGTAAGACCACCTTTTGGAGCTAGATTTGAATTTGTAAACCAAAGCTTAAATTTACCTGGAATTATTACTATATTTGATCATTTAGATTCACCAGGTAAGAGAAAAGAAGAACCTAGTCCTAACATTAGCGTTAGATCACAAGGAGCACAAGAAGTTAGTGAGTTTTTAAGTTTACCGAAAGTGATGAAATATTATCTAGAAGCAGGTAATGAAAACGATTTTGTTATTTTTGGTGGAGATACAAATATTAAAAGCGAGAATTTTGATCTACAAAATCACTCAAATTTTAGTGGTGTGGACGCAACCTTAACAGGTTTATGAACAAATTCTCTTTCGCCTGAAAATAATTACGTTACATCTCTTGGTAATAATTCAAATTATTCAGAACCATATGATAAAATGTTTTTTGTTAATAACACACCAGGTTTAATTGGTGTTAAACAAATTGTTGATTCAAATTTTGAAGCAACAAGATTTAAAGTTGATATTATTAACGGTTTTTATAATGGAATTTGAAATAAAAAACAATTAGTTGATTCAATAGAAGATAATGGAAGATTTAAGCATTATAAATCAGATGACAAAACTGACTTTCAAATCATTAAATATGTAATTAGTGACCACGCTCCAGTTTATACAGATCTTAAAATTCTAAATAATGAGTTAGAAACTAATCCATCGACACTAGAAATTAATCCAAAAGAAAAAAATGTTTTAAGAATCGCACATTGAAATATTTTAAATTTTGCACATCATAATGCTAAATCACTAGCAATTGCTGGACTTATTTGAAAATCAGGGATTGATATTATTGGTCTTACAGAAATTAACAAAAATAGAGGTGAACAAGTTTATGAAATAGTAAGTAGATTAAATAAGTTATCAGGAAGAAATTTCCAATGTATTATCCAGAACGTTGAAGATGTCGAAGTTCCTGAAGCTTATCTAAACAAATATTCATGAATCGGAAGAGGGCAAGAAGAACAAATTGCTATTATTTATGACGCAGACCTCGTGAGACCTTCTGGCTTTCCAGATAACAACAATGTTGAAAGTTTTTCATACAGAAAGACAATACCATTTTTAGGGGACATCTAATGAAAATTAAATCAAGCCCAAAAGCTTGGTTTTTTTATGATGTATATTTTTACAAAAATATACATATATTGTTTATAATATAAAAAATATTTTCATTTAAGATTTGAAATATTAAAAATCTCTTATGTTATTACATTATTAAAAAATAAAATCAAAATAAATAATATTCATTGAAATATTGAAATGGAGAACTATGAATCCAACACGTATTATACCGTTAGGTGGGGTTGAAGAAATTGGTAAATCAACTCTTTTAATTGAGCACGAAAATAGAATTTTCATTATCGATTCTGGTATTAAATTCGCAGATACATTTAATACAGGTGTTAAAGGTATCATTCCTAGCTATGAATATCTTAATCAACCTGGTAAAACAATTGAAGGTTTATTTATAACACATGGACACGAGGATCATATCGGTGGTGTTATTTATTTAGTTCAACAAACCAAATTAAAAAAGATTTTCGCACCAAGAATTGCTATTCAATATCTTAAAGCTAAATTTGAAGAAAATAAAATTAATAAAAACATTGAGTTTATCGAAATTGAGAAAGAAGATGTTCATCACTTTGAAAATGATTGTAAAGTAGATTTTTGAACAGCACAACACTCTATTCCTGATGCATTTGGTGTGAGGGTAACGACTCCAAATGGAAGTTTATTATTTACAGGTGATTTCCGTTTTGATTACACTCCAATTGGTAATTATTGTGACTTTAGAAGATTAGATGAAATTGGTAAAGAAGGTTTAACTGCACTTTTCAGTGACTCAACAAACGCAATGAGACCAGAACACTCACCAAGTGAAAGTGACATTTTAACAGATATTGAAAAACATATGCGTAATGCTAAACGCAAAATTATCGTAACTGCTTTTGCTTCTAACTTAACCAGAGTAAAGGTTATTATTGAATTAGCTGCGAAAATGAATAAAAAAGTTATCACTTTTGGACGTTCAATGATCCAAGGAATTAAAATTGGTCATAAATTAGGTTATATTAATGTTGATAATGATGTTTTAATTGATAAAAAACAACTCCCTAACGTCAAAGAAAGTGATTTAGTAATCATTACAACCGGGTCACAGGGAGAGCAATTAGCTGCTCTTTCACGTATGAGTTATGGTAAACATGCTACTGTTAAAATTGCTAAAGGGGATGTTGTGATCTTTTCTTCTAGCCCGATTCCTGGTAATAGAATGGTAGTAGAACTTCTTATTAACCGTCTTTATAAATTAGGTGCAATTATCAAAGAAAATGGCCCAGACGGTTACTTACATACATCAGGTCATGCTTACAAGTGAGAGCACGATAAGATTTTCCAACTTACTAAACCAAAATATTTCTTACCTTATCATGGTGAATATCGTATGAGCATGGTTCATGGACAAACAGCTATTGAAAATGGAGTTGACCCTAAAAATGTTTTAATTATTAAAAAAGGTCAAGTTTACAATATGCTTAATCGAGAAATTTTTGAAACTAATGAAAAAGTTGATTTTGGACCAATTTATATTGATGGAAATTCTATTTTAAGTTTATCTAATGAAATCTTAAAAGAAAGAGCAAGACTAAAAGATAGCGGTTTTGTCAATATTGTTTTTGTAATCGATAAAGAAAAAAACACAATTGTCGGACGTCCAACAATTGTCACACGTGGTAGTTTTTTTGTTAAAACTTCTAAAAAACTTATTGAAGAAACCAAAAGAGTTGCTCACGGAGCAGTTTTATACCACATTAAAAATTTCGAAAACTGAAGCAAAGACGAACTGGAGAAAATTATTGTGGATCGTCTTTATGCATTATTTTACAAAGAAAAAAGAAGAGAACCAGTTATTGTTCCAACAATTATCTACTTAAATGAACCTAAAGATGAAATTTTAGGTGATCTTAAAATTAATTTCACTAATAATAAAATTGATTTAAATCCAAATGGAGATTCAAGTAAAGATAAAAATACGCAAACAACAAATAAAACTTCTCAAAATAATAAAAAACTTAATATTAAAAATTCACAAAAGAAAACGCTTGAACTTGTTCGCCAATCAATCTTTGGTGATGTTGAAAACGACGAATTCGATATCGATGAAGAAGATGAAATTTAATATAAAACGGGAGCAATCTCGTTTTTTGTTTAAAAAATAGCGCACAAGCACTATTTGACCGACAATAATAAACTTACTTTTTTTATTAACTCATTCTTTGATTATCTTTTTAGAATCCTGAGTTTCCAAGTTGTAATGAAGAAAAAAATGAATATCCTTATTTATAGATGTATTCGTTTTTTATAGTGTCTCAACTTGGAAACTAAGGATAAAATTAAAGAAGCCGCTTTAAAAATTGAAAATGCTTATAAAAAACTTGCGCCAGTTAAATTTGATCGAAAATCACTTTGATACATTTGATTAATTTTAGGTCTTGTACTAGCACCGTTCTTTGTTTTAATCTTTATTACTTGAAAAAGATCAAGAAATAAACACTCTTAATAACCAATCATCTATAACTAGGAGATGGTTTTTGTGTAATTAAGGGTTAATAATTTTAAGCAAAGTATGGTAAATTGTGAAAAAATTAGAAAAATTATGCATTCAAAATTTGTGCGAAATTTTTCTAATTTATAACATTAATTTTCCTATAATTTAAGCACTAAAAAAGAATTGTTTTTTTTTTTTTTTTTTTTTGGATTTTAGTTTGCTCGCTCACTTTTCCAATTTTTATTTTTAATTTATATAAAAAAGTTGTAATATATTAAAACATATAAATACAAAGAACGATTTCGTATATATTTCAAAATCATTAATATTAACTTGCATTGGTTAAATTATTATTACGTTTATCCTATGTGTTTATATTTTATTTACTTGAAAATTATTAGGAGAATTCATTTATGAATAAAAAAAATATATTTAAGCTTTTAGGTGCTACTCTTTCTTCAACTGTATTTTTAATTACTTCTTCTGGGTTAGTTCCTATCTATATGGGTAAAGATACTACTGATACTAAATATGACAGTTTCTTTTATGAAGATACTGATATTTATTCTCATTCAAGATATAGTCCATATGGTTCATGAGATGGTAGTTCAGATTATAGATTTGAAGGTTATAATGGAACTCAAAATTTTGTCACTGTTGGTGATACAACCATCACAAACAATAGAGATCCTCGTTTTTTAGACACAAATTATATTGATAGATTTAGCAAAGAATCTAATTGAGTTGATCCTAAATCATTGGATGGCAAAAAGAGAAAATGAAAATTAATTTATCATAAACAGCAACCAGCTAGTTTTAGGGACAATAGATATTTAGGTGGTTTCTATTTTTCTGAAGATATGATTTTAGCAGATAATTCAGTCATTAAATTTTCATTTTATCCAGCTGATATTAATGAAATTGATTATGCAAATGTTTCTACAAGAGAAATTCCTGTTTCTTGAACCAATTTACCTACAAATAAGGATTACACTTTTATTAACCCTCTTTATTCTCAAAATCCTTATTTTGAAGATAGATGACAAAATATTGTTAACTGAGTAAATCCTGAAAACACAAGCACTGCTGGAGCGGCTGGTTATAACAATAATAGTGAAATCAGATTAAGGGGATTATGAAGTAATTCAGCTTATCCTTGAACAGCAGAAGAATTAGCAGTTGCCGAAAAAAATGGCTTAACTCGTGACAATCGTTCTGTAATAGCTAATAGATTAATTAACGATCCAGTTACATCACTTGGAAGGGGAAATCCAGGTTTTTATCACAAATCTACTAAAAAAATTAATAACTTTGATAATGGAAAAGTTGCAGCCAGATTAAAACAAGATGGTTTATATGATGAAGAGTTATTAAAAAATGATGGAGATGGTTTTTGAAATTTATTAAACCAAAATGCTGGATATATGTTTACTTTCTTCATTGATGCACCAAATGCTAGAAACAAAGGATGATTAAATAACGTTGTAGTTGTTGAGTTTGAAACAGTTGAAAATCCAAATTTTCAATGAAATGGAAAAAATTCAGTTCCAACCTTTTTAGGTGGTGCTTATACTCTTTTTGATGTTGGATTTAACTCTGGTTTTGAAGGTGAATCTGGATTTATCATAAGAAGTAAAAGAGCTAAATCAACTCAATACAAATTTAGAATTAAAGAAAGAGTTGAATCTTCTGATTCTAACTTCTATTTACCTAAATCATTTAAAAGAAGAGAAGATAATGAAATTGATAATAAATTGTATGAAGTAGGTGTTTATTACACTAATCAAAGTGGTACAGAAATTAAATTATTTGATTTAGATAGAAATCAATACAATAAAATAAACAATGCAAGAGAATACTACAGTGAATACAATTTAAATTCAGTTCTTGATAATATTAATCCAAATTCATTAAAAATTAAAGCAACAATTAAAGATCCTAATTTTAGAAATCAATGACAAATTGCAGAGGCGCAACTTTCTTCTACAAATAAGGATCCTCAAGGTTTCTATGTTTTTAATGATTTAGTATATACACCACTTGTTACTGATAGATTAAAAATTGAGCAAATGTTACAAACAGAATTTCCTAATTTATCAGGATGAGTTAGTGACTTGGTTCAAAAATTTATTAGTAATGAATTTAAATCAAGAGGAGAAAATAAAAGCGAAAGTGATGTTTGATTTAATGATCATGAAAACGCAAGCATCCCAGATGATAAAAAATATGTAAACACTTTCATGAAATTATTAAGAAGAATGATTCCTATGATTCAATTTGCCGCAGAAGTTGATGAAACTTATTATTCTGATACAAATAAGGAATTATCAAGTGATGAAAACAAATTAATTTCTCAGTTAAATTTTGCTTATTCTTCTACTCAAAATTTAAAAGATATGATTGTAAAACTTCATGAATTTTTATCTAACGGAAAAAATGCTTTGAAAAATAATCAACCTCTACCTGAAGGACAAAAAGCTGCTACTGAATGAGGCTTTAAATTGACTGACATTTTAGGTATAGATCATCAAACATATGATCAGGAAGTAGCTAAATTAGATGGATATAAAGTTATTGACAATACAGCAAGTGGAAATATTTATAACATTGCCACTAGTGAATTTAAAAATACTTATTCAGAGTTATATGAAACTTTAAGTGAAGATGAAAAAAATAATCTTTACAAATTATTTAAAGATAAAGCGATTCAAATAATTAATAATCAATTTACTTCAACCGCAAGCAACGGGGGAATAGACAATTTAATTGAAACAGATTCAACTCAAAACTTAAATAAATTAAGAGAATTTCAAGCAACAGTAGCAGATGCGATTCAAAAACGTAAATATTTAAATAATTATATTGACTGAATTAAAAAGAATTTAAAAACAAGTGCTGGTGAATGAAAAGAAACTGCTTCAAAAAACACCTTATCAACTCGCCAAGGTGAAGAGGGGCAAGAAGAATATAATAAATTTATTGATGCATTTGATAACGCTGAATATCAACAAATTTTCTTAAATGATCCAACAAAAGAATTTTTATCAAACTATGATAAATTTAATAAATTCAAAACTAAATTAGAAAGTGGATTAACTACCTTAACTGAAGCTTTAAAAACTTTAGATGGTAACAAAAATCAAGCTAAAAAAGCAGTTAACTCATTTGTTTTTGTTGAGAGTAATGAAACTGAAAGACAGGGATTTGATACTTTTGTAAATGAATTGCCAAGTAACTATGAAGTTAATAATGGTGTTATAACAAATACAAATTGAACTTCTAATAATGAAAAATTAGCTAATCAAATTAATACTCTTTTTGCCAAAGCTAAAAGTAATTTAACTACTAAATTAAATCAATTAACCGATTTAACAGAGCAAGAAAGAAATAAATATATTCAATTAGTTACTGATGCTCAAATTAACCCAATTAGTGAAGAATTTAGCAAATTTGGTAATGACGCTAATTTAAAATTAATTCATGATAAAGCCGTTTTAACTAATCACATTCGTTCATTAACTAATTTAACTGACAAACAAAAACAAGCTTTAATTGATCAAATAAATATTACTGATACCAATGATAGTAATTATTTAAGTCCTGAAAATTATGAAACCTTTAAAACTAATGCAACTAATTTAGATAAGCAAATGAAAGCATTAAAAGAGTATTATGATGGATTACCTAATTCACTTAAACCAAATGAAAATCGCGAAATTACTGATGAACTTTATGTTTATGAAAGAACTAAAAGTGAAAAAGACAATTACAAAAACCTTATTGAGAAAACCAAAACAGTAATTGATGATTCTGCTAAAACTCCAATTACTAATAGTAAAGAAATTGAAACTTTATTAAGTGATCTTGAAAAAGCTAAATCTAAATTAGATGGTTCTAGTTCATATTTACCAAGACAAAATGAATTACAACACATGACAGTTGAATTAAAACAACAATTGTTAAAAGAAATTGATAAGACAATTACCGATGATAGTGAAAAAGAAAAACGATTTACTTTTATTAAAGCCTTAGATCAAGCAATTGGTTTAGAATTAAAGAAAATTAAGGAATGACAAACTAATTATGTTGTTGATACTAATGTTGGTTATAAAAACGCTATCGATTCACTCAAAACTGCCGCTGATAATTTAACTACTGAGTTAATTGCTGGGTTTAATTTAAAATTAGCAGATGGTAATGAAAATAAAGATAAATTTAATCAAGTAGAGCAAGAAGATCCAAACAATTACAGCGGACTTTTTGATAAAGCTTTCGCTAACTTTAAAGCTTTAAAAGCTAAATTAGAAACACTTAAATCTAAACTTGATGAAAGTACTCGTTTATATAACTTAACTATCAATCATACTAATAAGAAACCAGAATTATTTGCTACTAATGTGGCTAAAAATTATACTAACGATAAAACTCCTTTTACTGTTGCAATTATTGGTGATCAACCAGAAGCTGTTATCAAAAACATTGAAATAGTTTCTGCTAATGATGTTGAAGGTAAACTTGAAATTACTTATGAGATAGTTTCAACTAAAACTAAGTTAACCGATGTTAAAACTAAAGTGCAAACTTACGTTTTTAAAGCAGAAACTAATGATAATTATCAAACTGAAAAACAAAGATTAAACACTATTGCTAATAGCATTAATAAAGATCAAAGTAAAATTAATCACAGTTTTACAGTTGCAAACGAATTAGCTAATTCAGAAACTGCTAAAAATAAAGATAATTATTCATATCCAAGTGCAACAAGCGAAAAATTAACTTTTGATATTACAAGTATTAATCCAGAAGCTGATTATGAAAGAAGCACTTTAAACTTCACTTTAACTTCAACTAAATCTAAAGGAGATTTATTCTGAAGAAGTGATAATAATTTAGAAAATATTACTTATACTGCTCCACAGTCTGATGCTAATAGCGTGATGATTACTGGATTTAAAAATGTGGAAAAAGATAGATTAGATGGCTTAAGTGGTTATTTAATTGACAGAATTAAGAAATCTGAAATTTTAGCTTCTAAAGTTAATTTAGATGATTTAAATACTGATAAATGAACTTGAAGTCCTGAAGTGGATGGTGAATACACCTTTGCTGACAAAAGAATCGTTTCTTATGATGATATTACTGGAGAAATTGAATTAGGATTTAAATTAGAATCAACTAAAGACAATCTTCAAGTCATTAAATCAGATGAAAAAATTGTAACTATTTCTGGTTTTAGAACCAAGGCTGAGCAAGATAAAATTGATCGTGAAGCAGAAAAAAAACGTTTAAATAATTTAAATGTTACATTAGATTATAAAAACAAAACTACAACTTTACCTTCAGAAGCGGTTATTGAAAAAGTAACTGCAGCTATCAAAGAAACTGATCCAGAAGCTAGAGTTGTAATTGATAGTATTGATGCAAGACATGAAATTGACGGTTATATTGGAATTAAATACCATTTAGTTTCTGAAAAAAGTGATGAAATTTATAAAAATGTAACTTCAGATAATAAATATGTTCAAATTAAAGGCTTTAAAACTGAACAAATGCGTCTTGATGAAATTATTAAAAACTTAGAAATTGAAGCTGGAATTAAAAATGTCGCAAGCGACCAATATAATAAATGAACTGCATCAAAATCATTAAAAGACTTAATTTTAAATAAATTAGCATCTAATCAAGATGCAAGTTATAACTTAAAAGTAGTGGATAAATCAGCTAATGATAACACAGGAGAAATTAGTTATACTTGACAAATTGTTTCTAATAGAGGTGTGGTTAATTCGCAAAACTTAAACACTGTAACTTCAAGTAGCAAACATAACAAATCAGGTACTTTAAATGGTTTTAAAAATTTAGCTCAAATTGAGAAAGAAAGATTAGATGCTCTTGATTTTACTGACAAAGTTGAAAACGGTGTTCTTTATAATATTGATTATCCAAATAAAGCAAATGAACAAGCTTCAAGTTTAACAGATGCAACTACTAATTGAACTTGAGATACCTTTAATAAAGATAATTACAAGTTTATTAATCAACAAATTATTGGTTACAATGATTTAACTGGTGAAATTCATTTAAGTTTCCAAATTAAATCAACTAAACCAGAGTTTTCTTCTGTAGTTTCTAATACTAAAGAAATTATTCTTAGTGGCTTTGAAACAGAATTACAAAGATTAAATAAATTAGTTGATACTAATCCATATAATATTTCATTAAATAGCACTGTTAATACAAAAAATCAAAAAGCTTCAACTTTAAATAAAGATAGTTTTAGCGCTTCAGTTAAAGAAAATGGTGATAGCACAAGCAATCACATTTCTGATTTACTTTTGACAGATGCTAATGATAATACAGGTCAAGTTGGAGTTAAATACAAATTAATTTCAAATAGACAAGTAAATACTGATCAAAATGATTTGAAAAAATTAGTAAGTAATTGAAAAGAAACCTTTAATGAACAAAAGGTAATTTCTAAAGAATCAAATCCTGTTAATTTTGAAGGATTTTTAACTAATACTAAAGAAGAAGAAATAAGAATCGAAGGTTTATTACCACAAATTGTGCTTGATTTTGAAAATCGAAATAAATACTTGCCACTTTATAACCAAAGTGATGTAATTGCTTCAAAAGTAATTGTTAAATTAAATAACAATGAAACTTTAGAACAAAATCACATGAAAATTAAAGAAAATTCATTAACTATTATTGATACTGAGCGTGATGACCGTGAAGGATATATTAAAGTAACTTATACCTTGCAATCAACTAAAGAAGGTTTAGAAAATGCAGAAATTGTTGTTAATGAAACAAGAAGTGCTAACACTAATAAATTAAGTGGCTTTAAAACCGAATTACAAAGATTAACAGATCTTGCTTTTGATTTTGCTAATAGTATTAGTGATAAAAATCAAAAACAAGCTTCAGATACTACAATTGCTATTAGTAATTTAAGTCAAAATGATGCTAAAACTGCTAATATTACAATTAATAACAAAACCCGTGATGATAGAAATGGCACTTTAAGCGGTACTTATAGCGTTTATTCAACAAGAGAAGGTTTAAATGATATTCATGTTGATGATAAAGCATTCACTATCGATGGATTTTTAACTGAGCAAGCAAGAATTGATGCTTTATTAACAAATGATGCAATCCAAGCGCATGTTGAATATAAATTAGATAATCAAGCTGAAATTTTACCTTCAGAATTATTAGCTAATAAAGAAGATGTGCTAAATAATCTAAGTACATATTTTGAAACAAACTTAGATAATGAAGCAATTAATCAAGCTAATTTAAAAATTATTGACTTAACTGCTAACGATATTGATGGTTCAATTAGCTTTAAATATAAAATTGCTTCAACTAAGGAAAACTTAACTGATATTGAATCAGCAAGCTCTGAAACTATTACTTTAAGTGGATTCTTAAATCAATTAGACAAATACAAAAAAGAAGCTAAAAAAATAGTTGATGCACTTGATAACTTAAGTGAAAACGAAAAGGCTCAATTTAAAGATAATATTGATAAAAGTGCTACTAAAGAAGAAGTTGATAATATCATTGATAAAGCTAAAATCACTGATTTAATCAATCAAATTGATAAAACCTATCCATATTTAAATCCAAAACAAAAAGCTGATTTAAAAGATAGTTTAATTAATGAATCAGATTACAATCAAGTTCTTAAAAACTTTGAAAAATATAGTTCAATTAATGACAAAATGAAGAAATTGAACGATTTAATTAATCACTATGATCAATTAATTGCTGATCAATCTAATGTTAAATATCATAGAGCAGATGATAAAACTGAATTTGATCGAATATTAAATAAAGCCAAAGAATTAAGTCAATCTACAACTGATAATGGACTAGATAATAATCAATTTAATTTAGATAATTTAATTGATAATCACACTAATAAGGATTCTTTAGACGGTGCTTACCAAAGATTAAATGGTAAAGAAGTTGATTTAATTGAAAAAATTAAAGCAAATGATTATTTAACAAATAATGAGAAAACTCAATTAATTGCACAAGTTAATAAAGTTGCTGAAAATAATAAAACTAATAATATTGAGCAAGAACAAAAAGCTTTAGATAAAATTCAAAACCAAATGGATGACATTCAAAAACAAAAACAAGCTTTAATTGATTATGTTAATCAAGATGTAATTAATAATCAAAGTAATTTAATTAATCAAAGTCAAAAAGATCATTTAATTAACCAAATTAAAAATAGTGACTTAAATGAAGCAAAAACTAATAAAGATATTGCTGATCAGTTAAATAATTTACTCAATCAAATTAAAGAATTAACAGATAAATATCCTGATGTGGTTAATAGTTATAAATATCAACGTGCAGATCAAGATAAAAAAGATGCTTATGATAAAGCAATTGATAATGGTAAAAAATTAATTAATAACGAAACCCCAAATGGTTATAATAGTCCAAATACTTCAGTTGCTGAAACCCAAGAAATTTTGGATAAAATTAAACAAACTTTCAAAGCAATTGATGATGAAGCTAAGAAAATTAATGATTTATATGAGAAGTTAAATGCCAAAATTATTGAGTATCAAAAGGATGTTGATAATAAAGAATTGCCAAAAGAAATTCAAGACATTTTAGATGAATTGGTTAACTATGGCGAAGATATTAATGGCATTAATAAATTGATTGAATTAATTGAGCAAGGTAAATTGCTTAAATCATTACACGAACAATGAAATAATTCAGATGTTAAAAATCCTGATACTGAAAAAGCAATTCAAGACTTGAATGCTAAAATTAATTCAATTACTGAATTAATTAATTTAGTTAAATCAAGCAATTTAAATAGCAAATTAGATACAAGCAAAGATTTTGTTTTAAATCACAATCAATATAATCTAAACTTTGCAGAAGCTGAAATAAGTTATTTTGACGCTCTTAAAAATATTGACAAAACTAAATTTATTGAAGCAACTAATAAATTAGAACAATTAAATCAAACTAAGTTTGTTGAATTTGCTAATAGCATCTTAAATACTTCATATTTTGATACTTATAAACCAGAAAGTAATTTAAATAAAAAATTAATTAAAGAATTATTAAAACTTAATTATGATCCATTAAATACAATAGAAAAATCATTATTTGAAACACTATTAAAAGAAAAAGCAGGTGTTGAAGAAAAATTAAGTTGACTTTGATATTTAGCTTTAGGTTTAAGCACAACTCTTGCAGCTATAATGATTGGTGTTTTAGTTAAAAAAAGTAAAAAATAATTCTTAATTCTAAATTAAAAAAATATGGAATTTTTGTTCCATATTTTTATTTATTTTAAGAATGTTTAAAATTAATTGACATTACAAAATAACTTTTAATGAATTAAAATTATTCATTAATGATTTTTCGCTTGATACAACAACGAAAGAATTCAATTAATGCAAAATTAAAAACAACTAAAGTGTATTGAAAAACCTTAGTAAATTAAACTTTTTACCAACTTTTGATGTCCCAGCTTACTGTTTTGCTGGGATTTTATTTTTATATTTTTAAAATAAAATTCTAGAATAAAAAAGAAAAAGTATTTTAAAAATTAATAACTGTATATTATATATGAAAATTTCACATTTATATAAAAGAGTTATAATATATATATATATATATATATATATAGGGGGATTTGTATTAAAATGAAGAAAAGCAGAAAAATTTTTCTTTCTTTTGGTGGGATAATAGCACCATCATTAGTTTTAGTTTCAGTTATTAATGTTACTAATCAAAATAATTGAAATGATTCTCAAAGAACGGCAGCTGAAGAATTGAAAACTTTTATCGAATCACAAAAAAAGGTTCGTTCTTCTAGTTCCACAAGAAACAATTTGTATGTTCCAGATGGTTACAAAAAACCAAGAGGAGAGTATAAGGAGAAAATACTAGATTTTGCAATTGATGAAAATCAATTGCAATCAGTTTATGATTTTTTTATTCAATTACCAAGTTTTAACCAAATTAATGATGAGGGCTCTAAAAATGAGTGAATTCAAGGAATTAAAAAGTGATTTTTAAAAAGGCCTGATTTATATTTCGCTACTTTCAAAAGACACAAAACTGGTTCAATTGAATGAAGATTTATGCCTAACACTGCCATTACTGATGAAGATCGTGCAGCTGAAAATGCAATTGAGGTATTTGATCCAAAAATAAAAGATTTAATAACTTTTAAAACACTTAGTGAATATCGTGGAAGATTTAATACTTTTGAAGAATTTGAAAGTTATGTTTTAAATGAGCTTCAAGAGGAATTCAAAAAAGAAGTTTACAATGCTCCACGAGCATATTATGATAATTTTGTAACTATTTTAAAAAATGCAACTGTAGATTCAAATGTTCCAAATGATTTAAATAGAAATATTCCACAAGATTTAAGCAACACATTATTGAATTGATTAAAATATAGTCAAGACTTAAATAATGATGAAAAAGCAAGAGGTGGAAATTATGACGCAGCTTTCTTATTATTAGGAGATGATGGGTTGATTGGTATAAACAAGAAAATTGCTCAAATTAGAGAAAAATTGGCTACTTATCAAACAAAAAAATCTTCTTTTGATTATAAATTTGAACCTGAAGAACCTGAAAAAATAGATTTTGATAGTGAAAAAGAAAAATTAACAAATCAATTACAAGAATTACAAGAAAAGTTAAATGGATTAAACACAGCTATTGAGGGAAAAATTGAAAAAGCAGGTTGAAATTCTAAAAGACAAGAAATATTAAATTTAACAACTACTAATCAAGATTTAGCAACAGGTTTAAGCACTTATATTGCTGCTGAAGAAAAATTAGAAGGTTTATTAAAATATAGAGAAAAAGTTACAGAATTACAAAAAGCACTTTCAGATTCTTCTTTATCTGAAGAACAGAAAAAACACTATAATGACAGAATCAATAGTTTGGGTAAAGATGCAAAAAATTATTCTGAATTACAAAATCTTGGAAATGAGATCAAAAATTCAATTGAAGCTGATTCAAAGCCAGAAAAAATCATAAATAAATTTAGTTTATGAACTAACGAACAACAAAAAGATCCTTATCGCGAACAAATTAAAAATGTCTATAAAGATTCAACTTTGGACGAACAAGCTAAAAGTGCCAAAATTAAAGAAATTGAACAACAAATTTTTAGCAAAATGAAAGAAAATGCTAATAATTTAATCGATCAAACTTCTTTAGGAAATACAGAAAAAGACACATATAAAAATTTAATTAATTCTGAAAATATGGATGAAAATAATAATCCATACGATTTGCCTTTGTTTAAAACAATCACAAAGGCTAAAATAGATAATTTAGATAGTTTAAATCCAGCTCAAAAAGAATCATTAAAAAATAGAATTGATGAACAAAATACTGATAATGCTACAAAAATAAATTCAATTTTCACTGAAGCAGAAACAGTAAATCAAAAAATGAATGATTATAAAAATACATTCAAAGATGACACTAATAGTGACGAAAATAATGTAGCAACAATTAAGAAAAGCACTGATTATAATGAAGCAGATAGTGATAAAAAAACTGCTTTTGATAATGCTTTAAATCAAAGAAGCACAGATTTATCAAGTCAAACTGATAATTTAACAATTGACCAAATTAATCAAAAAATTGCAGCTTTAAACCAAGCAAAAGAAGAATTAAATGGTGATGAAAATCTAGCAGAAGCTAAAAAACAAGCAAAAAATAAATTAAACACTACTTATACATATTTAAATGATGCACAAAAAACAGATGCAATTAACAAAATTGAAGCATTAAGAACTGTAAATGATGTTAATAATCAAGATGCTGAAAATAAAAAACTAGACGATGCTATGAAAATTTATAGCGAAAGTCCAGCTAATATTGAAACAATTAGAACAAGCATCGATTATACTCAAGCAGATAATCAAGAAACTTTAGAAAATTTAATTACTGCTAAAGAAAATGACATTAATAAAACAAGTGGACCTAATTTAACTTTAGAGCAAGTAAATGGAAAAACTGCAGCACTTAATAATGCAGTTACTGCTTTAAATGGTGAAGAGAGGTTAAAAGCTGCTAAGGATGAAGCAATTAGAAAAATTAATTCCGATTATTCATATTTAACACCAAAACAAAAAGAAAAAGCAATTAAATTAATTAATAGTCAAAATACTATTGAAGATGTTAATAACCAAGATAAAAGCAATAAAGCATTAGATTCTTCAATGAAGACTTTAAAAGACTATATTTCTAATCAAGCAAAAGTTGCTGAAGGTGATAATTATACTTATACTACTAACGCCTTAAGAGCTGCTTATGACGGAAACCCTACTAAAAATAACAATGTAAAAGGTGGGGCAATTAAAGAAGCAGAAGATTTAGTAACTGCTTTAAATAATGAAAATAATCCTGATTTAATGAATAAATCAACAGTTGATTCTTTAAATGAAAAAATTAAAAGTGCAATTGATGCTTTAAATGGACAAGAACGTTATAATACTGAAGTTGCAAGATTAAACGGATTAAGTGTGGCAACTGCTAAAGTTAAAGATAATCCAAAAGCCACCGATACAGCTAGTGAAATTTCAGTTGATGAAATTGAATTTAATAACGATACTATTCCGGAAGATACTAAACCTGTTGATTTAAACATTACTAATAGAAATGAAGCAACTGGTAAATTAGATTTAAATTACAAATATCAATCAACTAAAGAAAATCTTGAAACTGTCCAATCAAGCAAAACTTACACTTTAAATAACGACAATGCCTTAAGCACTTTAACTGAACAGGAAAGATTAGATCAATTAGTTCAAGATCAAGCTGTTACTAAAACCGTTGAGTTTAATGGTGCAGATAAAAAATCTGTTGCTGTTAGTGAT
Source organism: Mycoplasmopsis glycophila (assembly GCF_900660605.1). Taxonomy (NCBI): domain Bacteria; kingdom Bacillati; phylum Mycoplasmatota; order Mycoplasmoidales; family Metamycoplasmataceae; genus Mycoplasmopsis; species Mycoplasmopsis glycophila. The sequence continues at coordinate 586,480 of NZ_LR215024.1, read as the reverse complement.
TTAAATAAAGATAATTTTACAACTGCTATTAATCCAGCTAATAATGCTAAAGTAATTATTGACAGAATTACACCTGATCCAGATGATCCAAGAGGAGCAATTGTAACTTATAAATTAGAATCAACCAAAGATAATTTAGGTGATCAAAAAGTTGTTTCAAGTAAAAACTTAACTACTAAAATAACTGGCTTTATGACTAGTGAAGAAAAAGAAGAAAAAAGCAATGCTGCAAGCAATTTTGTAGGTACTGCTAATTCTCTTAAACAAGCATCAGAATTTGTAAATAATTTATCAGATGTAAATATTGGTTTTGATCCTAATGACAATATTGATCACTCAAATGAAACTATTGTCGTTAAGTCAATCGAATCTTGAGATGATAGAACCGGAACATTAGTAGCTAATTTTGTTGTGGAAACCAATAAAAATGGAGAGGTTGTTACATCAGAACTTAAAACTATAACTATTAATGGTTATATGACTGAAGAACAAAGATTAAATAATTTATTAGAGAAACCCAAAAATTTTGAATTTAATGGTGATAAACCACAAAATAAAACTACTGTAGATGAAGTTAAATTATCAGAATTATCAGGTTATTTACCAGGATGAAATCATGAAACAGGTGAATTCGTTGATCTTATTACAGAAGAAAAAGCCAAAATAATAATTGATGAAATTACTAATAGAGATGGTCAATATGGGTCAATTTCTTTCAAATATCATCTCTTATCTACTCGAACAGATATTCCAAATAATGAAATTGTTTCTCAATCGAGAAATTATAGTTTAAGTCTTTTTCAAACTGATGGCGAAAGAAAAAAAGAAGAATCAAATGCTAAAAACATTAATGATTTAGATATAAATGTAACTAAAAATAAATTAGCTTCTGAATATGATGCTAATGAAATTACTTTAAATGCTAAAGATCCTAATTTTAGTGTAATTGATAAAGAAATTATAGGTTACAATGACATTACTGGTGAAATTAAAATTTCATATAAATTGAAAAATAATCAAACCAATGATGAATCTGAAACTAAAGAAATTATTCTTGGTGGTTTTAAAACTGAAAGTCAAAGATTAAATGAACTTTTAGATTCTTTAAGTAAAGAAGATATTAATTTTAATGGAACTAAAAAAGACCAGTTACCTTCAGTTGCGCCGGCTAATAATAAAAATAATTATTCTTATGATGAAACTAAAAAAACTGCCAACAAAGCTAATATAAGAATTAATTCAATTACTCCAGATAATCAAGCTGGAGAAAATACTTTAAATTTTAAATTAATTTCAAATAAAACACAAAGTGAATTAGTTTCAAATTGACAAATTAACAATTTTTTTACTCCTGAAATTAATAATCAAAACTTAGTGATTGATGGCTTTAGAACTCAAGTTGAGCAAGATAAAATTGATCAAGACATCGAAAAACAAAGATTAAATGATCTAAATGCAACTTTAGATTATGCAAGTAAAGATAAAACTATTGCTTCAGCTGCGCTTAAAGAAAAATTCACTTCTAACCCAGATACTTTTGATAATGCTAAATTAGTTATTGATTCAATAACAGAAATAAACAATGAAGCTGGTACATTAAAAGTTAATTATCACTTTGTATCTACAAAAGATGGAATGGATGATGTTGTTTCTAAAGCTCATTCTCAAGAATTTAGTGGATTCAAAATCCCTTCAAAAGAATTAAGTAATATTAATAATTTAGATGCATCATTTAATGGTGATAATTCAAAATTACCTTCATATTTTGATAATTCAACAGCAGAGAAAACACTTTCTGGAACAGCAGAACAAGATCCTGATGGAATTTACAATAGAGTTGTAAAAATTACTGAAGTTGTTAATGCAAATGATAAAGATGGTAATTTAACTATTAAATATGTTATTGTTTCAACAAATAAAAATGATCCTAGCGATACATACACTTCAAATGAAAAAGAAGTAGAAGTACCAGGATTTAAAACCGAAGAAGAAAGACTTAATGAACTTAGCTCTCAAGTAAGTTATCCAGGTAAAGAAAAAACTTCTCCTTCTGAAATTGATTTAAATAGCATTAGCTTTACCAATAATTTAGAAGATGCTAATGTTGAGCTTATTCCTGAGTCAATTACTAAAGACGATTTAACTAATTCAGTTACAGGTAAATACAAAATTACTTCAACTAAAGAAGGTGCTGAAGATGTATTTGTAGAAAAAGAATTCACTATTAGCAATTTCCAAAGTGAAGTGGAACGTTTAAATAAATTAGTTGACAGCAAAGAGGCAACTAAAACAGTTATTTACAATGATCCTTCACAAGAACAAAGAAGCATTAAAGCTTCAGAATTTGCTGCTAAAGAAAATCTTTTTGAACTTATTAGCACAAATATTTCAACTCCAGAATCAGTAGTTAATAAATCAAAAATTGAAATTAACCCAAATGATATTGTAATTGATGATGAAGATGGAACTATTACATTTAAATACCACTTAGTTTCTACAAAAGATGAATTTGCAAATGCTGATAAAGCTGTTAAAACTTCTACAACTGAAGGAACTCTTGTTTTAAGTGGGTTTTCAGTGAATTTAGAGCCTAGAAAAAATGAATTAATTAACAAAATTAATGAACTTGTTGATAGCAATAAGGAAGGTAATTCAGGACTTACTAGAGAGCAAGCTGATGAACTTATTAACTTAATTAATAGCGATGATACTAATAGCGTTGCTAAATTTAATGAACTTAAAAAACAAGTTGATATTACTGTAATCAAAAATGATTTAGCAAAACTTACTCACCTTAATCCAAAACAAAAAGCAGATTTAAAAGATAGTTTAATTAATGAACCAGATTACAATCAAGTTCTTAAAAACTTCGAAACATATAGTTCAATTAATGACAAAATGAAGAAATTGAATGATTTAATTAATCACTATGATCAATTAATTGCTGATCGATCTAATGTTAAATATCATAAAGCAGATAATAAAAATGAATTTGATCGAATATTAAATAATGCCAAAGAATTAGGTCAATCTACAACTGATGACGGATTAGATAGTAATAATCAATTTAATTTAGATAATTTAATTGATAATCACACTAATAAGGATTCTTTAGACGGTGCTTACCAAAGATTAAATGGTAAAGAAGTTGATTTAATTGAAAAAATTAAAGCAAACGATTATTTAACAAATAATGAGAAAACTCAATTAATTGCACAAGTTAATAAAGTTGCTGAAAATAATAAAACTAATAATATCGAGCAAGAACAAAAAGCTTTAGATAAAATTAAACAAGCTTTCAAAGCAATTAATGATGAAGCTAAGAAAATTAATGATTTATATGAGAAGTTAAATGCCAAAATTATTGAGTATCAAAAAGATCTTGATAATAAAGAATTGCCAAAAGAAATTCAAGACATTTTAGATGAATTGGTTAACTATGGCGAAGATATTAATGGCATTAATAAATTGATTGAATTAATTGAGCAAGGCAAATTGCTTAAATCATTACACGAACAATGAAATAATTCAGATGTTAAAAATCCTGATACTAAAAAAGCAATTCAAGACTTAAATGCTAAAATTAATTCAATTACTGAATTAATTAATTTAGTTAAATCAAGCGATTTAAATAGTAAATTAGATACAAGCAAAGATTTTGTTCTAAATCACAATCAATATAATCTAAACTTTGCAGAAGCTGAAATAAGTTATTTTGACGCTCTTAAAAATGTTGATAAAACTAAATTTATTGAAGCAACTAATAAGTTAGAACAATTAAATCAAACTAAGTTTGCCGAATTTGCTAATAGTATCTTAAATACTTCATATTTTGATATTTATAAACCAGAAAGTAATTTAAATAAAAAATTAATTAAAGAATTATTAAAACTTAATTATGATCCATTAAATAAAATTGAAAAATCATTATTTGAAACACTATTAAAAGAAAAAGCAGGTGTTGAAGAAAAACTAAGTTGACTTTGATATTTAGCTTTAGGTTTAAGCACAACTCTTGCTGCTATAATGATTCGTGCTTTAGTTAAAAAAGTAAAAAATAATTCTTAATTTTACATTAAAAAAATATGGAATTTTTGTTCCATATTTTTATTTATTTTGCCACGTTTCCCGCTTAAGGCTATTTTTACTTGTTTCAAAAATCCTTTCTATTTACTTTTATGCCTTAAAAAAGCAACAAAAAAGTCAGCTTTTTCAACCTAACCACCAAATTTTTGACACACCCAACTTTTATACCCAAATTTTATTTTTTCTTTGTAAAAAACATGTTAAATAAGCAATTTTTTAACCCAATTCAACATATTTTTATCATAAAAATGGTTTTGTTATGCTTGATTTTTCAATTTTATACTAGCAAGTGGGAAACGCAGGGATATTAATTGTTTTTTGCTATACAATATATGACACAGTAGATGTGCTATGCACTACAATTGATTAAAAAGAAACAAAATATAGACATAACCATATTTTGTTTCCTAGTTTATAAATTATTTTTAACTCTTTTTTTCATTAATTTAACAATAAAGAAAGTTGCTATACCAAAAGTTACAATTCCTGCTAAAGCGCCTAAAATACTTCATAAAATAACATTTGTTTTTTTCGTTTTAGGTTTTTCAGAATCTGTTGAAATATCTTCTAATTCTTTTTCATTATTAGAATTATTGTTTTCTGTAACTGAACTTTCATCAGTTGTTGGATTTGAATTCGTTTGATCTCCTGTTTCGACTGGATTATTTGGTTGTGATTCAGATGTTGAAGAATCATTAATTTGATCCGTTTCGGCTTCAGTGCTTGAATCGTTGTGATCGCTTGTTGGATTTTCATTTATTGCATCTTTACTTTCAGTTGTAGAATCTTCTGTTGTATGTTCATTATTATCTTGAGATACTAAATCTGTTTCTGTTTTAGGGCTTGAATTAGTTTCATCTTTTGATGAACTTTCATCAGTTATATCTTTATTTTTAGTAGTATCTTCAGCTACTGGCGAACTATTGTCTTCAACATTAGATGCATCGGATTCTTTTGAAATCGGATTATTTTCTTCTGAACTTGAATCTGTTCCAGATTCATGAGTTTTTGGAGAACTTTTTTCTTCTTCTCTTGAAATCTCACTATCTGATGGCTCTTCAATATTAGTTACTGTATCTGTTTCTGCTTCACCTTCAGAGCTTTCTGATTCACTTTCACCGTCATCACTTCTAAGGGGATTATTTTCCGTATCTGATTCACTAGGATTATTATTTGTATTAGTTTCAGAACTTTCTTCTAATTCTTTATTTTCTTCATCAGCCGTTGTGCCTTTATTTAATTCATTAATTGGTACTTCAAGAGTATGAGCTTTAATTCCGAATACAACAAAATTTTTTTTGCTATTTACTCATTGATTATTATGTTTATAAAAACTCGAAATTTCTCTAATTTCATCACTCGCCACCAAATCGACGTTTTTTTCACCTTTATTAGTGACGTCAACTATGATTGAAAAATATTGACCTTGGTTTAAAATAATTTCTTCTTTTAAATCAATTGTATAAAATCCTTTATCACCAGAATTTGGAATTTGCACTTCTTGAGTTAATTTCAGTTCGCCGTCTTCAGGATTAGACATTGAAGAATTTTTAACATAAATTTTGATTTTAGCAGTAATATTTGAGCCTCTAAGTGCAAAATTAATTGACTTTAATTTTTCTATAATTTCGTCATTTGCTTTTTTAACAGGAAAAATATTTGCCATTGTTCTTTCATTAGTACCAGGGAGTTCAAATAAAGAAAATGAATTTTTTGTATCATAATAGTAAGTATTTTGATATGCATTATTATCTTCTACTTCCACTGCCATTACTTCATGAAGCAAATCTAATGAATCGTATGAAAGCATAAAGTAGCCCTGACCATGCATTCTAGTTCCTCAACTATTTTTAATAATAAAGCCGCCTGTTTGTTTCGGTGTTTCAGGTCCAAAATTAGATTTATAATAAGCATCGTCTCAACCTACAATAACTGAAGCATGATTTTTGATACGTCTTTCTTCAGGCGATTTAGTTACAATAATTGAATTTGGTTCATTGTATCAAATGGTTTTAGGACCGAAATTCATTTCGTTAAAAGCATAAGCAACTCCCACAGAACCATATTTGGCAATCGCTAATTTAATATCATTAACAGTAGGATTAACTTTTATAGCGTTTTTAATTTTGGCAATTGTAGGATTATCAAAATTAGGAAACTCAGTTTGTTTAGTTTGAGCAATTGGGGATGTATTTCTCATTAAACCATTAAATGCGTGAGATAAATAATTTCCTTCACCTAAAATTCCTTTTCATTCTTTAGCATCGGGATTTAAATTTAACTTATCTGCATTGTGATTTCAACTATTACTTATGTAATCAATTGCATGTTCATCAATATCTAAAGAATTTTTAGTGTAATTGCCTATATTATTTTTTAAAATACTAGTTTCTAAAATTGAAGCAATTGTATATGCTCAACAAAGACCTTCATGTCCTTGATTTTTAACATTAGTAACTAAATTGTAATCTCTTGCATCAAAAATTTTCATTTTTGCAATTTCTTCTGCACTTTTAGTTTTAAAAAGTTCTAATTTTGGTGCGTCAGAATTAGCTGATGTGGTTGTGCTTATCGCACTAAAAGGTATCAATAAACTTGGGCTAACTAATAAAATAGTTAATATTTTTTTATTTTTCAATCTCATATATTTATTTTATATAAATATTTGCCTTTTTATTCATAAAATCAATAAAAACCGGAAAATGACACACTTAAAAATTTAACTATTCATTATCTATGAAATTTAATCTAAATTAAAATAAAAAATATATTCCACTTTTTTCAAATATTGAGATTACAAAAAACAAATACACCTCGTTTATAGGTATATTTGTTTTTACAACTAATTATTATTTCGTATTGATGTTTCAAATTCAGCTTTTACTGTATTTAAATTGTTTTTAGTTGATTGTAAAGTGCTTAAACTTACATAATTATTAGCATAATTTTTTTGTGCAACAGATAAAATTTTTTTCAATTTAGCTAATTTTTCATTAGCTTCTCTATTGTTTGTAGTATCTGGATTTGAATTGATTATTTGTTGAACTTCAGCAATGATTTGGTTTAAATTAGTTTTCTCGGCTTGAATTTTTTGTTTATTATTATTTAAAATTTTTAATTGCTCTTGATAAACATGATCTAAATTTACTAGTACATCTTTAAGCCCCGATAAATCTTGTGAATTATATTTTTCTTTGGCTTCTTCATTAGCGTTATTTAAATCGGCTAAAGAATTTGCAACAATTAAATCTTTATCTTCAATTTCTTCAGGAATTGAATATTGGTTGACTAAATCAGTTACTGCTAAAATTTTGTCCTTTAAATTAATTAATGAATTATATTGCTCTTCATAAGTTGAAAAATGGGTTTCAATTTTAGTAATTAATTCTTTTAAATCTAGATCACTAATATTTTTAGTATTATTTAAAATCTTTTTTTCACTATTTAATCAATTCAAAAGACTTTGATTTAAAGCTTTAATGCGGCTATCGCTTAAATCTTTATTTGCTGTTGATTTAGTTTTAATTTTTTCAATCAATTGATTTGCATTGACTAAGTTTTCATTTTGTTTTGTATTATCAATTTTATTTTTATTATTAACAAGTAAATAGGTTAAAGTTCCAATTGTACTAATTCCTGCAATAGCAGTAATTGCTCCTAAAGAAATTCATATTTTTTTGTTTTTAGTCATTCCTACTCCTTATTTAATATACTAAAGTAATTAAATTTTATACGATTATTTTAAAAAAACTATAATACAAATTCTAGCAAAAGTGGGAACTCAGGATATTTTAGGAGTATTCTTTATATCTTGGTAAAATTTAAAATGTAAAAAATATGGAGTTATTTTATGAATAAAAACAAAGTTATTGAAAAAAATAGAAATATTGAAGGTTCAAAAGCTGGTGTTATTGAAGCCCTTATTCAAAATTTTGCTTTCACTAAAAACCAAGCAACAGCTATTGCTGAATTAAGATTTTATGGTCTTAGCAAAACAGATAAGCAAGCTTGTTTGAACGAAAGAGAAGAACTTTTAAGTGCTATTTCTAGAATCTAGCTTCTTTTAGATAATGAAAAAGAATTTAACAAATTCATCATTGCTCAGCTAAAAGAAATTAAGGATCAATTTGCAACTGAAAAAAACAGTGATTCCTGAGTTTCCAAGTTGAGACACCATAAAAAACGAATACATCTATAAATAAGGTGTATTCGTTTTTTTACATTTAAAATTACATACATAGAATTGACTCATACATGCGATAAAATCTTTATAAATTTTTATATTTTCTTTGTGGTTTTCATCCAAATCATTAATTATTTCTTTTGCCATTTTTCCATTTACTTCTTTTTTTGTTATAGTCATCATTCTTAATGAATCCACAAATAAATCTAACGTCACTTTTTGTATTTCTCCATTGATTTCATAATATTTCTTTAATTTATAAAGACAGTATTTTAAAACAACAAGAGGAATGAAACACAATAAAAGATGTGCAAGTATATGCTGTTCATTATCAATAAAAACAGGTCTAACTTGTAAAGAAGATTTTAATGTTCTGAAATTTTCTTCTACTTTTCATTGTTTTCTATAAATTTTATTAGCTTTTTCTGGTGTTAAATCTAGAATATTGGTTTCAATAATGTAAAAACCATCTTTAGATTCTTTTTTCTTAATTTTCTCTCAATTTAATTTACCCACTGTTTTGCCATCAATGTCCATGTATTTCTTTTTATATTCTGGAACATAGTTTCTACTTTGTGGTTTTATACGTTTAATAATTCAATTGAACTCATTTTTAAATATTCATTTTTTTCAATTTTTACTCGTTTCAAAAAATCCTTTATATTTACTTTTATGCCTTAAAAAAGCAACAAAAAAGTCAGCTTTTTCAAGCTGACCACCAAATTTTTGACACACCCTAATAATTTAAAAAATTCTTCTTTTGCAACAGCTTTATCTAAAGATGTATCTACTTTTTTGCTATTTCTTTCATATCTTCAATTGAAGATAATCTATACTTTTCTTTGATATCTTCTCAGTATCCTAGACCAATCTGATTTTCATAACCTTTTTTAAAACCTTTAGAAATAGCTAAAACTAAATAATATTTTCCATTTTGTTTTTTCTTGCATAAACTGTAACTCATGCTCCTGTTATATCATTTTATGTGTGTAATGTAAGTGAAAAACATTTTTTTCTTTAGGTCATATATCTTTGATATATGTATAAAAAAATGAGCCTAAAAAAATAGGCTCAACTTGAAAACTCAAGTATTTGACCGACAATAACTAACTTACTTTTTTTTATTAACTCATTCTTTGATTATCTTTTTAGAATTTTTGAGATTTAATCTTAAATTTTCGTTATTTAGCAAGATTGCTTCAAACAATAAATCCGTAATTAATAATTGTGAAAGTTTTGAAGATAATGGTACATCAATATAACTTGGATTTATTTTGTTATATTGAATAACTACATCAAATTTTTCAGAAATATATCTTCCATCATTTGATGTGATAACAATAATTTTTAATTTATTTTCATAAGCTTTTTTAATCGAAAATAATTGTTCGGGTGTATTTAAATTATCAGAGAACAAGATCAAAACATCTCCTGCTCCTGCGTTTGCGAGTGAAGGGAAGAAAACATGAAAATCAGGATGGCTAACAGGTGTTTTTCCGATTTTAATCATATTAGCATAAAGATTTTCGCTAATTCTTTTACTACTTCCACTTCCTTGAATTAATACTTTTTTACATTTGTTGATTATATTAGCTGCTTCACTAACTTTATCAATAAGAGCTTTATTGTAAAGGTTGTCGATTACATAACGGTGCGATGCTATGATTGAAGAAAATGATTCATCGTTATTTATTTCATAATTATTGTTAAATTTTTGAATTACTAAATTTAAATTTACTTTGAAATCAGAATAACTTTTAAAACCGTATTTTTTTGTAAAACGTGAAATACTTGATGTTGATATTCCTAATTTTTCTGCAAATTCTTCAATTTTATATTCGAAAGTTAAAAATTCATATTTATTAATAAATTCAATGATTTTATAATCGTTTTTTGACAAACCTGAAATTGATTTTATAAGTGGTCTTGTTAATTCGTTTTTTTCTCTCTTCATAAATATGATTATATGACTTTTACAATCAAATGAACTAAAAATGGAAAAAATGGTAATTTTTCCATATTTACCCTTTTAGTTGCTTAAATACTTTTTTCTATTTTTAGGCCTAAAATATAGGCCTTTTAGTCTAAAAGTGAAATTAAAATACATAAATGAAAAAAATTTTCAAAATTTTGTTTTATTATCTCGAATAAAGTTATCTAATTAGAGTGTGGTAAGGCCACAAAAAATATAAATTTTAAGGAGAGTATTTATATGGAAAAATTCGTAAGAACAGTTCTTGGTGATATTCCAGCAAAAGACTTGGGTGTCACAGATTGTCACGACCACTTTATTAAAAATGGTGGTCCAGAAGTTGAAGAACACATCGACTTTTTAATGTTAGATGTTGAAGCTTCTAAAAAAGAATTAAAAGAATTCGTAGAACGTGGAGGAAGAACAGTTGTTACTATGGATCCACCTAATGTAGGGAGAGATGTTCACCGTACATTAGAAATTGCTAAAGCATTCGAAGGAAAAGCAAACATCATTATGTCAACAGGATTCCACAAAGCTAAATTCTATGACAAATGATCTTCATGATTGGCAGTTGTTCCAACAGAAGACATTGTAAAAATGTGTGTTGCTGAAATCGAAGAAGGAATGGATGAATACAACTACAACGGACCAGTTGTTAAACGTTCAAAAGCTAAAGCCGGAATTATTAAAGCCGGAACAGGATATGCTGCAATCGATAGATTAGAACTTAAAGCACTTGAAGTTGCTGCTCGTACATCAATTCAAACAGGATGTCCAATTTTAGTTCATACACAATTAGGAACAATGGCTCTTGAAGTAGCTAAACACTTAATTGACTTTGGAGCAAATCCAAGAAAAATTCAAATTTCACACTTAAACAAAAACCCTGACAAATATTACTACGAAAAAGTAATTAAAGAAACAGGTGTTACATTATGTTTTGATGGACCAGACCGTGTTAAATATTACCCTGATTCAACATTAGCAGAAAATATTAAATACTTAGTTGATAAAGGTCTTCAAAAACACATTACATTAAGCTTAGACGCTGGAAGAATTTTATACCAAAGAAATTATGGAATTACAAAAGGAAAAGAAACTTTTGGATTAGCATACTTATTTGACAGATTCATTCCATTAATGAAACAATTAGGAGTTTCAGAAGAAGCTATCGAAGATATGCTTGTAAATAACCCTAGAGAAATTTTAGCATTCGACGAACCAAGAGTTTACGATGAATCAAAAGTTTCAGAAGAGTTAAAACAACTTAAAAAAGACTTAAGATTAGTTTAATAAAAATTTAATTTAAATTATTTTAAAACTGTAAAATTGAGTAATTTCAATTTTTACGAAAGAGGAAAATATGTCTAAAATGCCAGATAAGACAAAACAGACTATTAAATCTCTTGCAATTTTATTTGGAGTATTAGCAGTATTTGTTATCGGAATGCTTGTTACAATGGCAATTGCTCACTTCACATTAAAAGATGGTACAGGATTTAATGGTGCTGGAGTTGTATTTTATTTAAAAAGAGTTATCATTGACAACTTCTTAGGTGTTAATGCGTTCTTAATTGGTTCAATAGTATTTATTGGATACCTTGTTTTAGGTCGTGGATTTAGAGATGCCATTTTAGGTTTCATTAAATCTGCTATCGGTATCTTAGTCTTATCTATTGGATCTGGTGTTCTTGTTGGAATGTCAAAAGAAATTTTCGTTCAAATTTCTAAATTAGGAGCAGGTGTTACTTCACTTGACCCTTACACAGGATGAACATCAGCACAAAACTTCTTAAAAGACTTAAATGGTCAAAATGTTTCATCATTTATTTCTTATGCATTACTTGTTGGTTTTGCAATCAACTTAGTATTAGTTGTTTTACGTCGTTGAACAAATGTTCACTCAATTATGTTAACAGGACACGTTATGTTCCAACAATCAGCAATGATGGTAGCTGGAACAACAGTTGCTCTTTTCTTCACAGGTAACGAATTAACCTACGGAGCACAAGCTGGAATCATTATTCTTTCAGGAATTTTATTAGGACTTTACTGAGGTGTTGGATCAACAGCTACAATTAAAGGTTCTGACGTTGTTACACAAGGTGCAGGATTCTGTGTTGGTCACCAACAAATGTTAGGACTTTCATTAGCTTACAAAATCGGAAGATTCTTCGGTAAAAAAGAACAATCAGCTGAAAACATGGTTCTTCCAAAAAGATTAAAAGTTTTCGAAGATAACATTTTCTCACAATCACTTATTATGTTAGTTCTTTTTGGAATTTTAATCACAATTATTGCAGCTAAAAACCCTGCGGGTTCAGTATTCGATGCATCAACATTCAAATGAACAAAAACTTTATTACCTAACTGATCAGTTGATGGAAACGTATTCTTCGCATTCAACATTCTTTTAGGAGCACTTAAATTAGTTGGAAGTATTCTTGTTATCCAAACAGGAGTTAGAATGTTCGTAAGTGAATTACAACAATCATTCCAAGGTATTACAGAAAAAGTTGCACCAGGAGCTGTTGTTGCAGTTGACGTTGCTGCTACATATGGATTCTCATCAAACTCAGTAACATACGGATTTGTTAGTGGAACAATCGCACAATTTATTGCTACAGGTCTTTTAATCGGACTTTCATATGTTCCATTCCCTAATGGATTTAAATTAGATATTACAATTCCATTGTTTATTACATTATTCTTCAACTCAGGATCAATCGGGGTATTCGCAAACGCTTCAGGTGGATTCAAAGCTGCCTTAATCGTTCCTGCAATCTTCGGATTCTTTGAAATTCTATTATCATCAATCGGTTTAAGTATGCTTAAATTACATGAAAATGCTGTATTTGCAGCTGCAGGTCAAGATGTTAAACACGTATTCGGAACAGGATACTTAGGAATGTTCGACTGAAACGTATTCTTCGCACCAATCATGGGTATTGGAAGCTTAAACCCAGTTGTAGGAGCAATTTTATTCGGTGGAGCTGCAGTAGCACTTATGGTGTTCTCACAATTGGTAGACTCAGGAAGACAAAGTGAACCTACAAAATTACAAAAATTATTCAAAATAAACATTACAAAATACGCTCACTAATTAATTACATTTTTAATATAGTTTTTTATAGCGAAAACAAAATAAAGGAGCAATTATGAAAGTTTTATGCTTATGTGGAAGTGGAATGGGAACTTCTATGATTATTAAAATGAAAGTGTCACAAGCATTAAAAGAGTTAGGAATCAATGGTTCTGTTGAAGCTCTTGGACTTGGACAAGGAAAAAGTGTTGCAAATAACTATGATGTTATTTTATGTACACAAAATTTCGTTTCTGAAGTTACCACAACAGCTTTAGTATATGGATTGAAAAATATTATGAATTTAGATGAAATTAAAGCAGCATTAAATGATGCTAAAAGTAAAGGAATTGCATAATATATGAATCAATTAAATTTATTAGAAAGTCTATTGGCAAACGATGCAATTAGAGTGCATCAAGAAGTTGAAACATGGCAAGACGCAATTAAGGTTGCTTGTGAACCTCTTGAAAAAGCAGGTGTAATAACATCTAAATATTATGAAGATATTTTAGAATCGACAAAAAAATATGGACCTTATTACATAATAGCTAAAGAATTCGCTATGCCACATGCTAGTGCAACAGAAGGATCTGTTCTAAAAAACGGATTTTCACTTGTTACATTGAAAAAACCTATAGTATTCGAAAATGGTGTTTCTGTAAAAATTTTAATGTGCCTTGCAGCTAAAGATGGTGAAACACATGTTAAAGTAGCTATTCCTCAAGTAGTAGCTGTCTTTGAAGATGAAAGCAACATCGATAAAATCGCAGGCTTCACAACAAAAGAAGAAATTATTGATTTAATTAAATCAGTAGATTACACGAAATACTTAATGGATTAATTTAAAGGAGAAATATGGCTAAACCATTATTACAAATAGCTTTAGATAACTTAACAATAGAAGATGCAATTGCTTCAGCTAAAAAGGTTGAAAAATATATCGATGTAATAGAAGTTGGAACAATTCTTATAGCTTCAGAAGGTAAAAAAGCTATTAAAGCTTTAAAAGAAGCATTTCCAAACAAAATTATTGTTGCTGACGGAAAAATTGCTGATGCTGGAAAAGTTTTTGGAAAAATGTTTTTTGAAAACGGTGCAGATTTTACAACATGTATTTGTGCAGCTGAATTACCAACTATTGTTGAAACGATGAAAGTTGCAAAAGAATATAAAGATTCTAATGAAGTTCAAATTGAAATGACTTCAAACTTCACATGAGAACAAGCAGAACAATGAGCAAAAGCAGGAGTACCTCAAGTAGTATGACACCGTAGCCGTGATTCACAAGCATCAGGTGTTAAATGAGGTGAAAGAGATATTAATGCTGTAGCAAAATTATCTGAAATGGGATTCAAAGTCACTGTAACAGGTGGTGTTGCTTTAGAAGATATTAAACTTTTTAAAGATATTCCTATTTACATTTTTATTGCAGGGCGTAGCTTAAGAGATGCTGAAAATCCAGAAGCTGCTGCTAAGGCATTTAAAGATGAATTTGAAAAATACTGAGGATAATAATGAAACACAATAAAACTCGTTTATTGGGAATTTACGAAAAGGCAATTAACAATAAATTTAATATTGAAGAAAAGATAATTATTGCTAAAGAAGCTGGTTATGACTTTATGGAGTTTTCGGTTGATGAATCTCCAGAAAGATTAAGAAGATTAGATTGAACAGATAAAGAAATTGCTGAAGTGCAAACTTTACTTATCAAACACAACTTTATGTTTAACTCAATGACCTTATCAGGTCACAGAAAATACCCATTCGGTTCTAAAGATACCAAAACCAGAAAAAAAGCTATCAAGATAATGGAAAATGCAATTATCTTGGCTAAAAAATTAGGTATTCGGACAGTTCAATTAGCTGGTTATGATGTTTATTATGAACAACATGATGAAGAAACCGAAAAATACTTTAAAGAAGGTATGAAAAAAGCTTTACAATTGGCTCAAAAACATTCTGTAATGCTTGCTTTTGAAATTATGGATACAAGATTCATGGGAACTATTTCAAGAGCTTTAAGATGGGTTAATGAACTAAATAATATTTACATTGGAATTTATCCTGACTTAGGTAATTTATACCAATGAACAAATTTTGAAGATTTAGAAAATGAATTATTAGTCGCTAAAGACAAATTAGTCGCGTTCCACTTTAAAGATACTATTCCAGGTAAATTTAGAGATATACCTTTTGGTGAAGGAACGGTAAACTTTGAAGCTATGTTAAGTGTACTTAAAAAACACAAACTTAATCAACCTATTATGATTGAAATGTGATCACTTAACAAAGCAGATGAAACAAAAGAAGAAGCGCTTGAATATATTAAAAGTGCAAAAGAATTTTATGAAGAGTCATGAAATAAAATTGGCGGAGATAAATAAAAAATGAACAAAAATATAATTCCTGCAGAATATAAAGAAGAGATAAAAAAATTAAAAGAAGAAGTGTATGAAGCTAACTTAAAACTTGTTGAATATAAATTAGTTATTCATACATGAGGAAATGTTTCAGGTATTACAAAAGATCGTAAGTTTATGGTTATCAAACCAAGTGGTGTAGCTTATGATTTATTATCAGCAGATGATATGGTTGTTACAGATTTAGAAAACAATATTTATGAATCAAAATACAATCCATCAGTTGATGCCCCAACACATACTTTACTTTATAAAGCAAATCCTGATATGAAAGGAATTGTACACACACATAGCGTAAACGCTGTTGCATTTGCACAAAGCGGACAAGACATTCCTTGTTATGGTACAACACATGCTGATAACTTTTATGGGCCAGTACCTTGCGCAAGAGCTTTAACACCAGAAGAAATTGATGGTGAGTACGAACACAATACAGGACTTGTTATTTTAGAAACATTTAAAAATAGAAATATAGATTTTAAAGCAACTCCTGCTACTTTAGTTAAAGAACACGGACCTTTTGTTTGATCATTCAAATCACCTATGGATGCCGTAAATATGGCATTAACTTTAGAAACAGTAGCTGAAATGGCTATTAAAACTTCTATGGTTTCAAATTTCAAATCTTCAACAGCGCAACCAGCTTTAGTTAAAAGACACTATTTAAGAAAGCATGGAAAAAACGCAACATATGGACAAAAAGCAAAATAAATATATTTTTGATTTAGATGGAACGCTACTAACTAGTAGCAAACAATTAACACCAAATACAATCACAGAAATTAATAAATTGCACCAAAGAGGTGACTATGTGTTTATCGCAACTGGTAGACCATATTATATGAATAAAAAAATCATTGCTGATTTAAACGTTAAAACACCAATTATCAATGCAAACGGAGCTGCTATTTTCGATCCTACCACAAATAAGGTTATTTACGCAAATAACTATACTACTGAAGAAGCAACAACAATTTGCAAAATATTGCTTGAAAACGAAATAGATTTTCTAGCATATTCTACCACAATGATGTTTGGTCACAATGTTCATAATCCAGCATGATTTGGTAAAATGATATACCCTTTCGTGCATGATAAACAAAATATTTATAGATGAGAATATTCTGAGAGTAATCTCTTGGAAGCAATGCAAACCCAAAAATTTATTAAGTTTTTAATCCTTGCTGAAAAAATAGATCAAGAAATTTTAAATAAAGTATTAGATAAAATTCATGAAAAAGTATCGAATGCATATTTTGTTAAATCGCAAAAAAGTGTAGTAGATATTATGCCTCAAGGTTCTAATAAATGAAAAGCCATCGTTGAAACTATCAATTATTTAAACTTAGACTTTACTAATATATATACTTTTGGAGACGCATTAAACGATTATGATATGGTCAAAAACGCTTCTACAGGGATTGCAATGGGTAATGCTGTAGAAGAAGTTAAAAATGTAGCCAAAATAATTATTGATACAAACGACAATGAAGGAGTAGCTAAATATTTAGCAAAAATTTAAAATGAGTGTTAAAAGAGCGATTAAAGTAAGATTAAACAATATTGACGGTAAAATTTGATATTATCCTTCGATTTGAACACTTTCGATTCGTAAGTGAGCATCACGACCTTACTTTAATATTCAACACTTTTTAGAGGAAACAGATTATATTAATCAACCTTTATGAATAGATATTAACGGGGATTCTGATTTTAAAATTTTTAATACTTTCCAAAAGATTTTGAAAACAAATATTTTTTTGAGTGAGCCAGTTGAAAATCAAACACGTTTTGAATTTCAATTATTCCCAAAAGTTAAATTAATAATCCCTATCGAACAAATTACAAAAATCAAACAAGGTAAGTTCTTTTCGTGACCATTAATTGATTTTCAAAGAATGTGTCAAAAAGATCTTAACGAA
Source organism: Mycoplasmopsis glycophila (assembly GCF_900660605.1). NCBI lineage: Bacteria > Bacillati > Mycoplasmatota > Mycoplasmoidales > Metamycoplasmataceae > Mycoplasmopsis > Mycoplasmopsis glycophila. The sequence goes on along the minus strand of NZ_LR215024.1, from coordinate 568,806 downwards.
CTTAAATCAGGGGAATCGCTCGAAATTATCTACAATGAAAAATATAATTTCATTATTCAAAAGGTTCAAGCAACCTCTGAAAACTCAAACTAAATTAAACCAATTAAAAAACATGGAATTCTTTTCCGTGTTTTGTTTTTGCCTTTGAGAAAATTCAACATTTAATAATCTATTCCAAAAAGATGTTTAAAGGTTTAAAATGCTCCTACATTTTACTTGACTTATATATATATATATATATATATACCGCACATTTGATAACATACCCCCAAGCGCACCGAGTGAGTGCGCTTTTTTCTTTGTTTGTGTTGCTACCCCAACACACCCCCCAAGAAAAAAAATACCCGCCCTTCCTTTTAATCTAGCGGCCTTTATGGAAAGGAAAAAAACAAATGAAAGATTATTTTAAAACACCCGCGGGTGTTATTAAAGAGTGAACGGAACAACCACAAATAAACAAGAACGCAATCAGAACAACACAATTTCAAGCAATTGACCACCAACTTAGTGGACTACGCCCGAAGCAGTTTACTATTATCGCCGGGAGACCCGGAACGGGGAAAACTACTTTTATTTTAAATATGATAAATAACATTGCTTCGAGCTTTCAAGATAAACGGGAATGCTTCTTGTTTATCTCGCTAGAACAAACAGCGGAAGAAATCACGCAGAAGCTTATTTCAATAAATGGAATTGTTGAGCTTTCTTTATTCAACAATGTACAGAACATTAAAACTGAGATTATGGACAACATACCAGAAGTTATGAATAAGGTTTCAAAAATTCCGCTATGAATTTGAGACGGAGCAAGCACAACCGTAGAAGATATATTCGAAATAATGCGAGACATTAAAAAAGCAAACTTTAACGTTAGGGCTATATTTGTCGATCACATACAAATATTAAACGCTAAAGATATGAACCGAGCACCTTTATACGAAAAGGTTTCTTATGTTTCAAGGAAACTGAAAGAAGCGGCCTTATCTTTTGGTATTCCGGTTATAGCATTAGCACAGTTATCAAGGGAAGCCGTTAAATCTAAAAACCCACGTGATAAATTTGACGGTGCGAGTTCTGATCTTACACAACTTAAAAACTCGGGTAACCTTGAACAAGATGCTGACACTGTTTTATTTTTAAAGGAAAATCAAATACTACCAGACGGAACCCCGACGATATGAATAGATATTTTGAAAAACAGAAACGGAGCACGCGGGGGAGCTTTATTAAAATTTGCGTCTAGTTACGCAATCATTGAAGATTTTGATAATAGCCCAAAAATTGACCTAATACAAAAAAGGGGCTAAAGGAGTAATAAAATGGAAACACAAGTAACAAAATACAAAAACTACCGTGCTATATGTCGGGGAAGTGTAGTGATTGACAAAATATCACCTATACACGAAGGAACATACGGAAAGAGTAGACGAATAACAGCAAAAGCTTTATCGTTTTACAATGGCGAGGTAAAAAGCTTCGTTCTTGCGATGTTTGTGAATAATGAGCTTGCCGATATGTTTGATAACTACAAAGTAGGGGACACTATTAGCATTTTCGGGACTTATTCAATACGTGAATATACCGAAGCTAATAAGAAAACTCAAAACATTACCGTAAGAGTTGAGAAATTAGGTAAATCGTGCGATAATGCGCGTGGTCTTATCTTTGAAATAGCTGGGTATTTAACAAATAAGCCAAAAACTCAAAAAATTACCTTACCGAATGGAGAGCAACACGACGCCTTTTCATTTAAATTAGCTTTTAAGGACTATGAAGAAAATACAACTTTTGCGTATTTTAATGGCGACCACATTAGCATACCGAATAAGTCGGCTGTAATGTCTGACTATGATACTGGTGATTTTATCCAACTTGAAGGAATACCAAAAATTAATAAATCAGAATGACAAGGTTTAACATACTACAATCTTGCTTTTAATGTTCATAAAATTAATTTCGTTTCACATAAAACAAATAAATTTATGAATATTCAAGCAAACGCAAACCTTAACAGTTTACAAAGTAACCCGTGAGCAAGTGGCTACACTAGTGCCGAGCCAGTTAGCGAAGCAACTAGCAAAGCGGACGAAATAAAAGATAAGTGAGCACAAATCTTTAAAGATGACATTTTTACAGGTGCTGCAATCGACGAATAACAAGAAAGGGGGTAGAGTATGGCGGAAATTTTAGACATTCCAACATTTACAGAAGAAAAGTTAAGGCAAATTTTAAAATATACCGATTTAGATGTGAACCCAACTTATGACGCTTTTAAATCTAAAGAGTTTTATGAAATTCAAAGTGGAGCAAAAGGAGTATCTAAGTCATTTGGTGGAGCTATTATTTCAATTTATCGCCTAGTAAATGAGAAAATTTTTAATTCCGTTTGATGTCGTAACCAGTATAACCACATCAACAACACTTTAAGGCCAATGTTCGCCAAAGTTCTTGATTTTTTAAAGGAAGAGCACGGGCTAGACTACACCCCATTTATTAAGATCACAAGTGAAGCCGTTTACTGAAACGCAGACGATGGCGGAAAAGGAAGGGCTATTTATTTCCAAAACTTTGAAAAGACGCAAGCCTTTCAAGGTATTACCTTACCTTCATCTTCGTTTAGATTTGGAGAGCTTGTAATTGACGAACCTATCGAAGACCCTAACGATAGTAAGAAAACACCTTACGAGCTTGAAAAGCTTTACGAACTCCAAGAAGAAAAAATACCCCTTTTAATTCAAAATACCGTTTTAAGGGTAGCCGCTCCGGAATGGTTCCAATTAAAAGTAAAGTTCTTTTATAACATCTTTACAACGGACCATTTTCTTATTAAAAATTATCATAACAAGGTAATCAAATTAATACACGAAGACGGGTCGCTTAATACTGAAATTATGGACAAGCTAATAAGCTCCCATTTCATTAAAGAAACATCAGAAACATTTGAAGACGATGCGGGTATTAATGTAATTATGTTCGCTAAAACATACGTTCCGAAAAAAGAGCTTTCGACAAGACAAATTCAAAACTTAAACACGTTAAAAGAAAAGAACTACCGTTTATGATGTATAACCGTCGCGGGTTTTGCTTTTGAAGAAGATAAGAATAAAAATAATTTTTATTTAAGGCCTTACATAATTGACAAGACGGGAGCAATTAGCGAAAATATTGAACTAATTACCGAAAATCAATTTTTACAAATAATTGAAAGCGGTGAGCTTGTTTCTGTTTGAGACGGCTTCGACCCTGGAAAAACAGATAACGCGTCTTGGTGTCGTGTTGGTCTTTTAAGAGACGGAAGCATTGTTTTAATTAATGCCGTGGAAGATCTTAAAGAAATTGCGAAAAGCTCTTCGCGTGCTGAAGTTAATAAAGTTTTAATTTCTTTAATAAATAGCTCAAACGAATTTATTAAAAATAAGATGTATGAGAGTGGCCAAGATATTAGCGAGTTTAATACTCTTGTTTTAACTGATAACGACATTATTAATGAGAACATTAATTTATTAACAGAACAATTCAAAATAAACGATATATATGCGGCCAAGGCCAACCGGAGAGATACCAAAACAGAAAAATTCGGTATTGTTTCCCGTCAAAATTGAGAGATATTTATTTTTAGTAATAAATTAGTTAAGGCTATTCCAACCAAAGGAGTAAAAAAGTTATTTATGAACTTGGTAAAGCAAATTATTCCACCCGGAGAAGAGAAAAGGGACGAAACAGCTTACCCGGAAATTTATGACCTTATCAATGCCTTTGAAATGGCGGCAAGCTATATTTATAAATATCAATTCAATTTTTTAAACGAAAAAGCAAAACAAGGAGCGTAGTAATATGAGCAAGTCAAACGCTGAACTAGTCGAAGCACTCAAACGTCAACAGTTAAAAGACTTTTACAAGAATAACCCCGGCATTTATCAAAATGGTAAATTTTCGGAGCCTAATTCTAGAAAACAATTCGAGACCGACGGGGCTAATATTCAAGTCACACAATTAGCAAGTAAGACGCCGGAGATTGAAGCGAAAAACAAAAAAGAAATTTTGGAGTTCTTGGAGCGAAATAGATTTATTGAAAAAATTCAATTGTTAGAAAAAGAGTTATACAAAAAAGGTCTTTACGCATTAGGAATTAAAAAAGGCAAAAAAATCGTTTTAGGTGAAGTATTAGAATACACAGAGAACGAAGACAATGAACTAACTTTTTTAAGAGTTATAACCCAAGTATTAAAGTGGAAGGGCGACAAATATAATGTAATTGAAACGTGAGAGTTAAATTCAAATGTTGTTAAAAAAGAAATTCAAAATATGGAAACCGGTAAGGTTGAGAGTATGAATGATAAGGACGACATTTATAAACAAGAAATTAACTCATACGAATACATACCATTTATTATTTTTAGAAATAGAGCGGACGAAATGCGAGACATTGACCTTGTTAATGTTGATGCTTTCGAACTTCTTGATTTAAAAACTAAAGCGTTAGCATTAGACACGTTTTTATCTCTTCCTATTCCTTCCATTAATTGAAATTTAGGTGGTAATAAACCCAGAGAAATACAGAGCGCATTATTTAATATTGATGCCGACCGTATTGTTAAGATTGATACAAAAAATGCCCTTGCGGGGTTAGGTGATAGCTTTGATGTTAAATATGCTCCAACCCAAGCACCGACAATTATTCAAGCTATGGAAAGTGTAAGGTACTGAATTAAGAAAAGCTTACTTTTCAAAAAGGACGGAGACGACGGGGGAACACATAACAGACATACAGCAGAAGTTCAAAAAATGAACTCCGATTTTGAGGATTATATAGAAGCAAAAGCAAACTTACGTGAATGCTATTATCTTGACTTTTTTAAATTAGTTTTAAAAGTTCTTAACCTTGATTATAACCAGCAAATTAAAGTTATCGTTTCAGGTTCTACTAAATGATTACACCAACAAGCTACATTGTTACAAACAGATCAAAACGGGGTAAATCTAAACCCTAACGCAACCGCACAAGTTCAAGACAATAACGATAAGGAAAATAGTGATGTGAAATAGAGAATTTGACGGCCTAGTTTCCAACTCTTTAACATTTCAAATTTATAAACTAAAAACAAACAACAATAAAGTAATTTTCGAAGCAAACACAATAAATTTTATTAGTTTGGAACGTGTCGGTCAGTTTGATTTTGCCATTTCTCAATCATTTAGAAATAACGTTATTTTATCAAATGAAGATAAAACGAGTTTAGGACTATATCAAAGTTTTCAAGTTTATACAGAAGAAGACATACCATTTATTGACGGGCAATTTTATATTTTATCAGTCAAAGATATAAAGAATTCTCACGATTTAGAAGAAGCTTTTTACTTTGAGAGCAAAATTCAAGAAGATGCTTTCAACGAGATAGCTAACAGATCAATAAAGGAATTCACAATAACAAAGCTAGCGGCCTTGAAAGAACTACAAGGAATAGAGTTTGTGCTAGGTGACGGCAAACCTTTTGAAAGTTCTATAACTTTAAAGTTTGATAGAAATTCACTTATTAATAATTTGAATTTTACAATGGAAGCACCAAGCGGAGCAACTTATAAAGCGTTACCCCTACAACACCCAGACAACGAACAACCTTTCTTATTTTTCTTTAACCCTATCAATGTTAGAGATAGCGGGCATTTTATGTATTTATGAAGCTTTAACCCAACTTTTAATTTACCTTATGATTATTTAATTAACTCTACAAATGTTGTAGAAGGTGAAAGGGTTTTAAATATCGAAATGCTTTTCACTTTTTTAGGTATCTTAACATTTAAAGATACATTCCTAAAAATATGAAAGGTTATCGATGTTGTAGATAGCGGGTTTCAAGGTTATTCAGAAGAACGAATAAAAAGATTTAGGGAAGAAAATGGAACATTTCAAAAATCAGAAGACTACATAAACTTTATAGTTTCTGCATATCTTAAAAATAATAAATTAACAGATAAGCAAAAGAACGCAATTAAAAGCTTAATTCTTTTGTGCTCTTCACAACTTTCGGGTTACTACACTTTTAAAGGTGGTAGAACGGAAGAACATAAATTAGCGTTCCCTTTCTTTATTGAGAAAAGCGGAGAACAATTCTTTTTAAAATCGCTTTATTACATTGTAGAAAATAACCAAATTAAAAATAATAATAAAAATAATTATTTAAACCACAATACTATTCAAATACACGATCAAGCTGTTCAATTGCCTTTATTACCAGAAAGATTGACGGAGTTAGATTTTTCAAGTAACCCCGTAGATTTTAATAATAAGACTTATAATTTCAACTACCCTTTTTGGCTTTGATTAGCAGAAAGAGAAAGGGAAACACTTTTAAGTTTTAATTATCAAAAATTCCACCTTGCTGATCTCAAAACAATTGAATTTGAAACATTAAAAGACGAGTTATATTATTATCAAGTTGATGCCGTGGATCGTCATATGGATAACATAGCAGCACACATAGCAAATAACGACTTTTCTCTTATGCCTACTGCTGCACGCGAGCAAATTCCACCAGGGTATAAATTTGTTCCCGGAAGTTGGGAACGCTCTTACAGTGACGAACACATAAGGGATGACGATGACGGATACGGTGGAAGACACCCCGTTTATAAAAGAACATATAAATTTAAATTTTCAGTAAAAAAAGAAAATGACGAATTAGCTCAATTTCACCCACAAAATAAATGATTTATTGAGCAAAAAGATGCGTTGATTGTTTTTAATAAAAAGCAATTAGAACGCTTCACATCTTCAAATGAAGTTTCTTTAACTTTTAATTTTGATTATGAAAATGGCCATAAGGTTAAGGAAATGGAATTACTGAGTTTATGAACTCCAATTATAAAACTCAATTACAAGAAGCACGATTATACTATTAAAACAGCAAACTATAAAGATGCTTTATCAACAAGAACAAGAATTATATTCTGGTAAAAAATAAAGGGAACTGCTGCCCTTGAAAAGACGGAAAAAGGATCAAAATATGGAATTATTAAATAAATTAAGCGAAAAGCTTGGGTTATCTACTCAAGAAATAGCTGAACGTTTAGGTTTACCGGAAAACTATAAACGTATCGAACTGCTAAACAGTTTAGGAATATACAGCATTTTTGAAACCAAGGAAGAACTAACGAACTACCTAAATTCAAAAATTGTTAACAAAATGGAAGAGAACGAAAAACTTTCAAAAGAGCTAGAGCTTTACACTAATCAAGTGGAAAGTCTTGCGCAAGAAACTACAAAAAACAAATCTAGACTTATGGAAGTAGTTGAGCAAGAATTTAATAAAATCAGTTTTTTAAATAGCCCAACCGTCGACCTTCTTAATATTGACGAGCTTGATTTTAAAAACTTAAATAAATCAATTTTAAAACAAGCCGAAAAAAATAATTGAAAAGTAGCCGAAGCTCAACCAGAGAAAAAGGACGATAAAAAAGAATTCGCCTTTTACCCAAAGGGAGTTATAAGCACGTTTTAATATAAGGAGTTAAATTATGGAAATTAAAAGCGCATTACGTGAGCAATTCACATTAGCACAAGCAGGCAACCCGACAGGTAAAGCCTTAACACTTAACCAGGTACAAGCTTCAGTAGCATTAGCTCAATTCGCAGAAGTTAGCTTATTTAATTTATTAGCTAAAAACAATGTTTTATTAGAAGCAAACAGCTTAAGTGTTCAAGTTCTTAAAAACCAAGCATTAGAATTTAAACCAAAAAGCACACTTGGAACCGGAGCACTTGGTAAATGAAGAATTACCGAAACAGAAACTATTGCTTGAAATGCTCCAATTGTAGCCGTTGAAGGTATTTCAGCATACGAGAGCGAAATGATGCCCGTAGACCTTGCCGCAATCAAGGGAGCAAAAGCAGCTGATCAATTCCAAAAAACATTTGAAAGAACAGGGTTCAAACTTATTGAGAATACAATTATCAAACAAGGTGGAACTCAAAAAATTCAAAAAGATTTATCACAATTACAACCATTAGAAATTTATAACGAATTAGTGGGTCAAGCTACTAAATTACTTAAAACAGTTAAACCAGAGCAAGGTATTGACCTTTTAAGACGTGACCAGATTGTTATTATGGTGGAACCTTTATTATTTGATAAATTAGCAATTGCTGGACTATTAGGAAATAGAGCAGCACAAACATTAGAAGAAGGACAGTACGGAATTCAATACGTAGGGGGTTATAAAATTGTATCTAACCCTTACCTTACAAAATTTGACGCAATTGTATCTGTTAACTTCGCAGCATTCGGAGCACAATCAATTATTAAAATGACATATGGCCCACTAGATAATTTAAGTGCTGACCTTGGTTTCTACTTTGAGGGAAAAATGGCGCACGCTGTTTTATATAAAGATTTATTAGTAGGGTTCACAAAAGAAAGCAACTTAAACGCTGCGTATAAAGAAAATGAATACGTAGAATTACCAGAAGGTGCTAAACAATTAAAAGACGGTAATTAATGATATTACTTTATAAGAATGCGGACTTTAGTCCTATTTCTATAAATCAAAACAAAGAAAGAGCAAAGGGGACAATTTGAAGTTTTTTCAAATCTTTGGGCTCTTTCTTTTTTGAATTAGTTGCGGAGTTTGTAATTGATGCTATTAGTATAGCCGTTCCACTTGCGGGTATTCCCTTACAACTTATTAAGGCGGGTGCTCGATTTGTTAAGAATGTTATTTTTGAATGAGTACAATACGGTACCATTTCTTGAAAACGTATTTTAATAAGCACAGCAACAGAGATAGCAAGTTTAGGAATGTCAAAAGCAATTAAAGCACTTTCGAAAGTTTCAAGAACTTTTGCTATTTCAAAGCAAGCAATTTCATTTATCAAAAGCGGTTTTAGTGAAAAGGTGGCCAAGGTTGCGGACATTCTTTTTAAGAAAACTTTTAAATCAAATAATCAAGTTGTTAATAAGCTTAAAAATTTAGGTATTAACAGCGCAGGCCAAATAATTAGCAAGGGTAAGGAAGTTTACGAAATTATTAAGAACCCTTTAAGTTTAATTATGAAAGGCCAAAGCAAATTGTTAGAAATGAGTAAAAAGCAAATTGCTAAACGTATTGACAAAATAGCAGTTGAGCACTGGGAAAAGGTAAATAAGAAATTAATTAATCAAGGGCTTTTAAAAGCTCATACAGCCGAAAGATATGCCCAAGCATTACACAAATACAATAAAGGGCAAATTTACTTTTTAAGTTCCTGAATAAGTGGGGTAAGGGTAGAAAACCCAGAATATTGAGTACAAAACCAAATGATTACTTTTTTCTTATATTTCAAAAGAGAAGCGACAAGCACATTAGATAACCCAAAAGGTAAAAGACCCCTTCAACTTGTTTTACCATTGAAGGACTTTTATGAATTTATTTACGCCCCAAGTAAGGGAAGGTATTACCTTGATAAAATTGCTTGGGGTTGAGAGTTAGGTAAAGGGTTAAGAGATTTAAGCAAAATTAGTTTTAAGAATTTAGACGAGTTTAAAAACTCGGACGAATGAAGACGTTTTCGTTTAAATGAATATGCGAATGAATATATGGAGCAATTGAAAAACGATCAACAAATTACGGACAAAATTAGAAAACACAGAACAAACAAAACGCAAAAAATCGCTTACGTTCAAAATGGAGAAAGTGGCTTAACTTTAGGGTTTGCTCCTAATGTTCAAAGTGCTAAAAGTCACATTCATACGAGCCAAGCGATTTACAGAGTTAAAAGACCTAAAAGGAGATAAAAATTATGTCAACATCAAGCACAGCAAATATAAGTACACCATCATCTACTACTATGGTTTTACCAACTTGAGAAAGGGATGTTCTTTTAAATGACAATTCCAAAATTGAAAAAGCATATAAAACAATTTGAACCATATTTACTGTTAACCGTTTTAAAGAGTATTTAATTGAAAACCTAAAGGAAGAATACGGGCTAGATATAACAGGAGAATTAAGGGAGTGACTTTTAAAAGATACTTCTATGTTTACAGAGCAAGAAAAAAATTATTGAGCTGATAATATCAATAAATATTTTATTGCTTATGTTGATTGAAAAATGGAACAATTAGGAATTGACAGAGACCACCCAAGCTTTCAATCAATGACATCTGGTTTTGGTGGCGGAAGCATTAAATATTTTGTGAATGTAGCCGAAAGATCAGGGGGATATTACGAAAATAGTGACAGGTGGGGAATTCTACAAAATATTTTAGAAAGCAAAGGAATTTTACACGGTATAACTTTTGGAGAGCGTTGAATTCCAAGCGATAAAAATGATTATGATACAACCGATTTAAACAGGCAGCCAGGAACTCCTGTTTATACAGGAACAAGAACATATACGGAGTTACCCCGAGAACAAGACGGAGAATACGAAACCAGGGAAGAAGTTATCAATTTCTGACGAATTAGCCTTGAAGACTTTAGAAGAAGCCCGGAAAACATTACTGGGAGATTTAGCGCGCCAGAACGGATCTCTAAAGCCTTGGCTAACCTTACTGGTGACGATGTTTATAACGCTCTTATTTACAGCTGTTACTCTGCTTGTAATATACTTGTAAACAATAAGCCGAGAGCATTAAGAATATTATTAAAAAATAATGTTTCCGACTTTATTGATGTAGCTTCTAGGGAAAGATATGAAGAGTTTAGAAAAGCAATTTTTAACGAGCTCAATTATCGTTTAATTTCCGGACAAATTCCAGGTATGTCTCAAAGACAAAAATTAATACCTTCAAGTATGACCGTATTCGGAGACCCTAGGGACTTTTTATTTACAGAGCAATTAGTCAATCCAGAAGCTATGATAATTTTAATAAATAGTGACTGGGAAAATCTAGGAGTGAAATTAAATCAAGATTTAACAAGCTTTAGAATATACGAGAAATTTGATAACCTTGTTAAGATTGTTCGAACTGTTCAAATTGATAATCTTTCACTTAATGATTTCAAAAATAAAGTTCAATCATTAGAGACATCATTTCAAGATATAAGAGTTAAAGCTTCGGGAATGGACGAATATAAAGCAAAAACCCAAGGGCTAGAAAGTTTATTCGATAACTTAAATACCAAAGTTACAAAGCTCCAAGAAGACAAATTAAAACAAGATGCGGAACAAACCAAACAAGCCGCAGAAGTTTATAAAGTTTATGAAAAAGTCGGGGAGATTAAGGTTCAATTTGAAGCACTTAAGAAAAAGGAAGAAGAATTAAAAAACTTAATTAGCTCAAATACTGAAAAGATAGAAACCGAGAAAGGTGCTAACGTTTCAAATTTTGAATTAATACAATCACAAGGACAAACCTTAAGGCAATTAATTCAAAATAATACAAACGAGATAAATACAAATTACGAACAACTTACTCAAATGATAGCAAGCGTTTCGCGTGATGTTGCTTCATTAAAACAAAACAATAGTTCTGGCGGTGAAGGTACAAGTGACGAAGATTTAACGGCAATTAAGGAAGATCTCGAACGTATTAAATCCCAATTAGCTAACAGGGAGACATTTAACAGTTTACTAGACGAACGTATTAACGAAGCTAAAACAGAAATTGAAGATAAAGCCTTGGAACTTATTGCGGGAAAAGCTAGAAAGATTGATAATTTAGAAAATAGACTTATAACATACTCAGAAGAATTTGAAAATGTTAAAAATGACCTATTAGAAAAGCAAACAACAATAAGCACAGCACAAGAGGCATCAAAACAAGCAAAAGAGAAAGCCCTAGAAGTTGCGACGAATTTAGGGAAAACGAATGAAAGGGTTTTAGCACTCGAAAATTTAAACATTGGTGAAGTATTTAATTCAACCGCTCAATCAAACCTTAATTGATTAAATGATAATAAACGTCATATTTTCACTACATCAAATTACAATGCTACATCTAGAAGTATTTCAAACTGAAATATTGTACCAGGTAATGGAGACAACAGTAATAGCGTATTAAAATTTAATGCAGGTAGCGGTAAACATATTGCCTTAGAGGCGAGAAACAATATTTTTGGAATTAAGGATGAAAGGAATTTTTATCTTGTTTGGTTTAGTAAAAATCGTCAAAGTTTTTGAGAACTAAATCTACCGTGAGATCTTAATGCTAACAATCATAAACTTTACAATTTAGCTGACCCTAGTGCAGATAAGGATGCTACAAATAAAAAATATGTTGATAGTAAAGTTGAAACAATTAAAAATAAACTTCAAGAATTAAATAGAGATTTCACTGAACTAAAAGAAAAAGTAACCAAGCTAGAGTCTAAAAAACCAACTGACGAGAGAATAATAGATAACTGAGACGATTTAGTTAAGGCTGTTCAATTAATTCAAAGCCGTTTAGATCTTTTAGATGCTCCTAGCGTCGATGACGAACCGGAGAATTAGAAAATGAACGAAGCAATTAGAATATTAGCTAGCGGGGGCGTGGGTGCGCTTTGTGTAATTTTGTTTTTTACTATCAAGTGACTTATTAATTCTAAAAAGGAACCTAACAACAAAAATAGCAATAACATAAACATCAATAACCAGACAAACGAAAAACTTGATTGAGTGCTTCAAGAGCTACGCGAAATGAAAAAGAGCATTCAAGAGATAGAAGATCAACAACGAAAGGGAGACACGGCTTTTCTGTTCTATATCGAAAGCACAGAAATAGACGACGCCAAAAAAAACAATATAAAAAGGTTATTAGGCAAATAATCAAAAGCAAACACAAAAATAAGACCGGGTAAATTAACCCGGTCTTTTCATTATTCATTTACCATTTTCTAAATATAAGCAAATTGCTTTTGCTTTTCTTTCTTTGGAATATTCAACAAATGTTTTAGTATCTCATATATTGAGCGCGTTAGCGTTTGGTTTTACTTGAATGAAGTATAATTCATTTTCATTATAAGCAACCAAATCAACGCCCTTTACGGCATCTTCTCAATCATTCGAGACCCTAACCATTAAGGAGCTATTTTTTTCAATTAATGTTTTTACTTGCTTCTCCCTTTGGTAGTTTTCAAATCATATTTTAAAAACATAGTCGCAATATTCCTTGAATTGTTCTGCTTGAATGGTCTTTCTCTTTTGGTTTCATTCATAAAGTTTATTTATTATTAAACTGTTTTTATATGCTTTAAATTCGTCAATACTCTTGAAGTCATTTTCCCAGAGTATGTTTTTAACTGATAAACCTAATTCGTTTAAATTTGGAAACTTTATTTTTTTCATATTACTTTATAAATGTCTTTATAAGCGCTTTTAAACTCTCGAAATCGTCTTGTGTTATAACTTTCTCTATTCTTGTTGTTTTGAATAGCTCTATGACGAGTTTTTGAGCATTCTCCGGCGTTTTTGAATTGTGGAGTATCTCTCTTATTCTTTCAAGAAAGAACCAAGGTATCATATAAATATTAAGATGTTCCCTTTCGTCTTTCTTAAGCCCGAATAATATAAGAATTAAATTCATTTTAAGACGTTCAAGTTCTTCGGGTGTTCAAATATGGTAGAACCTAATTTGTCACCCCGGAGTTTCTGGAATTACTGTATTGAAATGTGCTCCCGCAGCTCATTCAATATATTTTTTCATTCTCTCGCTCTGGTCTTGTGTTTCGTCAAAAATCATTTGTCTTATTTCTAACTCCGTCGAAATCTTTTGTTTTATTATGCTGCTATATTTAAAGTCATATCTAACTATATCGTGACTGTGGTGATATGCTTCAACTCCCCAAATATACCCGTATATTTCATATAATAAGTGCTTATATTTCTTTATATATTCCTTTTTAAGCTTTCCAATAGTAACGTCTACAAAAGAAAGCTTTTCCTTTGTTAAAAATGAATTTTTAGACATTATTTTTGTTTATCTCTTTCTTTAGCTAATTTGTATAGTGAATAATATTTATATTTTTGAAATTCTCTTTTAATTTGTTCTACTTTTGCTAAAATTAATTCTTTTTCTGCTCTTGTCATGATGTACCCCTTAATTTTTAAAATTGTTAAATAGTTTTAAATATTGTGTATGTTTTAATAAAGTTTTTTCAATGAGTTTAAGACTTCATAAAAGAAATTTTTTATCGTCTTCAAGTTCTGCGTTTGTCTCTTTGTTCTCCATTAGTATTGAAATACTATTAAACTTGGCCATTATTTGAAATAATGTCTGGTAATTGATATATCAAGCATTAATAAAAGTATACGCATCGCTATCAGTGTCAAACTCCCTTAAATCTTTTAAAAAGCTTAAACGAATTAATATTTCTTTAAACTCCGGACTAGCAAAGTCGTCGGGAGCGTTATACTCTTGCTTTTTCTTGTTCTTATGTTCTATTTTTCAAGCTATGTTTTTAAGTGTTCTTATCTCTTCGTTTAACTTGTTTAATTTATTCGTAGCTAATTTATTCGTAGATAATTTTTTTGTAGCTAATTTCATAATTAAAAGAAAAACATTTTATAAACTAGCTCAATTTCCGCCCTGTATGGTTGCGGGCAGTTTGCTGTAATGTTTTTCAGTTCCCCCTTATATTTTTCAATTAATGTTATTTCGGTTTCTGTTAACTCTTCTTCTTCCGCTCATTCTTTGAGTATCTGACAAACTACATAAATTTTTTGTCCTACTTCTTTTTTAAAAAAAGGTGCTTCTAATACAGTAACCCGTCCGTTAATAGTTTTCGGGTTAGCATATGTTAAATTATCTATATCAATGATTAACCTACTAATATTGAAATTAAAACGCTCCTTATATCATTCTAATCTTTTCATTTTGAGCATATTTTTACCGTCCTTTGTTTTTAAAAGTGTTCCGACCTTGCTTTAATATTTTCAGTTTTTTGATGTATACGTTCAAGGTGCTTTTTAATTTTTATTTGTTTATAATCAGAAGTATTTTCAAGTATATTAGTTAAGTCCCTTACAAGCTTATAAAGTTGCTCCGCTTCCTTCTTTTGCTCTTTTTGTTCTTGTCTTAACTTATCAAGTTCGTTTTTAAGAAACTTATTACTTTCTAATGTTTCCGCTTCTCTTTTGCTAAATCTTTCTATTGTTTGCGTTAATTCTTTTATGTGTTGTTCTTGTGATTTAGTTAATACTTCTTTAATTTGTGGTGCTTCGTTAAGCTCTTTTCAAGCTTCAAGCTTATAAGTTTGATCGACTTTAATATAATGGTTAAATACCGTCTCGCTTCCTGGTCTATGTCCTAAACTCGCACTAATTTTATTAGGATCTACCCCTAGATAATACGCGTTGGTAGCTTTTGAGTGTCTGAATATGTGAGTTGTGATTTTGCTGTTAGGGTTTCAATCTTCAAGGGTATAAATGAAAGCTTTAGCAAAACGATCGAGCTGCATTCTCATTTTTCTTTTAAGTGCTTCGATATCGTTGCTATTTTTCTTTAATGATTGATACTCTTTTTTATATGTTTGTGCGTATTCCTTTGGAATGATAAAGTATCTATTTTCTCCGCCCTTTACTGCTCTTGTTATTGTCCCGTAGCTACTTACTTCATTTATTCAAAAAAACTTATCTTCTTCAAACACTTTAAAGAACTCTTCGCTTCTTGCTTGATTGTGATAAAGGAAAGTGATATAAAAGAGTAGTTCCTTACTTCCTTTGCTTTTAAGAATTTCAAAAAACTGGTCAAGTTCCTTGATTGAAAGGCTCTTTTTAATTGTGTCTATCTTATCAGGTAGCTCAATATTTCACTCTGCTAAATTCATTGAAAAACGCTTGTTGATTGTCTTAATGAATGTTTTTATAATTGTTGTTAATGTTCTAACATAGTTAGGGTTATTTTTGTTAGCTAAATTTGTTTTAACGTTGTTAATATAATCAATATCAACAATATAACCAGGTAAAAGGAATTTGTTAAATGCTACCTTTACCATTCTTGCGGTTTCCTTGTTTTTTACTTCTTGACTTGATAAATAAAATTCCGCAAACTCTTTAGGTTCATAATGATTTAACGAATAAATATATTTCATTTTATTTTTTCCTTTGTTCAATAATTTTTATATGTTAAAATATTTTTAGGTAGTCGCTCATGGTTCGATTTTAGTGAAGCGGCTACCGCTTTTTTTTATACCATTACGCTACCTAAATGCTTCAAAAGAATAAATAAAAACACTAACGCCGCTATAACGTTAGTGTTAATATTTATTATTTTTGCTATATAAAAATATGAATCCAAAAGTCTAATAAAAGAAATAAACAAAAATATATAAATGTTAACAAAAACATTAAAGGGTTCGATGTCTTTAACATTTTTATTTATAAACTTGGTTCGTGTTCTGTTCACGAACTCATTTTCAAAGCATAAATATCATAACAAGTTTTCAAGAATAGTCAAGAAATTTTTTTCAAGTATAAAGAAACCCCCTTACATAGTAAGGGGGTTAATTATCATTATATAAAATAAATTAATTTAGAAAGTGGTAAATAGTCCTTCATAAATATAAATTGATCGAAATCTAATAAATTCCAGTACAGAAAGGAGAAGCTTTATTATAAAAGCTTAATGAATGATAATAAAACTTATTGAAAGATAAAACAATAATAACAATTAAATGAACAAAATTAAAATAAGTTCACACACGCGGAGAACAGAACAACGCCCCGCTCATTCTTATTTTAACCCTAAACATAAGCAGAACAAAAGAAATAAAGTTTTTTTATTTGCTTTGTTTTTTGTTTTTGTGTGGTATTTTTCTTAATATATATACTAATCATATGTGTAATACTTTATAAAGCTTAAAGCTTTTATAAAGTATTACACTACATACATATATTTAGTTATACATATTAGTACTATAACTAAATTAGTATATTATTAGAGTATATGTCTTTATTTCTTTATGTAAATGTCTTAATAAATAAGTGTTTTTATTTCTTTTGTGTAGTGTTTTTATTTATTTGGTTGTATAATGAAAGTATAAAGGGAGTTAGATAATTACACATAAACCCTCATCTCCTTACTAATGACCACACAAGATAAGTAAGCTCGAAAGCTATAAAATTGCTATCGACAAATTTTATAGCTTTCTCGCTTCGGGTATTTAGTAGTGTTATTGCCGTTGCGTCAATACGGGTTTATGTGTGTTTAATATAATTTCAAGTGCGTTAGTGTTTGTTAAATATGTGCGTATATATATATATATATATATATATATATATAATTTTAATGTCTATAAAATATAAGAGGTTTTTAAATGAAAACAATAAAAATAAATAACCCAAAACATTGAATAATGCTTTTTTCACTTTTCGTCGTTGCTATGATTGTAATTTTCTTATTTTATTTAGAGATAAAATATTTGTATTATGGTTATATAAAAGGAGTGAATATTACTAATATTATCAGACTGGAAGCTTTTTTTAATGGAACAACTTATTTTCTTGTTTGATTAGAATATTTTTGATATATATTCGTTGGAGTATTGATTTTTATAATTTTATTTATTCTTTCTATAATAGAATTAGCAACTAGGGTGATGGTTATAAATGAAGATTACACATTCTACCTTAAAAACGCAATCACAAAAAGAAAAAAACTAATCAAAATGTCTGATATTATTATTGTGGATAATTCTCCTTTAAAAATAAAATGACCAACATCAAATATTTTTGGCAAACAATTGTTTGTTTCATTTATAATCGACCAAACAGATGAAAAAGAATTTATTGCAATTTTAAATGATTCTAAAAAACCACAAGAACCAGTTACAAACGAAAATATATAAAACATTATTTTTATTTTTAATATGTAAATATAGCAAAATAACCTTAAACTTGAACACAAAAAGTGGACAAAAAGTTTAATTTGCTAAAGCACCTCAAGACTCTTGAGGTGTTTTTTTAATTTAACGTTGATTAAATTCTTTCGTTGTTTTATCATAAGACTTGGTCTTGCATTTTTTACTTTCTTAATTTACGTTAAATATGAAAAAGTGTAAAAAATGGACTTTTTTTAAGTAAAAATTGCATTTTTTGGTTATAATAATTCAATGAAAAAACAAGAATATATTAGTTTATTAAACGACGAAATTAATGTAAATTCATTACTTTCAAATTCAACTGCTTATATTAATGACACAGTTGAAAACCTTAACTGAGTTGGTTATTATTTAGCTGAAGACGAAACTTTATACTTACATACTTTTCAAGGTAAAGTAGCTTGCTCAATTATTCCTTTTAACAAAGGAGTCTGCGGACACGCAGCTACCACTAAAGAAGTTGTGGTTGTACCAGATGTGCATCAATTTCCAGGACATATTTCATGTGATGCTAATAGTAGATCAGAGATAGTACTTCCAATTATTGTTAATGACAAGCTATATGGAGTTTTAGATATTGATTCTCCAATCAAAGATCGTTTTGACGATGAAATTACTGATAAACTTCAAGAATTTACAAGGTGAATTGAGACAAAAATTGAAAGTTTGCTAAATAAATAATCAAGAAATAAAACTAAATGTACCAAAAAAATAAGGCGCATTTGGTTGCTTGAGTATAATCTCCGGAGCAACAAAAATAAAAAAAGCATGTAAACTAGGACACGAAAATTGGACAAAAGTTTATTTTATTAATGCACCTCAAGACTCTTGAGGTGTTTTTCAATTTAAAATAGATTGAATTCTTTCGTTATTGTATCAAAGAACAAAATTATCGATTAACGATTTTAGCTCTTCAAAAGTAAGTTTTGCAATATCTATTAAGTTTAAACATTCTGATTTTAAAATTGAGAAGAAATATTCTGCTTCTCTATTATCTAAAGATTTTCCTACCCTTCTCATAGAAATGACCCCATTATTTTTTCGAACTATATCAACATAAATTTTTGAAGAATATTGGAAACCATGATCAGAGTGAGCAATTCATTTTTTGTTCAATCTTATTTGAGACATATGTTTCATCACAAGATCTAAATCATTTCTTTTTGAAAGGTTGTAGTTAACAATGAATTTGCTTTTATGATCAATAGCAATAGATAAAAAAACAAAATTATTTTCGCAATCTTTTGGTGACGGAATATAGGTAACGTCGGTGGCAATTATTTGGTTTTTTTGTCCATGATAATCACGATTTACTAGGTCGATAAACTGAACGTTTGTATTCTTTTTTTCTCTATCTTTTCTTTTTCTTCTAATTAAACAAAACAAATTTAATCTTTTCATGATTCTACCAATGGTTCTATAATTTAGATCTATTTGATATTTTTCTCTAATGTAAATTTCTAATCTTTTTCTACCATACAAACATTTGTTTTTCTTAAATGAATCAATTATCAATTGATCATATTTGTTATTCACAACTCTTTTTCTTGGTCGTTGTTCTTTAGTTTTTATATTATGAATTGTTGACTTAGATTTGTTAAAAAAGATAGCTAATTTTCTTGTAGAAACTGATGATTTTTTAATTTTAGAAATATCAACATCAATATTATTTCTATCAAAAGAGTCTTTGTAAATTTCTAAAATTTCAATCAATTGTTCTTTTGGCATTTTTTCTCACTCCTTTTTTACAATTTCAATAGGAGTAATTTTTGGTTTTCTATGTCTACCTGTGCCTTTACCTTTTTTTGGAGATTTACCTGTTTGGGATTCTAAATTTAACATACCTAAATTATATCTTTTATATTTGTGCATAAAATACTTTTTGACCTCATAGAACCTTTTATCAAAAAAGCTAACACCTCTGATTGAATAATATTTCAGCTCAAAATCATTTTTGGATATTAAATTCTTTTTGTAATCTTCGTAACTACTGAAGAGTTCTAATCATTGATGTGATTTTAATTGTTTCATTATGACCTCTCTAAATGTATAAAAAAACGAAACATGGTTTTGTCCATATTTCGTGTCATAGTTTAATGAGCATAGTCATGCTTTTTTCTTATGTTCTTTGGTATTCAAGTTGCAATGCAAATGAAAATCCAACAAATACCAAACAGTTAATTCCGTACTTTTGTTTTTGCTTGTGTTGTTTTGTCCTTTGTGTAATAAGCAATATATACTTCTGCTTTTTGTATTATTTCAGGGTCTAAATTATCTAATGGATTTTCGTAAATGAGCTTAATATCATTGTTTTTAGCCAATCTAACGACGTTAATGCAGTCGAAGAACACTTTGGTATCATAAATCTGTTTTGAGATATTCTCGCTGAGTACAATCGCTTTTAACTTGGTTGTATTAATTACATTAAAAAGCGGATGATCAATTTTATCAATATATAACGCTGTTGGAATTTTATTTAAGTAGTTTTTAGCTATTTTATTTTTCAGTTTTTCGTAATCAAACATATTGTTATAAGCATAAACCAAACAAATTGGTGAAAGATTTTGACTATGGAACTTCTTGTTTAAAAACACTTCTTGTGAAATTTTAATTAGTGTATCACTAATTGAAATTTTACTTTTCAAAATTCCGTGAGCATGTTTAATAAAAGTAAGTTGCTTTTCTTCATTTAAGAAATTTAAAGAAGGTATTTTAGCAAAAAAATCATTTCACTCTTTCTCTAAATTGGCGATGTTGGTTTTTAAAATTGCTAAATCTGACATTCTTCGTGATTCGTAACTAATTAAATTTGAGTAATCTACTTCTAAATTTGTTTGATTAAAGTTAGCATTTGTGTATTTTTCTAAATTAGACACAAATAAGCGAAACTCTGGGGAGATGATAATATCATTTGGCACATTTAAATAATCAGTGATATGCTCGTTTTGATCATTAGCTAAAATGTTAAATAAACAATATTTCGACTTAATTAAAATTTGTTCAATATTGTCTTGCTCCTTTACTTTAGTGTGCAAGAAATATGTTGCAGCAATAAAATGTTTTGAAATAAAACTATTTTGATTTAAGAAGACAATTTGCTCTTGTAAGTTTTTGTGATATCTTGTATTGTAACTTTTAACAATAAAAAAGAGCATTCCTTCGCGGATGAAATATTTGATTTTATTACTTGTGAGACCAAAGTTGTTTGCGATTTCTAATAAATCTTTTTCATCAATATTATTGATGTAATAATGTGGATTTAAAGCGAATGAAATTACTAATGATTCATTTGCAAGCTTAATATCTTTGTCATTGTTAATTTTTGTTAATTTTTTATTTTGTAAATGATTACCTTTTTTAATTCATTTAATCGAGCAGACATATTCATTATTTTCAATCGGATGGATTGTAAGCTTATAAGGTGTGTTATTCAAAATTGATTTGTCAAATCAAACAAGAATTTTTTCGAAAAAATTTAATTCTTTAACATACTCTGTATTAACTCTAATTTTATATTCAGCTTTTCTTTTTTCTTGATTAGCAAGATATTCTTCGATCTTGTTTCGATCATTAGGTGCTATAAAATTTAAAAAATCTTGAAGCGAAATAAAAGAATAAATATCAAATTTAGATTTTTTCGAATCAAAAATGGTTGATAAAAAATGGTATTTTTCATTTAGACGGATTACTCTTTTGTTGTTGTAATCAATTTTAAAAAGAATAATTCCAGAAGAATCTCTAAAATCAAAGAAAAACGAAAGAACAATTAAACCTAAACAAATGAGCAAGAAAAAAAGAATTATTAAAATAAATAATAAAATAATCATTATTTTGAAATTACCTTAATTGATGGGTGAAATTTATTAAGTGTTTTGACATCTTTGTTTTTAACAAATTCAACCACAATCTCGTTTGAATTAACATCAATAACTTCACCTTCTCCAAACACAACGTGGCTAATAATGTCACCAACAATGATGTTCTTATGTAATGATTTAATAACTTCTTCGTTTTGTTCTTCTAAATCGTCCATTTCAGTGTGTGAGTTATATAGAATAACCTTATTGATATCGATTCCCATTTCTTTTATAAAACGAGAAGGTTCTTTGATAATTTCGGTTCCAATAATTTTTCCACGAGCATCGCTAACGAATAATTTTTTTCTTGCTCTTGTAGCAGCAACATAAGCAAGTCTTCTTTCTTCTTCTAAACCATCCATTTCTTCTGATAAGTTATTTTTTTTCTTACTTTTTGTACTGTCAAGAGCACGCATAGTTGGAAAGACACCTTCACTAAGTCCGACAAGGAAAATATTGTCATACTCCAGTCCTTTTGAAGAGTGAATTGTCATTAAAGAAACATAATTTGGTATGTTGTCGTATTCATCAGATACACTAAGAAGTGACACCATATTTAAATAATCTTCGACTGTTTTGTCTGGGTTTTTAGCTTCTCAAGTTTGGATCGAATTAATTAACTCTTTCACATTATCGACTGCGCTACCACGAAGATTTTTATTGTCCTCAATGTGTTCGTAATAACTAATTTCTTGCAAGAAAGAATCTAAAATAACATGAATTTTTTGTGTTTTCTTTTTAAGTAGAGTTCGATATTGCAAAATAGTTTTTACAAATGGATAAATACTATTTAAAATTAGATTTGGAGCAACGGGTAATGTTTTAATATCTTCTTTTAAACAATTGAATAAAGTTTTTTGTTTTGATTTTGCGTATTCAGATAATTTTTGTAAATTAGCTGCGCCAATTCCTCTTGAGGGTACATTAATTATTCTCTCGAGCGCAACTGTTTGGCCATTATCCAAAACCCTTAAGAAAGCAATAGCATCCTTAATTTCACTTCTTTGGAAGAATTTTGTACCATTAAAAATCTTATGATTGATTCCCTCGTTTATAAGCGCTTCTTCGAAAGGTCTTGAATAGTAATTTGAACGATAAAGAATAGCAATATTTTTAAGTTGATTTTTTTGCTTCTTAAGCTCGTTGATTTTTTGTACAACTCATCTAGCTTCGGCTTCGACGTTAAAACCGTGATAAAATTCAATCGGTTCACCTGATTCTTGATTTGTAATTAAATCTTTATGGAATCTATTTTTATTGTGTTTGATTAAATTGTTAGCTGCTTGTAAAATTTCTCTTGTAGAACGATAGTTAATATCAAGGACTATTGTTTTTGCGTTTGGATAATCTTTATCAAAATCCAAAATTAAATTAACATCTGCACCACGTCAGTTGTAAATAGTTTGATCAGGATCTCCAACGATTGTTAAATGTGTATTTTCACCAACGATTGCTTTTATAATTTCATATTGTTTAACTGAAGTATCTTGGAATTCGTCAATTAAAATATATGAAAATTGTTTTTTATATTGCTCTGCTATATCAGGTCTTTGTTTAAAGAGCATGTGAGTGTAGATGATTAAGTCATCAAAATCAACTGAACCTTTAGCTGCAAGTTCGTTAAGATAATTTTGATAAATGGTGGGGATTAAATCATTGTGATCTTGCTTGAGCTTATCTGCTAACTCTTCGCGAGAAAGATCGAAGCTTTTTGCTCAAGAAATATATTGAATCATATTTTTATAACTAATTTCATTGGTTGAAACACCTAGTCTGTTATATATTTCTGAAAGAATTTGTTTTTGATCAACTTCGTCAATAATTAAAAAATCTTTATGAAAACCAAGTGCTCTAATGTGTTTTCTTAAAACTTTAGCACAAAAAGAGTGGAAAGTATAAATTTGAACTTTTTGTTCATCATTTGAATTTATATAATTCGAAATCCGATCCATCATCTCATTACATGCTTTATTTGTAAAGGTAACACCTAAAATATTATTTGGTGAAATTCCTAAATCGTTAATTAAGTAAGCAACTTTTCTGGTAAGAACTTTTGTTTTACCTGTTCCTGCTCCTGCTATAATACGGAGTGGTGTATCAAAATACTCAACGGCAGCTTTTTGTTTTTCGTTCAAATCTGCAAGTAAATTAATTTTTTTTAGCATTATGAATACCTCCTGCTAAATTTGGTCAAAATCATTATAAAATTCAAATTCTTTTTTGTGATTGTAAAAAGGTAATAATTTATTCTCTTTTTGACTATTTTGAATGAAAATAACTTTATCATCAACAATTCTAGAATCTGAAACCAGGTCTATCAGCGAAATTCTTTTATCGTTTAAAAATATATAAAGAAAACCAATTGTATTAACGAAGAGAAAAATGTTATTTAGTGAGATTACACTTTTGTAAACGAACTGTTGTCAAAAGTAATCTGTCTTAATTGAAAAAGAATTCTCATCAATGTGATAGTAGTAAACACTTGAAATAAAAAGAATTAAGACAAACAACAAAGGGAAAGTAAGTAAATAGTTTCTTTTAATCATTGTTATCAATTTAATTCTTGTTTTAGAAGAGTTGATGATTTTTATTTTAAATATCATCATTCCAATTGTTTTACCATTTGTTAATCATGGTAAAAAGATTCAATAAAATGAAATGAAGATGATATTTAAAATAAAAGGTGTTATAAAAATGATTTCATTTTTTATTCACCTAGTTTCGTTTTTTGTGTTTCATGCAATTAAGAATGATCCAAAAAAGAAAGATAATATGATTGTTAAATCAATTAAATTTGAAAGAAGTCTTTTTCAAAAATTACTGTTTTTATAAAGCATTTTTATTCTAATTTTTCTAGTATTTTTTCTACTACTATTTTATTGATAGACTTATTAAGTAAGCAAGTCTCTTCATTTTGGATTAGCATGTAAATATTTTGGTTTCTTAAATTTCTAAAATCAGCTGTATTTTCTAGTTTTACAACTAAATTCTTATGTTTATCAATTAATTTTTTATTACGGGTATAGTTAATTTCAGAGTTTTTCAAGTATTTGAGAGTTTTATGCAAGTAACTTGTTTCGATAAAAAATCCAGAAATTAAAATTTTGAGTAAATAATAAGTTGCATATCTGATTTCTTCTTTGATATGTAAATTTTTCTCTTCAGAAATTTGTTCAATAGCTTTCATCGTATTTAAAAAGTTATTTGAATTAAATCACATATCTGCATCAAAATATTCACGATAAATTCTAAAGTCTAAATATGTATAAGTTTTTGCTTCCATTAGTAAAAGATAATTTACCATTGTGCAAAGTTTTGAGTCGTTTGTATATTTAATTTTTTGATTGCAAATCTTTTTAATTAAAGACTTTTTGAAAATTTTATTGAAGATAAATGGAAAACTATAAGCAAAGATTAAAGGAGTTTCTGCAACATTCATTTTTATGTTAGGTGTAATTCTAGCTTTTGGTTTAAATCTAGTTGTACCAACAATTCTAGGTTTAAACTCTAAAACATCAACATCTTCTCGCTCTGCGTTTTCGATCATCTTTTCAACATAATTTTTCTTTAAATTAGACTCTGAATTTAATGTTAAGACAAATTTTCCACGCGATACATTGAAAGCATTTAAAAGATTATCTTGATATGATTTAGTTCTAGTGTTAAAAATAGCAATTAATCTTCCTTCAAAGAACTCTGAATATTCAGCAACTAAATTTAGTATTTTTTTAGATTCGATATTCTTGTTAATACACAAAATAACTTCAAACTCTTGATTTGTTTGCTCTTTTAAATCTTTTAAAAAAGACTCAACATCTTTTGCGTAACTACTAATTAAAGAAATAATTGATAATTTCATTTCGCCTCTTTTTCAAATTGAATAAAAAAACTATAAATTCTTCAAATATTTAGCTATTTATAGTTATACTATAAATATTTTAACATATTTTGCTTAAAATCGACTTTGAAAGGAAAGAAAAACAAACCCAAGACAGGTTTGCTTATCAATAAAATTAAATGAGTGGTTTAGTTCAATTAGCAAGAAATTTATTAAAGAATGTGCGGTTAGGCATAATTTCATCACCTCTTTGAAAGTGAATTGAAAATTGTTTATATCAGTTAAAGATTTGGACAACTTCATTAACTTGTTCGCCTTCAAAAACATCCATGGTTTCATACTGGCTGAACATACTTCTGCTATCCATATTATTGGTTCCTACTCATGCCACTTTTTGATCTATTACACCCATTTTTGTGTGTAAAAAGCTATTTTTAAAAATGTACAGCTCAAGCCCGTGATTCATTAAGTTTTGAGCTTCTTGAAGTGTAACTTTATAAACCATTTTTTTGTCAGGTAGACCAGGAATGAAAATTTTGATTTTAACACCTCTTTTGAGAGCTAAAATTATTTGTTTTTCAAGAGAATTGGTTAAAGAAAGATATGGAGTTGCGATCATTATTTCTTCTTTAGCATCACTAATCATTTTAAGCCAAAAGAATTCAGCTTCCGAATAATCTAACGAAGGTGAATCTGACACCAAGATTAAATTATTTTTATTTTTTTGTTCAATTTCAATCTTTGAATTAATATGAGAATCAATTTCAATTTTTTGATTTGTCACAATTTCTCAAAACTGCATAAAATGCATATTATAAGAATTTACATATGCACCTTGAATCATATAATTAAGATCAATTCAATGTCCATATTTCTTACTGAGTGATGCATATTCATCCGAAATGTTGTTTCCTCCAGAAAAAACAATTTCAGAATCTACAATCACAAATTTTTGGTGGTTACGGCTAAAGCTTTTTGAATGAATTAAAGGGTAATATATTTTTCCGATAAAAGCAATTTGAGCACCTTTTTTGGCTAATTTATTAAGAGCTCTCTTTTGCGAAAATGTGCAACCAAAATCATCTACAAGTCACTTAATTTCGACACCTTCTTCAAGTTTTGCAGTTAATAATGACATAATTTCTTCTGAAATTTCACTTTTTTTAATGATATAAGATACTATAAAAATGCTTTTTTGAGCATTTTTGATTTGATCAATTAAAACCTCATAAAAACGATAACCTTCAGGAAAAAGTTCTATATTTCCTGCTAAAACAACTCCATTATTAATTTTAGAAAGATCATCTAAAAAGCGAGAGTTATTTTTTCTAATTAATTCTGGATATTTTTTAAGATCATAAGATTTTCTTTTTAATATTTTGATTTCGTTTTTATTTACAAAAATAAGACCAAAAGTTAAGAATAAAATGTGACCTATTACTGGAAAGAGCAAAATAAGATAAATTCAACTTATTTTAGCATTAGTTTGTCTTTTTTGATAATAAATAATAAATACAAAAACAACATTAATAACATATAAAAAAACTAGAAAGAATCAGTTATATAAAACATTAATTCTTTGCATTAAAATAACAAAACCAGCTATTATTGAGCTAAATATAAATAATTGAATTAAAAATATTAAGATTTTCTTGAAATTTAATGGTGTCTTTTTCATATTTAAATTTTATTACAAACAAAAAGAAAAAGCAACAATAACAAGGATAATTCCTTTGTTATGTTGCTTTTAAGATTATTTATACTTAATATCTAAAATAATTGGTGCATGATCACTTACTTTTCTTGCTAAAGTTAAGTCTGTTTCGTCTTTAAATTTAATATTGTTTTGTTTTCAAATTTTAATATCTTCTCGCTTATTTCAAATTCCTTCGTTGTATAAACCAACAATATCGATTTTGTAAGGAGCATTTCCATTAACTGTGATATTTGTATCATTAGCATCAAAAAATAATCATTTATCATATGGATTAGCATACTTGCGTTTGTAATTTCCTTGTGCATCTGTCACACTCAATGAAGTGTTATATCAAGCATCATTAAGACGGTTTTTAAAATCAACATATGCATCTTGGATTCCGTATTTTGAAAATGATTCAAAAATTTCATTAGCTTTTGCTTTTAGGTTTGTATCACCGGCAAAAATAATATCAATATTATCATTCATTTTAGGTTTGAAAATATATTCATAAACCTCTTTAGCTTCTTTAATTTCTTGTGTTCCATTTTCTGTATACACTGAATCTTTAGTTTCTCCATTATTTGTATTAACACCAGGCGCATCAAAGTGTGCTATAGCATAATAGAACTGATAATTGTTTTCTTTAACACTAAATTTAGCAAGAAATGGCGCTCTAGCATACAAGTTATCTTTTGTGATATTTTCTTTGTAATCTTCGTATTTAATAATTGATGAATCATAGAAAATAGCATAATTTTCTTTAGAGTTAGGCATTTTTGGGTTAACTGCATCATCACTGTAAATAAATTTTCAGTTTTCACCTAATAATTTTTGAAGATTTTCTAAACTCTCAACTACGTTGGTTTTTCTATCTTTAGGATTAATATAGTTTATTTCAGTAAAACCAACAACGGATGAATTTGAATATAAAATTGCTTTAGCGATGTTATTAATTTTAGGTAAAAGCACTTTAGAATCATTATTTCCACCAAAATTAAGAATATTTCAATTCATTAATCTAATCTTGTTAGGGTCCAGTGCTAGTTTTCCATTTACGGTAGTTGGGTTAGGAACTTGTGATTCAGAACTATTAGTTTTTTGAGTGTTTGTTTTATTTTTATATAAGTAATGATATGCTGAATAACCACCTGCACCTAGCGCAACTAGTAAAGTAAGTGAAGAAATTAGTCAAGATGTACCTTTTTTACTTCTTTTTTTAGTGTTTTGTTTTTTAGTCATTTTACTCCTTTGATAATGAATAAACTATATTTTAACAAAATAAAAGCCATTTGAAATAAAGATCAAATAGCTTTAATAATTATTGTTCATCTAATTCTTTAATTCTAGCGATGTGACGTCCACCTTCAAATTGAGTTTTGATATATTCATCAACCATTTCTTTTGCTTGTTCAAAACTAACTTGTCTTCCACCAAATACAATTACATTTGCATCATTGTGTTGTTTTGCAAGATGTGCGTCTTCAGGTGTAGTAATACGAGCAGCTCTGATTCCTTTGTGTCTGTTCAGAGCATAAGAAATTCCTAATCCTGTTCCGCAAACTCCGATTCCAAAATCAGGTTTTCTTGATGCCATATATTCAGCAAGCTCTTTTCCTGCGTCTGCATAGCTCACAGGATTAGTATCAGTTGAAGGCCCAAGGTCTATTGTATCATACCCTAATGTTCTTACGTATTCTTGTAATTCTTGTTTTAGTTTGAAACCTGCATGGTCACTAGCTAGCGCTACCACTTTTTTCATGTTTTACTCCTTCTATACTTTTTAAGTAGGTTATTAAATTATAAACTTTTTTTGCTGATATAACAAATTGTGTTCTTTTTTTGTACATTTTTACAATTTTTTTATCTACTTAATGGTATGAAGAAAAATCAATATGACAAATTAGATTGTTCACTTTATGTTCTTAATTATTTTCTTGAGAAAGAAAAACTTTCTCCTCCTTCCATCAATGAACTTAAAAAAATAGCAGTGTTTAATCAAAACGGTATTTCATTAGAGGAATTAAAAAGAATTAGTAATATATATAACCTTGAAATAGATGTTTGAAATTGCGACTTTGAGCAGCTACTAAAACTTGATAAAGAATGCTTTCCAATAGCTGCAATTGTTAAAAATGTTGAACAAACACACATGGTCGTTATCGAAAGTATTTCAGACGGAATTGTTGCTTTTTATGATCCAGCTCAAGGTAATTTAAAAAAGAATTACAAGGACTTTTTGAGTATTTATTTAAATGTTTTAATCTCATTTGAAAAGTTATCAAAATGCACAGATAAAAAGATTTCCAACCAAAATGAGCAAGAATCAGATTCGTTACTAAAAAGAAACTTTACTATTACAAAGCAACATTTCATCATTCTTGTTTGTTATTTGGTTGCTGATTTATTGATGTTTTTAATTCCTTATCTAAACAAATTTTTAATTTCAAAAGTAATTCCTTACCAAGCAAATAACCATCTTTGATTTACTTTGAGTGTATTTTTGCTTGTATTAATTTTGTCAATTCTTGTCAAAATAGTAGTTGGTAAATATGAAAATAAAATCATAATTAAAACAAACTTTAGATATTGAAAAATTTTCATTAATAACCTTTCAACTCTTAATCGAAAATATTTGAATGTTTTTTCATCGTTAGAAATGAAAAATCGGTTTAATGCAATTTTGCAACTTTCTAAATTAAATGTTACTTTTATGCCTAATTTAATCAATGCAATAATTTCGATTTGTTTAGCTGTTTTTATACTCTATAAATTAAATTCGATATTAATGTTGAGTTTGGTAGTTTATTGTTTTTCTTGCCTTATTTTAGGCTTTTACAACAAGCTTTTTTATGATAAAAAATACAAAGAGCTGATTTTAGAATCACAAATTCAAGATAACTTATTTAACTGTTACTATGAAGTTTTAAAAACTGAACCTAATTTCTACTTATTAAAGCAACAACTATCCAAACTTCAAGAACAAAATAATAAATTAGAAGAGCAAATTTTAGGTTTTAGCTTCTTTAGTATCAACTTTAGTAGTTTTAATCATTTTTTAGAATACTTATTCCCATTTCTAATTATTTTCATTGGCACATACGAAATTTGAAACAGCAATTTAACATTTAATGATTTAATCTTTTTTATGACAGGAGCAAGCTTGCTTACTAGACCGATTAAATCAATACCAGAATTATTTATAAGTTTATCAGAACGAAATAAAAATTTAGAAATGCTTAATTTCTTCAATTGAAAACAAAATTCTCATAGCAACAACACTCAAAGAAATTTAAATGAAAAAATCAAACAAATTAAAATTAAAGAACTTAAATTTAAATATGAAAATAGCTACAAAGAAATACTAAATATTGAAAAACTAATTATTGATTCTCATTTAATTATCAAAGGAGCTAACGGAAGTGGAAAAAGTACTTTTTGCAAATTAATTACAGGAACATTGGATTATCAGCTAGGTCAAATTTCAATCAATAATAAAGATTTGGAAATATTTCAAAACAAAAGCTATTTAGAAAAAGTGTATTTAATAAATTCTAGTTATCTCAATATAAATTTAAGCATTTTAGACTTTCTAAATATAGAAAATCCAGATCGTTTTTGAGAATTTTTAGAAATAAATCAGTTGGTTGAAATTTGAAAAGACTTTCTTTTACCTAATAATTTGTTTCTTCCGCTTAATTCGCTTTCACAAGGTCAACAGCAATTTCTAAAAATTTTAAAAACTATGATGATTGAATATGACGTAGTTGTATTTGATGAAGCTTTTGAAAATTTTGAGCATTCAAAATTTGAATTTTTAAAAAATATTGTTAAAAATCATCTCCAAAAAGCAATTACGATTGAAATTAGTCATAATCAAAGATATCTTTTTGAAGATGAAGAAAAGGTACAGGTATGAGATATCTAAACTCAGTTAAATTCTATTTGTTTGAAATAATCGTTGGTGTTTTGTTAATTTTAGCTATTTGCTTTTTGCTTTGGATTTTATTTTTTTGAGAAATAGATGTCTATGAAAAATGTCTAATTAAAAAAGAAAATGATGAGCTAATTATTAAAAATATTGATTTTAATAAATTAGATCTTGAAAAAAGTTATAGTTTTTGATTCCAAATCAATAATTTATTTTATGAATCTTCGTTTCAAATCTCAAGAATTGAAAATAATAATATCTTTATTGATTCTGAACCGCTTTGAAACATCTTTGAAGCTAAAAACACGGAATTTATTGAGTGCGCTATTTCGATTAAAAAAGAACTAATTATTATTAATCTTTTGTCATTCGTTTTTTAATTTAATATAATTAAAATAGTATGCAAAATAACAAAATTGAATTAAATATCAACAATCGAATTAAAAGGGCAATAATTTTCGAATCTGAAATGCTTCAGATTGTCCAAAACTTTGCTCAATATTTCAAAATCAAAAAACCAATAATTTTAGATGTGACTATAGTTTCGCCACAAAAAATCAAAAAACTCAATTTTGAATATCGTGGTAAAGATTACGTTACTGATATTTTATCATTTGATTTTAGAGATGATCAACTTTATGACGGCTTACCATTTTACCATTTAGGTGAACTTGTAATTTGTTGAGATAAAGTTGAAAAGCAAGCAAAAAAATTCGGTCATTCTATTAAAAGAGAATTTTGCTATTTATTTACTCATGGTTTAGTTCACTTAAAAGGATACGATCATGAACTTGAAGATGAAAGAATAGTAATGAACAAAATTGTTGATGATATTTTTAATCCTTTAAAAATAACAAGAGAGGATCATTAAAATGACAAAAGTAGAAAAATTAAGAGACCTTTTAAAATATTCATATTCACCTTATTCTCATTTTCCTGTAGCTGCTATTTTAGTTGACAACGAAGGAAAAGAATTTTATGGTGTAAACGTTGAAAATGCAGCATATCCATCAGGTCTTTGTGCTGAAAGAAGCGCAATGTTCGGTTCAGTAGCTTACGGTGGAAAAGTAGGTAGTTTTAAAGAAATTCACATAATTAGTGGTAAAAACGAAATTATTAGTCCTTGTGCAGGTTGCAGACAAGTTATGACTGAATTTTTACCATTAGATGCTAAAGTTTATCAATATAGCAACGACGGTAAACAAATCCGTATTAATACAGTGGAAGAACTTGTTCCTTTTTCAATTAGAATGGAAGAAATTAAAATTTAATTATGAAAATTTGTTTCGCAAGTATTTTAGGAAGACCAAACGTTGGTAAAAGTTCATTACTAAATGCTATAGTAGGTTATAATGTTGCAATTGTCACAGATACTGCACAAACAACTCGTGATCAAATAACCGGGATATATACAGATCAAAATTATCAAATTATTTTTACAGACACTCCAGGAATTCATAAACCACTTAATAAGTTAGGAGAAGCACTTAATAAAAATGCTTATGACTCAATTAAAAATATTGATGTTTTACTTTTTTTAACACCAGCAGATGAAAAACTTGGTAAAGGTGATGAAATGATTCTTGAAAGAATCCAAGGTTTTGATAATAAAATTGCTGTTATTTCGAAAGTAAGTAAAATTAAAAAGAATTTAAACTTATTAACTGAAAAAATAGATGATTTACAAAAATATAACTTTAAACACATTGTTTCAACAGATATTGAAAATTACAATTCAATCGAAGAACTTATTAAATTGTTAAAAACTTTTGCTTACGAAGGTGAAAAACAATATGATGAAGATTATGTAACAGATAAATCAATGCGTTTCATAGCAAAAGAAATAATTAGAGAAGCAGCTATTAACCGTCTACATCAAGAATTGCCGCATTCAATTGCTGTTGAAGTGGTTGAATTTAACGAAGAAGATGACCATTTAGAAATAAATGCGATCATTTATGTTAAAAAAGATTCTCAAAAAGGGATGGTAATTGGCAAAAATGCTCAAATGATTAAAAACATCGGTATTGCTGCTCGTAAAAAAATTGCTTATCAATTTGATATACCTACAACTTTAAATTTAAAAGTTAAAGTAGCAAACAAATGAATTGATGATGATAAAACATTAACTAGATTCGGATATAAATAGAAAAACAAGTGTTTTGCTTACAAAAACATTTGTTTTTTTGTATTTTTGTTTTAAAATTAAATATACTATGAATATGAATAAAAAAGAGTTAAATTTTGAAGCAATTGTTGTCGGTGGTGGTCACGCTGGTGTTGAAGCTGCTTTTGCATTAGGGAACAAAAATCATAAAGTAGCTTTAATTAGTTTAGACTTAAATAAATTAGCTATGATGCCTTGCAACCCCTCGATTGGTGGTCCTGCAAAAGGTATTATTACACGTGAAATTGACGCTTTAGGTGGTGTTCAAGGTTACTATGGTGATTTAGCAATGATCCAAATAAAAGTGCTTAACGAGTCTAAAGGTCCAGCTGTAAGAGCTTTAAGAGCGCAAATTGACAAAGAAAAATATTCAAAATTAATATTAGAAGATCTTGAAAAACATTCAAATATAACACTAATTGAAGGAATTGTTACCAATATTCTAACAAACGAAAATAATGAGTTTAAAGCAGTTGTTTTAGAAGATGGCACAGTAATTAATGCTAATGTTCTTGTTATTACAACTGGAACATATATGAACTCAAGAATTCTCCGTGGTGATACCGTTACAATTAGTGGTCCTGATAATCAAAAAACTACTCCTAAAATTAGTCAATCACTAATTAATTTAGGATTTGAGTTACAAAGATTAAAAACAGGAACTCCTGCTCGTGTATATGCTGATTCAATCGATTTTTCACAAGTAGAAAAAGAAGAACTTCAAGACTGCTCTCTTTCATTTTCAAATCGTTCAGGTGTTAAAATAAGTGATCAAGTTTCTTGTTATTTAACTTATACTAATGAAGAAACTCACAAGATTATTGAAGAAAACATCGATAAATCTGCAATGTACTCTGGTTTAATAGAGGGTATCGGTCCTCGTTACTGCCCAAGCATTGAGGATAAAGTAATGCGTTTTAGAGACAAAAATAGACACCAAGTCTTTTTTGAGCCCGAAACAGTTGAAGGAGATATTATTTACGTTAACGGAATGTCTACTTCGATGCCAATTGAAGTTCAGGATAAAATGTTAAGAACTATTCCGGGGCTACAAAATTGTAGAATTCAAAAATGAGGGTATGCAATCGAATATGATGCTCTTAACCCGCTTCAAATTTCACCTTCTTTAGAATCTAAAGTGGTTAAAAACATTTTTACAGCCGGTCAAATTAATGGAACTAGCGGATACGAAGAAGCTGCTGCCCAAGGGTTAATTGCTGGAATTAATGCTGCCTTGAAATTAGAAAATCAAGAACCGCTAATTTTAAAAAGACATGACGCATATATAGGTGTTTTAATTGATGATTTAGTTACAAAAGGAACAAAAGAACCTTATAGAATGCTAACTTCACGTGCTGAATATCGTTTATTATTAAGAAACGATAATCCTGATTTAAGACTTGCTAAATATGGTTATGAAGTTGGTTTAATTAGCGAAGCAGATTATGCTAAAGTTGTTGCTAAATATCAACTTATAGAAGAAAAAATCGAAGAACTTTCAAAGACTTTCTTATCATCAAAAAGCGAACTTGCTCAAAAATACGGGATTGAAAATGGAGTTAGTTTATTAAAAGTTGTAGCTCGTCCTGACGTTCAAGCTGTTGATGTACTTGGTGATTTTCCATTTAAAAACGAACTAACCATTATGGTTAGACTAGATGGTTACATCAAAAAACAAGAAACTCAAGCACAAAAAATGATGCGTTTAGAAGATTTCAAAATACCTAGTGATATTGATTACGACGAAGTTTTAAATATTGCTACAGAAGCAAAACAAAAATTAAAACAAATTGATCCAAAAACAATCGGTCAAGCATCAAGAATTAGCGGAATCAACCCAGCTGATATCCAAATGCTTATGTTTCACATCGAAACAAGAAGAAATAAAAAATAAATGAAGCTTAATTTAATTGCTGTTGGATCATTAAGTAAAGAATTTAAAGTTTTGTTCGATGATTATGCTAAAAAAATTAATTTTTTTGCTAAATTAAATGTAATTGAGATCAAGGAACAAAAAATCGAAAATATTAATTTAAAAATCGAAAAAGAAACTCAAATGATTTTAGAAAAAATCCCTAAAAACTCGAAAGTCTACTATTTATCTCTACGTGGAAAACAACTAAATTCAGAAGAATTTAAAGAGCTTTATGTAGATGAAGATAATATAACATTTGTAATTGGTGGTTCAAACGGAGTGAATGAAGAATATTTTTCAAATAAAATTAATTTTTCGAAAATGACTTTTCCGCATCAATTATTTAGAGTTATGCTAGTTGAGCAAATATATCGTGGTTTTACAATCAAAAATAACATCACTTATCATAAATAAATAATAGATAAGGCAAAAAAAGAAAGCGCAAGAATATTTTTCTTGTGCTTTTTTGGTTTTTAAAAAACTAGAGAAAAAATTAATTTTTGATTGAAAACTATTCCATTTTTCTTATTTTTTAATCTTAAAATTGTCAAAATAATTGAGAAAAAAACAATATAATAAACCTAAAAATAATAAATTATTAAATATAAAAATAAGGAGGTTCAATTGAAAAAACAAACGATCCTAGGTTTAACCAAAAATTATCGAATTGATTCATTTTTTTCGATATTTTTTGTTTTAATAGAAATTGCTTGTGTTATTTTTATTCCAAAACTAACTCAGTGATTAATCGACTTTGGAATTAAAGAACAAAATACAAATAATATTTACTTATATTCAGGAATTATTTTAATTCTTGGTATTGTATCGCTCACATCAGGAATGTTGAGTGGGTTTTTTGCGTCAAGAGCAACAGCTGGATTAGGAAAGAATATTAGATACGCAATGTTTGAAAAAATTAGTAACTATTCTTTTGAAAATTATGATAAATATTCAAAAGGTTCGCTCATTGTGAGATTAACTAATGATATAACTAATGTTCAAAACGCTTACATGATGTCAATTAGAGCTTTAATTAGAGCGCCTTTCTTAATGACTGGTGCAATAATTATGGCATTTACAACTAATTTTATGTTAGCTTGAATCTTGGTTGCTGCTGTGGTTATTTTATCTATTATTGTCGGAATTATAATGTTAATAGCTTTTCCAAGATTTTATAAAATGCTTCGTAGCTATGACGAAATTAACAACAAAATCAAAGAAAACATTAGTGGAATTCGTACAATCAAAACATTTGTAACTGAAAATAAAGAAATCCAAGAATTCAAAGAAAAAACCGAAAAAGTTCGTAAATTAGGAATTGCAGCTGAAAAGTTAGTTGCACTCAACTCACCTTTAATGCTTGGTACTGTGTTTATTTCTTTATTCTCAATTATGCTTGTTTCAGCTAATTTAATTGGTAAATACCACGATGTGTCAAGTATTTCAACAGGTACTATTACAGCTTTTGTTAACTATATGTTTCAAGTTTTAATTTCATTAATGATCGCTTCTATGGTACTTGTGACAATTACAATTGCACAAGCTTCAATTAAAAGGATTAAAGAAATACTAAATGAAGTACCTTCAATTCAAAATCCTAAAAATCCTATTTATGAAATTAACAATTCAACAATTGAATTTGAAAATGTTAATTTTATGTACAAAAATAACAAAAGAAATACTCTTAAGAAGATTAATTTAACAATTTTACCAAAACAAACAATTGGTATTATTGGGTCAACAGGTAGCGGGAAAAGCACACTTGTAAATTTACTTCCTCGTCTTTATGATGTAACTGAAGGTGAACTTAAAATTGGTGGAATTAATGTTAAAGACTATGATTTAAAAACACTTCGTGAATCTATCGCAATTGTCCTACAAAAAAATATTTTATTTTCAGGAACAATTCGTGAAAATATTCGTTGAGGAAAAGAAAACGCAACAGATGAAGAAATAATCGAAGCGCTTAAAAAAGCGAGCGCATATGACTTTGTTTTCGACAAAAATGGCCTTGATACAGTTGTAGAAGAAGGTGGAGCTAACTTTAGCGGAGGACAAAAACAACGTTTATCAATTGCACGTGCACTTATTAAAAAACCAGAAATTTTAATTTTAGATGATTCTACTAGTGCTGTTGATAATAAAACAGATGCAAAAATTAGAGATGCTTTAAATAACGAATTAAAAGATACAACAAAAATTATTATTGCACAAAGAGTAAGTTCGATCGAAAATGCTGATAGAATAATTATTCTTGAAAACGGAAGAGTAACTGCTTTTGACAATCATAAGAATTTACTTGCAACAAATGAATTTTATAAAAATTTATATGAGGCACAATTAAAGGACAAAGATGAAATCGAATAATTATAAAGGTAAAAAAGCTAAATTTGATAAACGTACTTTTAAACGTTTACTCAAGTTAATTTGAGAAAACAACAGATTAACATATAGTGTTGTATTTTTATGTATTGTGCTTTCAACTTTAATTATTACCATCTCACAAGCGTTTATTGGAACAGTTTTAGTTAATAAATATATTGACCCGTATATTACCGAATACAAACAAAATCCAAATGCTATTTTTGATTGAAAAAATTTCACTTTCGCAATGATTTTCATTGGTTCACTTTATGTAATTGGTATATTAGCTAATTATATTTATTCAAGATTGGTTGTTTCTATAACACATAAAACTATTAAGAAAATTCGAGATGATTTATACATTCACTCACAAACCTTGTCATTAAATTTCTTTGATAAAAATCAAAAAGGAGACATAATTTCAAGGTTTACTAATGATATTGACTCTTTAAGGGAGGTGCTTTCTCAAAGTATTCCTCAAATTTTAAACTCAATCTTCCAAATTATATTTTCACTTGTTTCGATGCTTATTTTAAGTTGATTTTTAACAATTGTTATGCTTATTCTAGTATTTGGAATGTTTTTAATTGCTGGTCAGATTGCTAAAAAATCAGGAAAATACTTTATCTCACGTCAAAAGTCATTAGGATCATTAAATGGTTTTATTAATGAAATGATGGATGGAGTAAGAGTTATTAAAGCATACAACCATGAAAAAGCTTCATTATTAAATTTTAAAACTAAAAACGATCAAATGTATAACGATGACTTTAAATCTAAATTAATTGCAAATATATTAATGCCTATTATGATTAACATGGGAACAATAAACTTTATTGTAATAGCATTTACAGGCGGGATTACACTTGCTTATTTAGGAAATAATCAATCCAATGCTCTGAATGTTTTATCAATTAACCTTGGAGTATTAGTTTCTTTTCTTCTATATGCACGTAGTTTTACAAACCCAATTTCAACAGTTTCACAACAAGCTAACGCAATTATTAGTGGTTTAGCAGGAGCACAACGTGTTTTTGTTATTTTAGATGAAAAGCCAGAAGAAGATAATGGAACAATTACTTTAGTAAAATATGAAGATTTATCAAAACCAGCCTTAAGTAAAATAGACACAAAGGCTGCTTATTACTGACAAATTCCAGTTAAAGATGATTATATTTATCAAGTTGCTAAAGGTGAATTTTACTTTGATAACGTTTCATTTGGATACAATCCTGAAAAATTAATTATCAAAGATTTTACTTTAAGAGTACCAGTTGGTAAGAAGGTTGCTTTAGTAGGAGCAACTGGTGCTGGAAAAACTACAATTGCAAGTTTATTAAATCGTTTTTATGAAACAACTAAAGGTACAATTTATTTTGATGGAATTGATATTAAACAAATCAAAAAAGCAGATTTGAGAAAAGCTTTCGGTTTTGTCCTGCAAGATACTTCTTTATTTTCAAAAAACATTAAAGAAAACATTATTTATGGTTTAGACGAATTTGCTAGCCAAGAATATGAAGCAGCAGCTAAATTAGCTAATGCTCATGAATTTATTGAAGATATGGCTA
Organism: Mycoplasmopsis glycophila; assembly: GCF_900660605.1. Classification (NCBI taxonomy): domain Bacteria; kingdom Bacillati; phylum Mycoplasmatota; order Mycoplasmoidales; family Metamycoplasmataceae; genus Mycoplasmopsis; species Mycoplasmopsis glycophila. The sequence goes on along the minus strand of NZ_LR215024.1, from coordinate 529,689 downwards.
ATGGCTATGAAACATTTTTAGAAAATTCAGGTGAAAATTTATCTCAAGGTCAAAAACAATTACTATCAATTGCTAGAACAGCAATTATTAATCCGCTTGCACTGATTTTAGATGAAGCCACAAGTACAATCGATACAGAAACAGAGCGTAAAATCCAAGAAGCGCTTGATGAACTACTTAAAAACAAGAGTGCTTTCATTATTGCTCACCGTTTAAGTACAATTAAAAATTGTGACATCATAGTAGTTATGGATCAAGGCCAAATTATTGAACAAGGAAGCCATAAAGAGCTTCTAAAAAACAAAAAACACTACTATAAACTTTACACAGGTAAGATTGAATTAGAATAATCAAATTTAAAAAGCTCCAGATTTAAAAGGAGCTTTTTTTGTTAATTTTGCTTAACTTACTTAATTAAAGACAATAAAAAACCAGCTTTTAGGCTGATTTTTCTGCAAATAGTGATTATATTATTCTTCTTCACTTTCAATTGAAGGATTTAAAAATTTAATTTCTTCTTCAGTTAAACTTCTTGTGAATTTACACTTTGGAAAGTTTCCACAAGCTACAAATTGTTGTCCTTTTTTATTATTTCTTACTAATAATTTACCACCATCATTAGGGCAAGGTTCATCAATTTCGTGAAGTTTAAATTCATATGGTTCAATTTTTTCTTCTGCTTGAGCAAACTCTTCCAAAAATTTATTTCAGAATTCAATCATAACTTTATTTTTAGCTATTTCTGACTCAGAAATTAAATCAAGTTCTTCTTCAACTTCAGCAGTATAGTCTTCATTAATAATATTAGGGAACGCTTTAATTAAATTTTTGATTACAATTATTCCAAATTCTGTTGGTTCTAGCGTATTTCCTACTTTATTAACAAAATTTCTTTCTTTAATTATTTTAACAGTTGTAGCAAAAGTTGAAGGTCTACCAACTTTAATATTGTCTAATGCCTCAATTAAAGAACCGTCATTATATCTTGGAGCAGGTTTTGTTTCGTGATCTTCAAACACAAATTCTTCAACGTTAACAATTTGACCAAGATTATAGTTAGGATCTAAATCATCAACTTGTTTTCCTGTTACTACGTAGTAACCATCGAATTTAACTTTTGAATAAGTATTCTTAAAAATATATTCTTTAGCTTTATATGTATAAGATTTAACTTCACGAATCGGTTGTTTAATTAATGCTTGTAGCGTTGTTTCGTAAATTAATTTATAGATCTTATATTCTGCTTCACTCATTTCAGGGTAAAGAGCTTTTGCGCTTTCAGGGCTGAGTGCAACATTAGTGGGACGAATTGCTTCGTGGGCATCTTGATCACCACTAAAACCTTTTATTTCGCTTGCAATATAATCTTGACCTCATTTATCTTTAATAAACTTATGAGCTTGGTCAATAAAATCTTGACTTAAACGTGTTGAGTCAGTTCTAGGGTAACTAATTAATCCGCCATCACCATAACCTTCATAGAGTTTTTGAGCTGCAGATTGAGTACTTTGTGAACTGAGTGGACTTTTACGATATAAAACAGCTTGTTTAAATGGTAGAACTGCCGCAATAGTTCTTGTTGTAATTTTCACATCATCGACAAGCAATTCTTTTGGCATTTTTTCAAAATCTGATTTAATTTTGTCTAATTGTTCATCAAAAATTCAATCTTTTCTATCTGATGGATTTTCTGCATTATAATAATATGCTAAAACATCATTATCTAATAATTTAGCATGTAATTTTGAGTATCTTTCTGGTATAAATTTTTGAATTTCCTCTTCTCGATCAACAACCAATTTTAAAGCGATTGATTGTACCCTTCCAGCTGAAGCTGTACCAGGAGCATTTTTTAATTTTCCACGCATCAATGAGCTTAATCTAAACCCGATAATACGATCAAGCATTCTTCTTGCTTTTTGTGCATCTACTAGTGCTTGATCTAATTTTCCAGCTCTTTCGATTGATCTTAAGATTGCTTCTTTTGTAATTTCGTTATATTTAATTCTTGAATATTTATCTTCAATTTTGAAATATTCAACTAAATGACTTCCAATTGCTTCACCTTCACGATCAGGGTCAGTTGCGATATAAACATGATCAACTTCTTTTAAAGCAGCTTTGATATCTTTAACAACTGTTCTTTTTGTACTATCTAGACTATATTCAGGTTCTCAATTTTCAAAGTCTATTCCGAGACCAAAGATTCCGGTTGTTTTCATTTTTAATATATGTCCAACACTAGCAAGAACTAGGTAATCTGGACCTAAATATTTTTTAATTGTTTCAACTTTATTTGGTGACTCAACTATAACTAATTTTTCCATACAAATAAATATACATTTTTTTAAATTTTTCAAAAACTATTTTTTTACCGCAATTTTAAGAGCCACCTTTTTAAATGAGTAACTTTGTCTAGAAAGATTTTACTCAAAAGCTTATGAAAATTATAATAATGTGTTATATTATATAAGAGTATCTCAATATACTCCTTGGTTATTGTCTAATTGCACAAAGATGTGCTTTTAATTTCTCAAAATAAACAATAACCCAGATTATGACCATAAGGAGAAAAAAATATGATTAAATACGAAATTATGACAATCATTGATCCTAAAGCTCAAGTTTCTGTTTATGAAGAATTATTAAAAGATGTTTTCAAAAACGGAATCAAATCAGTTGAAAAGCTTGAAAACAATGAATTAGCATATGAAATCAACAAATCTAAACACGGAATTTATGTTTTAGCTCAAATAGAAGCAGAAGGTTCATCAATCGCTGAATTTACACGTAGAGCAAACATTATTAAAGAAGTTTGAAGAACATTAGTAATCAATTTAGATTCAGAAAAAGGTTTAAACTCAAAAGGAAACAGATTTTCAGGAAAAAGAAAATCAAATAAATTTTCAAAAGATTCACAAGCTCAAGGACAAAAACCTGCTTTCAAAGCACGTCCAAAAACAAGAAAAGCTAACGAATCTCAAGAATAATTTCATTGAAAAGAGGTTACATGATTAATTCAGTTATTTTAGTTGGAAGATTAACAGCAACCCCAACATTAGCCACAACATCTAATGGTATTTCTTATGTGAGATTTTCATTAGCCATCAATCGTCGTGGTAATTCAGATGTAACAGATTTTATAAATTTAGTTGCTTGAAGAAATACTGCAGATTATATTTCTAAATACGCAACCAAAGGTGCTTTAGTAGCTGTTGAAGGTGAACTTCACTCAAACACATATACATCAGCTACTACAAATTCTACAGTGAGAAGCTTCGATGTTTTAGTTAATAATTTTAGATTATTAGAATCAAGACAAGCATCACAAAACAGAAATGCAAATTATTCTAATCATAATTCAGAAAATTTTGCAACTAAAGGATTTACACCAAATTTCCAAAATCATGCGAACCAAACAAGTGAAATCGATTTTTCATCAGTTAGAACAAGTAATTCATCAACTATCAGTTCACCTATTTTAGATGATGAAGTTAACCCTGTTGCAACACACGATGTTGACTCATTATTTGATATGGACTTTAGTGGTGCAAAAATTCCAGATGAAGATTAATAATATTATTCAATTAAGGAGATAAAAATGGCTTACACAAAACGTAAAAAAGCTTTCCAAGGAAGAAAAAGAGTTTGTGAATTTTGTGAAAACAAAATTTTCTATGTAGATTACAAAAATGTTGAACTTCTTAAAAAATTCATTTCTGCTACAGGACAAATTAAAGGTAAATCAACAACAGGTGTTTGTGCTAAACACCAAAGAAAAGTTGCTACCGCAATTAAAAGAGCAAGATTTGTTGCATTAATGCCTTACACAATCGTTAGAGCAAGAATTAACAAATAATTCATTCCAACTAGCAATTTATTACTTTGTAATAAGTTGCTTTTTTTATTCAAAAAGAGTCTAATTTTGGTAAAACTTAAATTTGTTTTATAATTAAAATTATGAAATATGTACAAAAAGAACACAAAACACTTAAAGGTGTTTTCAAATGAACAATTAATGATGTTGTTTATGTTGCAAAAACAAATGCTAAAAGCGGTTTTTATAGTCGTTTTACATCACATTTCACCGCAATTAAACAATATCTTTTAGAGGTTGCGAAAAAGAGAAATAATTTTGATGCAGTATTTTTAAGTCCTGGATTTTTAAATAAATATTTATATACTAAAATAGTTTATGCTTTACTTCAAATTAATCCTGATGCTAAATATATGGCTGAAAATTTCAAAGATTACATTGATATTGAAATTTTAGAATCTTCTGAAGAAATTTATGATGAATTAGAATTGCAAAACTTGGAACTTAAGCACATTTTCGAGACAAAATGCTATATTTTTGGATTTAACCAAAACGAAACTTCTGCACTACTTTTTGATCGTAATATTCACAGAAATTCGGAATACACAGAAACAGAAAAAGTTAGATTAACAGCAGGTATCAAAGAGTTTTATGATAGTTTGGATAACTATACAAATGCAATCGAAAAGGCAATTGAATCTAACCAAAGACTTGATAACTGAACTGAATTTATTATTAAATATAATGGAATCAATTTAATTGATGCTTATAATGAATTATATTTCTTTGATCTTGTTTTCTATGAAACTTGAGAAAACTATGAAGCAATCAAAAATGACCATTGAGAAATATCTGAAAAGAATGAAGCTTTAAAAACTAAAATCGAAGAATATAATAAACATTTTAAAATCAATAATTTTATTTAAAAAAATTGTATAATATAACAGATTTTTCAAATTTTATAAAGAAAAAGGGAGGTTTAAATGGCAAACATTAAATCTAAAGTTAAAAGCATCGCTAAAATGGAAGCTGCTCGTGTAAAAAACGCAGCTATGAAATCTCGTGTTAAAACTGCTATTAGAAAAGCAAGAGAAGCTGTTTTAGCTAAAGCTGAAAACGCAGAAGCATTAGTAGCATTTGCACACAAAACAATTGCTAAAGCTGTTTCAAAAGGTGTATTTCACGCAAACAAAGGTGCTAGAAAACACTCACGTTTAGATCAATTTGTTAACTCAAACAAATAATCTTTCGATTATATTCGAAACAACTCCGATTAGCGGAGTTTTTCTTTATTTTGAGGCGAAAATATTGTAAAATAATAAATAATTTATCACATAATTTGAAAGGTGTTTAAAATGAGTAAAATAACTCAATATTTAGAAAATAAACCTGTTTATAGCAAAGAAATAGCTTTAAAATATATCGAAAAAGTAGAAAATTTCTTAAAAGAAAAAGTAGAAGCTGCAAATGCAAAAAATTTAATTGTAGGAATTAGTGGAGGAATTGATTCAGCTCTTGTTTATGCTATTGCTAAAAGAGTATTTCCTAATAATACAATCGCAGTTGTAATGCCAATCATTTCAATGACTGAAAGTGATTTATCACATATTAGCGAACTTGAAAAGGCATTTAACGATTCATTTAAAAGAGTTGATTTAACAAATACTTTTTTAAGTATTTCAGAAACTTTGAATCTTAATAATGATTTAGCAATTGCTAATATTAAACCAAGATTAAGAATGACTACACTTTATGCAATTGCACAAGAAAATAGTGGACTTGTTTTAGGAACCGATAACGCAGATGAAGTTTACATTGGTTACTTCACTAAATTTGGAGACGGAGGAGCAGATCTTCTGCCTATTTGTAACTTTACTAAAGGTGAAGTAAAGTTCCTAGCTTCACTTTTAAATGTTCCTAGCTCAATTATCGATAAAAAACCTTCAGCTGGTCTTTGAGAAGGTCAAACAGATGAAAACGAACTTGGTTTTACCTATGATGATTTAGATTTTTATTTAAACAATCGTTTAACAAATCCAAAGTTAGTTTCACAAAAATTATCAGAAGAAACTATTTCAAAAATTGAATATAAACATAAAACAACACAACATAAGCGTGATAACATTTATAAACCAGAAAACATAGAATAAAAGGAGAATAATTATGGCAGGACACTCACACGCCGCTAATATTGCTCACCGTAAGGGAGCGCAAGATGCTGCAAGAGGAAAAATTTTCCAAAAACTTTCAAAAGAAATTTATGTAGCAGCGCAAAAAGGACCAGATCCTGAAACAAACCCAGCTTTAAAATTAGCTATTTCAAAAGCTAAATCAAAAAACATGCCTAAAGATAACATTGAAAGAGCAATTGCTAAAGCTAAAGGTGACAAAAACGCAAGCGCTTTCACTGAAACTATTTTTAACGCTACCGTTACAGGTGGAGCAACATTTATCGTTGTTACACTCAGTGATAACATCAACAGAGTTACCTCAAATGTACAATCATATTTTAGAAAACAAAATGCAACATTAGGTAAAACCAACCAAATTCCATTTGCTTTCGATAAAAAAGGTATTATCGAAATTGATAAATCATTAGTTTCAGAAGAAGATCTTATGATGATAGCTTTAGAAAATGGAGCCGAAAACATTGAAAACGAAGAAAATTCATATGTTGTATTAAGCTTACCAGAAAACTTTACAGAACTTAAAAACGCACTTGAACAAGATTTAAATATCGAAAACTTTATTCAGTGTGAAGTAACATATTTACCAAATATGTATGTTGAATATGATGCTGAAAAAGAAACCAAACTTTTAGATTTTATTGAAAAACTTAAAGAAGATGACGATGTTCAAGATGTTTACCACAACATCGATATTAAAACTACACAAGAATAATGAATTTTTTATCACAATGAATTAGTCAACTTACGGTTGCACTAAACAATAATTATAATTTAGCTAAATTTTTAGTTGCTTTATTTTTTGTGCTTGCTTTGCTTTTAATTCCTGTTGGAATTTCATTCCTTTTCCCTTTATTTAAAAGTAAATTAAACCACAAAACAAAAGTTTATTTATATGCCTTTTCAACCGGTTTCTTTATAATTTTGGCTACTTTCGGATTTTTAAGAGAAGCGATTGAACAAACTTCATTACAATCTCACAATCTAGAAAGTGATTGACAAAAATATGGTTACAACATCTTGGTAGTTGTTCTTGGATTACTTGGTGGATTAACATTTTCATTTGTTCTAAAATTTGTTATTACATACAGAATTAATCAACAACTTTTAAAAAATAAAAAATTGAGCATTTTTGTTCACGATCATTCTGCAGAACATGGATCTCACCACGTACACCAGCACGAAGATCATATCTTTACACAAGAAGATTCAATTTCGTTAGCCGAAGAAGCTTTAAGTCAAAAAATAAGTGGAAAATTAAAAATAATTGCTCTCGCCTTGCTTCTTACTCATCGTATTCCGGAAGGATTTTTAATTGGTTATAATTTAAGCTTACCAATTGATTATCTTGCTAACGGAGGAAATGGAGCGATACCAACTAATAACTTAACATTAGCTTACTTTGTTTCTCTTATTTTACACATGATACCAGAAGAACTTGTTTTCTATTATCGCTTAAGAGATGCAGGATACGGACGTTGAACTTCACTGCTTATTTCTACAATAATGGACTTTTTATTCTTCCCTTTTATGCTTATCGGAATATACACAGGTTCAGCAGTTGCAACAAACGGATATGCTCAAGGTGCATTTATGGCAATTATTGGTGGAATTTTTCTTTTCACTTCACTTGTTGAATTTTTCCCAGAATTCTATCATGTTGAAATGAATAAAAAAAGATGATTTATTACTCTTATTTCTCTTTTTGCAGGAGTTTTATTTGCAGTTTTCATCTTATCATTTCATGCACATAATCATTAAAACAAGCTCGGCTATTGCTGAGTTTTTTTATTTTAAATCAAAACTGTCTTGTTTAAATCAACATAAAATTTTAGTATAATTAAATAAATATTTAATTATTTAAAGTAATTTAAAGAGGTAATCATGATTAAAAAACAAAAAAATTTAATTTTCTTGCTTGGAATAATTTCTTGTTTAATAATAATGATCGTCTTTATAGTAGCTCTTATCAAAAGTGATAAAAGCACATGAGCATCACTATTTTTTGCTGTAGGTATTATTACAATTTTAATTTTTACTTCAATATTACTTTATTTTGCTATTTATAACTTTACCAAATCTAGAGAACTTATTAAAAAGTCCTTCAATAACTTTATTGAAGAAATAATGACTAATAATAATATTGGAATAATTGTTTATAACCTTGATCAAAAAATTATTTGATCAAGCAATTTTATTAAAAATGAATTTTCAAGTGAATTTATTGGTAATACAGTTGAAGAGTTTTTTGATAAATTGAGTTATAAACTAACAAATGATTGAAAAGTTCTTAAAAACAAAATCGAATTCGCTAATAACGGAAATTTTTACGAAGCACAGTTTTGACCAATTTCAAACACAATAGTTATTAGAGATATTTCAACAGAACAGTTATTCAAAAGAGAAGCTTGAGAACAAAGTCCAGTCATTGGGGAAATTGAAATTGATAACTTTCAACTTTTCCAATCAATTTTATCCGAAGAACAAATTTTCACAATCAATAAAATAGTTGTTGATGTTCTAAAAGAATATGTAAGTAAATATAACTTTGTTTATCGTCAATATACCAATGGAAAATTCGTTGTCTTTACAAACGAAAATTCACTTCAACAGATGATAAAAGAAGAATTCAATGGACTAATGGACATTAGCAAAAGAATCAAAAATGAAAATATTGACAAATTATCATTAAGTGTCGGTTTTGCTCATGGTTGGTCTTCATTCAAGGAAAAAATTGAGCAAGCTAAAAAAGCATTAGTACAAGCTCAAAACCGTGGTGGAGATCAAGTTACTATCTTTTCGAATATTGAACCACCAATTTATTTTGGTTCAAACTCAGAAATTCTTTCAGATAATAGTAGAACAGAAATTAAACAAATTGCTTATGAGTTTGAAAAAGCTCTACTCAATAAAGAAATTAAAAACGTTATTGTTTATGGACATGCATTAGCTGATTTAGATGCTCTTGGTGCTTGCATGGGAATTTATGAAACCGCCAAAGCATATGGTAAAAACTCATACATCGGTTCAAATACGTTTGATTTTACAACAGAAAAAGTTGTAAAACAGCTAACTGAAAAAGATAAAGATAAATTCTCGAGCATGTTTATCAAAAATAATTTACAAGCCAAAAAAATTACAAACAGCAATACAATAGTTGTTATTGTTGATACTTCAGATCCTGAAAGAACTGATAATCCTGAATCAATTATTAATGCTAATAGGGAAAATATTTTTGTCTTTGATCACCACAGAATTTCAAAAGCTGTTGATTATTGTTCAAGAAAAAATGTTTATATCAATACAAGTGCAAGTAGTGCAAGTGAAATAGTTGCTGAATTAATTTCATTTTTAGATTATAAAGTTGATTTAAGCACAAGTACAGCTCAAGTTCTCTTAAGTGGTATTTATTTAGATACAACTATTTTTACAAAAGCAATTACACCAAGAACCTTCCAAGCTGCTGCTTGATTAGAATCAAAAGGAGCAAACGGAATCAAAAGTTCGCAAATGTTAAAAATTGACGAAGAGACCAACAAACAAATTAATGAAATCATAGCTAATGTTGCCGAAATTAAAAAAGGTTACTATCTTGCGTATACAGATCAAGAATGTAGTAATGATGTTATTTCAATAGCTGCAAATGAAATTTTAAAAATCGAAGGAAGATTAGCTAGTTTTGTTGTAGCAAAATTAAAAGGTACTAAATATTACAAATTAAGTGCTAGAGGAATCGAAACTAATGTTCAAATTATCTGTGAAGCAGTTGGAGGTGGTGGACACTTTAGTACTGCAGCAGCAACAAGCGGCGAAGATTTAGAAACATTTATCGACAATATAAAACATGCAATTACAACAATAGGGAGAAATAAATAAATATGAAAGTAATTTTATTAAAAGACTGTAAAGATGGAAAAGCAAATACAATTATTGAAGTTTCAAATGGATACGGAACTAACTTTTTAGTAAAAAAAGGTTTTGGTGTTCCTTATAATCCACAAACTGCTAAAATGCTTGAAAGAAAATTAGATCAACTTACAGCAGACGAACACGAAAAAAGAACTAATTTCTTAAAACTAAAAGAAGAATTAGAACAAGTTAAATTAAAATTCGAATTAAATGCCAATATTGATGCAAATCACAATCTTAATGTTCATGGTTCAATTTCAACTAAAGAAGTTGATAAAAAACTTAAAGAACTTGGTTTCAAAATTGACAAACATGCTTTAAGTAAAATTCATTTAGTTTCAGAAGGCAATCACGAAGTTATAGCTACTTTATACAAAGATATAAAAGCTATTATACGTATTGAAATCAAAGTAAATGTCAAGAAATAATCATAAATTTCAAAACAATCGTTTTGATCATATTCAACCTTTATCATCTTCTAAATATAGTGATAATGAACTAGAAAAAAAGATTTTATCAATAATGATAATTGACGAAGAAAAACAAGCGTTAGGGATCGATATTTTAACAAGTGAAATGTTTTTTATTTTACCTAATCGTCAGTTATTTAATTTAATTAAAAATCTCAAACAAAGCAGCCAAATTAATTCAACAATTTGATTTACTTATACTGATATTATTGAATATTATAAAAAAGTCGAAGCAAAATTAGAATATAATGCATTAACATATGAATTTATTAACTCAATTGCTACTACTTTAGCAGACGAAGAAAACTTTTACGTCTATGCAGAAGAGTTAAATAATTTAACAAGAATGAGATATTTAGAATCATTCTTTGTTGAATATAACAAAAAGATCCAAAATAATGATGAAGCTAATTTTAATCAAATTATCAATGATTTTAATGATTTTTTAGCTGAAAAAAATCAAAATAAATTTTCAAATAGTCACTTTATCTCAACTGAAGAAGCTGCTTTAGAATATCGTGATGAAATTATTAAAATTTTAAGAAACGAAACTGAACAAAACGTTCTCCAATCACACTTTTATACTCTTGATAAATATATTAGAGGTTTTAAACCGGGTCAATTTATTATTCTTGCTGCTCGGCCAGGAATTGGAAAAACAGCTTTTGCGCTCAATGTGGCCAAAAACATTGCTCTCCAACATCAAAAAAGCAAGAATAATTTAGTAAACACATTAAACTCACAGGAAAACAAAAGTGAAAATGAAAGACCTAAAAATATTGCATTTATTTCACTAGAAATGCCTGTCTCAGAACTTATTGCGAGAACCATTTCTTCAACTGTTCAAATTCCACTATCATTTTTACAAGACCCTAAAAGACTTTTTGCACAAAGAGACTTACAAGATAAATTTGATTATTTTTATAACATCAACATTGATTCAATGAACATTTACTTTGATGATCTTGCAACAAGTAAAATTAGCGATATCATTCGAAAAATTAAAACACTTGTTAAACAATTAGATAATCAACTAGATTTTATCATTATTGATTATCTCCAATTAATTTCTACCGATGGTAATAATGGTAATCGTCAAAATGAAGTTGCAACAATTTCGCGTGCACTTAAAATATTAGCTCTCGAATTAAAAATTCCAATCATGGCTTTATCTCAACTTTCTAGAACTGTTGAAACTAGAGAAGATAAACGGCCACAAATTCACGATTTAAGAGAAAGTGGTGCGATTGAGCAAGATGCCGACATTATTATTTTCTTGCATCGCGACAATATGCCTAACACATCTAGTTCTGAAGAGGATAATAATTCCCAAAATAATCACTCAACATGAAAAGCGGGCGTTAAAACTACAATTACAATTGCTAAAAACAGAAATGGCCAACAAGGAATTGGTGATTTGCTTTATTATGGGCCAACTGTAACGTTTTTTGATCGTAATTTAACTCGCCCAGACCAAATTGAAAATAAAAATTAAAACTAAAAAATCAAGGAGAAAATAATGGACTCTTACCCCAGTTTGTACTCATTTCAAATAAAGAAAGATAATAACAGAGGAGGTCGAAATGACTCTTCCTGTTAAAATTATCTTAATAGTTGTTTTAGTCTTGCTCTTTTTACTCAGTAGTATTTATAGTGGTAGTGAAACTGCATATTCAACTTTATCGCCTGCAAAACTACATGACATGCAAGAAAACAAAAGTCGTTTTGCGCATTTGATCGCAAAACAATCGAAAAGATACAATCAAATTTTAAGTACAATTTTAATCGGAAACAATTTAGTAAATGTATCTTCTGCAACTTTAATGAGCCTTTTATTAAACTATACAGCTCTTTCAGATACACAAGCTACAATAATTTCAACCGCGATTGTAACGCCACTTTTAGTCTTATTTGGAGAAATTGTACCTAAATTAGTTGCTAAATCATACCCAGTTGCCTTTTTAAAAACTTTCTGTATTTTTATCGAAATCAACTATTGATTATTTTTTGTTTTAACTTTCCCAATTTCAAAATTAAGCAGAAAAGTTTACGAAACCAATAGTGAAGAAGATATCAAAAGCTTTTTAAAAATCGCTCAAAACGAGGGTGTTTTAGAAACAAGTGAATCCATTTTGGCTCAAAATGCACTCAATTTAGATTCAACTAAAGTTATCTCTCATTATGTTAAATTAAAAGATGTTCAAACAATCGATTACAAAAGCACCGTGAAAGATGCATTACGAATCTTTAAAGAGACTAATTATTCGCGTCTACCTGTTATCAAAGAAGATACTTTAATTGGTGTTATTTTAATCAAAGATATCTTTGATGCTAATCATAAAGATCGAATCATTGACTATCTTAAAAATGTTCCTTTTATTTCTGCTAACTCAATTTTATCGAGCGCATTAGAAAAATTACGTTTTGCACGTTCTCACATGGGTTTTGTAGTTCCAAATAACAACTCTAACGAAACAATTGGTATTATTACAATTGAAGATATTATTGAAGAAATTATTGGTGAAATTTATGATGAATATGATGATGATGAAGAAATTTATGAAATTTCACTAGCTAAATCTAGAGTGCAATCTAATTTATATGTTTATGATGTCTTTAAACAATTAGATATTGACCTAACTTTCTTAACCGAAGAAGAAGAAGAGTTAGATCTAAGATCCTGACTTTTAAAACGTACTAATAAAATTCGTTTAACAAAAAACTTTCGATACAACCTTGAAGATGAAATTACATTCAAAGTAGTTGAAATTATTAAAGGTCCTCAACACTATGCAATTATCGAGATTCATAAATTATAGAAGAAAAATAACTGACTTAATTTCTGAGTCAGTTTTTTAATAAAATTAGAAAAATAGAAAAACAAGCCAATTAATTTGGCTTTTTTATCGTTTTTCCGCAGATGATCAAAGTTACAAGAATGCACATTTTGCAAGGTTTTTATAGATATATCACAAAATAAAATCTACAATGTTAAATTATGAATGAATAATAAAGAGAGCTTTATTTTAATGATTTTAGTTTCTTTTAAATTTATTTCTCAAAATTTTAGTAATAACATATTAAAAAACAAAAATTAACAATAAAGAGACATCATTATAGAATGCAGTTTCAAGACATTTGAATAAATCATTTTTCAAAATTCATTAATTACTTGAGAAAAAACAAAAATACCACTTTTGTATTTCAGAAAATGGTATTTTTTTGTTGCGCTTGAGATTACACTCTAGCGATAGTTAACTAAATCTTATCTTTATACTTTTTTAGTTCTTTTTTAGTAAAAAAGCACTTTTTTCTTATCTACTTAATGGTTAGAAGAATTGAAAATCTCTAACTGAAGGGAGGAAAATGCAACAAAAAACTTTTTCTGGAAGAAAGGAATATCAATATTAAGTTATTTTTAATTCTCTTAATACTAGTAGTTATACTAGCTATTTTGAGAACAAAATAAGTTAATACATATTACCTCCTTTCGAAAAAGAAAAAAACACCTTCTGGCTGAAGGTGTTTTTCTATGGAAACGAGGTCCATGCAACAAAAACTTCATAAATATTATACTTCTTTTTGAAAGGTTTTTGAATAAATAAAAAATAATTTGCTGATTTTCACACTCAGTAGCATAAAAAATGGAGTGTCAAAAATGGTATTTTTTGTTGCGTTGGAGATTACACTCTAGCAATAGTTAACTAAATCTTATCTTTATACTTTTTTTGTTCTTGTTCAGTTCTTTTTGAGTGCAAAAGTGCTTTTTTCTTATCTACTTAATGGTTAGAAGAATTGAAAAATTCTAACTGGAAGGGAGGAAAATGGAAGTAAAAAATTTTTTTTAAAGAAAGGAATATGAATATTAAGTTATTTTTAATTCTCTTAATTTTGCTAGTTATACTGGCTATTTTGAGAACCAAATAATTTAAATCATATTTCCTCCTTTCGAAAAAGAAAAAAACACCTTCCGCCAGAAGGTGTTTTTCTATGGAAATGAGGTCCATGGAAGTAAAAAAATCATAAATATTATACTTCTTTTTGAAAGGTTTTTAATAAATAAAAAATAATTTCCAAACTTTTAAATTAAGCTACTAATTAATAGTATTCAAAATTTCGTTAATATCATCTTGAGAAATTTCTTTGCCACTTTTAATTTGGTTAAGTATCTCTTGATTTTTAGCGATGTTATCAGAAAGAGTATTTTTACGTGCTTGTATGTTGAAAAATGATTGTAGTGAAATTAAAAAGGTCATAAGGACAGATAAAATTGCTATCGCTACGAAAAAGTCCATTGTGAGCTCTGGAATTTCATTAAATCTAATTGAAAAAAGATTAAGAATAACTGTCGCCGCTGACACAAAAAGAGCTATAAGTGAAAGCGATACAAAAAGACCTCTACTTTTTCAGTATTTCTTTTTAATTTTCTTTTTTGTTTGTCTTAATAAAATAACTTCTTCATGAGTTAAATTATTTTTTTGCTCTTTATCTTTGCTATTAAATTTAATCATTTTAATTCTCCTCTTGATCAAGATTAGCAGAAGTAAAGCGATCAAAATCTAAAATTTTGACAACTCTTCGATATAACATATATTCTTTAGCTTTTTGGTTTTCTGCTTGTTTATAATTACCTATATTCGAACGAAAAGCTAATTCTTCAAAGTTAATTTTTTGTAATTTAATTTTTTTACTTCTAAAGCGATTATTAATTAAAAAGAATGAAAGAAGTCCAGTGACAAGACCTGTAATTGAGTTAATAATAGTAGTTAAAATTGGATAAACTCCTGATTTGTTTAAAAATTCAGGGTCTGTGTAGGGATTAACCATCCCTTCAGGGTAATTATTATTAACCCCGGCTAAAAAAGCGACTGAAAGAATACCAACATAAAACGCAGCAAAAAGAGTAGTTAAATTAAATAAATAATAAATAAAACCGTAAACAAAAATTTCAATTTTAAGTCTTTTTTTAATCTTTAAAAAAGTCGCATAAGCTTGAGACATTTATTTACCTCCTGAAGTTATTTGATCTTTAATAATTTGTGTAATTACTATTTTTGTTTTAGAATTAGCTTTTTCTCAAAGTTGATTAACATATTTATTTAATTGATTTTCATCTATTTCGCCAGAATCATATTTAACTTCTAAATATCTTAATGTATTGTAGATCTTTTTATACTCATTTTGTCTTGTATTATGTTTGTAAATCGCAAGAACAATAGTAATAAAAAATGAAGTTAAAATCAAAACGGTTAAAACTACTAAAATTACAAATGAGCTATTATCAACTTCATTTTTATGTATATTTCGGTAGTTAATTAACTTAACTAAAGTAATTATCGCTATAGTAATGATTGAAATATTAATAACAGCTATTAAAGCTGAAATTAAAGCATCAGAAATCTTACATAATTTAAGTTTTAAGTTGTCATTTTGAACTTTTTTATTTAAAGCTTTGATTAATTTATTGTTATTCATAGTAATAAAATTCTATTACATTTTTGAAATTAGACTTTCAAAAATTGTTAAATACTTATGTATAATAATAAACGTTATGAACAAATGAGTAATTTTTAGTGATGTAGATGGAACAATTTATCCATTCCCAGGTAAATATTTAGCAAAAGAAAATGTTGAAAAAGTCCGCGAAGTAACAAACAAAGGTGTTTCTTTTGTGATAAATACCGGAAACGGACCATATCAAAAAATTCAAAGATTAGCCGATAAACTAAATGGTAGATACATTATTTGCTCAAACGGAGCATTAATTTTCGATAATTTAGAAAAGAAAATTTTACATTTAGAAATATTACCAATAAGTGAAGCAGCCAAAATTTGAAAATTAGCGGAAGAAGTTGGAGTTGGCCTTTATTATTTTGGTACACACCAATACTATTTACATCTTTACACAGAAGAATTCAAAAATTTTATCACCGAATTTTGCGAATATAATGATTGAATTTTAGACGGTAGAATCAACGAAGATATTCATAAAATTGAAATTTATGGTCCAAGTGAAAAACTTGAAGAATTCTATGAAAAAGCAATGCAGCAAAAAATTGATCTAAACATTTGTAATTTAAAAAGTCATATCGAGATAACAAAAACAGGAGTTTCAAAGGGAAGCGGAATTAAATGACTTTGCGAGAATGTTTTTAATACTTCACTTGATAATGTTATGGGAATTGGTGATAGCCCTAACGATATTTCGATGCTTGATGTTGTTGGATATAGTTATGCAATGGAAAATGCTGATCCAGTTACTAAATCACATAGCAAATACTACACCTCTACAGTTGATCAATTTGGTTTAGCAGAAGCTATTGATGATTATTTATACCGTAGCGACTTTGAACTTAAAAGAGCAATTTCACAACAAAAGAAAGGACAGTAGAAAATGAAAAAAAGCAATAATCTAAAGCTAATCATTAACATTATGGCTGTAGTGAGTTTTATTTTACTTTTTCTTTCAGGAATTTTAAGAATAGCAAAAGTACCATTAATGTTAATTTCTTTAGGTATTCCTTTTCAAATTCTCTCAATTGTTTCGTTTTTTGAAATGATTACTCTTATTTTGATTATTTCAATTGTCTTTATCAATTGATTTGTTTTCGGAATCAATAAAGGTCAAAACAATTCATTTTATAGCATTTTAACTTACTGAATTTCACTCATAGTAGTACTTACAATTCTCTTTTTAAACTTATCATTTTTCGCTTTTAGTAATAACTTGTTAGAAATTGGGAGTTCTTCAATTTTAACTGGTCTTTGAGAAATTCTTTTAAGTGCTCTTTTAGCGGTTGTTACTATCTATACATTACTTAAAAATAGAGCAGATATACAAAAAACAAACAAAGAACAAGATATTCAAAATAACTTAAATCCAGATCAAGAATAACACCAAAAAGTACTAAAAAGATAGCTACAAAATAGCTATTTTTTGTTCTCATTTATTTTCAAAAAAGTGATAAAATTTGTATAAGAGTTTAATAACTCGCAAATTTATTATTTTTATTATTAAGATAATAAACAATAAATGTGGATTCGCTTGGGTGTGCTTAATTGTGCTAGGCGTTCGAAACATTTATTTTGAATAACAAACTAAAGAAAAGGAATTAATTAAATTTATGACAGAAACAAAAAAAGTAGAAACAAGACAACCAATTGTTTCAAAAAACAAATTATTAGAAGCTGGTGCTTACTTTGGGCACAAATCACACGCTTGAAACCCTAAAATGAGAGATTACATTGTTCCAAACAAAAAGAACAAAGGTTCTCACATTATCGACATTTCAAAAACTCAAAAGTTTCTTGAATATGCTTATACATTAGTTAACCAATTAGCATCAAAAAATGCACAATTCATTTTTGTTGGTACAAAAAAACAAGCTAGAGAAGCTGTTAAAGCTGCTGCCGAAAGAACAAAATCACTTTACGTAACAGAAAGATGATTAGGTGGAACATTAACAAATAACGAAACAATTATGTCTCGTGTTAAAAAGATGGAAGAATTAGAAGCTAAAGCTGCTAAAAACTTCCAAGGTTACACAAAGAAAGAAGCTTTAAACTTCCAAAAAGAACTTGATAAATTACACAAAAATCTTGATGGTATTAGAAACATGAAACGTTTACCACAAGTTATGATCGTTGCAGATCCAAACGAAGATGAAATTGCTGTTAAAGAAGCAAAAAGAAAAGGAATTAAAGTTATTGGTATTTTAGATACAAATGCTGACCCAGATTTCTTAGATTTTGGTATTCCAGCTAACGATGATTCAGCAAAATCAATTACATTAATTATGACAATTTTAGCTGATGCTATCGTTAAAGCTCGTGGTGGACAACAATTATTCGCATACCAAGATGACGAAAAAGTTGTTTTACCAGAATTTCAAGCTAAAAAAGCTGAATAATAATTAGTAACTGTTAAAGTTTGATTACTAATCAAACGAAAAATTAAATTTTAATACATTTCACAAGGAGATAACCATGGCTGATAACAAAATGGAAAAAATTAAAGAATTACGTGCTAGAACAAATTCAGCACTTATCGACGTTAAAAAAGCATTAGAAGCTACAGAATACGATATCGAAGCTGCTATTGCTTGATTAAAAGAAAACGGTATTGTTAAAGCAGCTAAAAAAGCAGGAAGAATTTCAGCTGAAGGTGTTGTTAACGCTTTTGGAAACGAAAAAAATGCTCTTTTAGTAGAAATCAATTCAGAAACAGACTTCGTTGCTCAAAACGAAAAATTCATTTCATTAGTAAATGATATTACAAAAGCAATTTTCGAATCAAACGCTCAAAACTTAGAAGAAGCTTTAGAAGTTGTTTTAGCAGATGGTCAATCAGTTAAAAATGCTTTATTAAACGCTACATCAGTTATAGGTGAAAACATTTCATTACGTCGTATTACACGTGTAAACGCAAACGAAGATCAAGTTTTAGGTGTATACGTTCACGCAAATGGACGTGTAGCTGCTGTTGTAACAGTTAAAGGAAAAGACGCTGAAGCAGCAAGAAATGTTGCTATGCATGTTTCAGCAATGAACCCTGAATTTGGTTTAGTTTCAGAAATTCCTGCAGAAAGACTTGAAGAAATTAAAGCAGGTTTTGAAAAACCAGCAGGTTTTGAAAACAAACCAGAAAAAATTCAAATTTCTATTACAGAAGGATGATTAAACAAACAATTATCAGAATTTGTTTTAGCTAAACAAGCTTTTGTTATGGAAGATAGTTTATCTGTTGAAAAATATTTAGCACAACACAACTCAGAACTTGTTTCATTCGTAAGATATGAAGTTGGTGAAGGAATTGAAAAAGTTCAATCAGACTTCGCTGCTGAAGTTGCAAGCATGGTTAAATAATTCACAAAACATTTGCACGCTCATTTTTAATGAGTGTGTTTTTTTATATACTTTGAAGCTTATTTTTGCAAATTAAAGTTAATAAAAACCACTTTCATTGCGAAAGTGGCTCTAGCTTTATTATCTATTTTTAATAACGTTTTGATATCAGTAAAAAGACTTTTTAGGATATCTTGTAAAATCACCAGTTCCATCATCGTGTCTATCTACATAAATAAATCCATATCTTTTTGCAAATTGTCCTGTGGTTGCAGAAACTAAATCAATACATCCTCACATTGTGTAACCAATTAAATCAACTCCATCTTCAAGTGCGCCTTCCATTGCCTTAATATGTTTATCAAGGTAGTCAATCCGGTATTGATCATCAATTGAATTATCTTCATTTTTAACATCAATTGCTCCTAATCCGTTTTCAGACACAAGAAGCGGAATTTGATATCTTGCATAAAGTTCATTAAGTGTATATCTAAGTCCTTGTGGATCAATTTGTCAACCTCAATCACTTGCTTCTAAATAAGGGTTTTTAAGACCAAAATCGAAGTTACCACCTTCTGCTGCTTTTGCTTGACCTTTGATGTCTATAACGCTTGTTGAGTAATAACTAAATGTAAAAAAGTCTACTTTTCCATTTTTTAGTATTTCTAAATCTTCAGAATGAATATCTAACTTAATGTTGTTTTCTTCCCAGTATTTTTTTGCAAAATAAGGATATGCACCTCTAACTAAAACATCACCAGCGTAATAAATTTCACGATTCATCGCTTCTTGAGTAGCAACTACATTGTCCGGATCGCAATTAAAAGGATATTTTGTCGCCATTAAAAGCATGCACCCTATTTTAAAGTTAGGATATTTATCATGAGCTAGTTTTGTGGCTAATGCTGAGGCTAAAAATTGGTGGTGTAATGCTTGCAATTTAACTTGAAGTGGAACACTTCATTTATTCATTGAAATCCCGGTTGGATTATTCTCGATAATCCCAAGAGATAAGAAAGCTCCTAAAGGGTGTAAAAGCGGCATGTTGATTTCGTTAAATGTTAATCAATATTTAACTTTGTTTTGGTATCTTTCAAAAATTACATGAACGTAATTCATAAAAAATTCAATAACTTCTCTACTTTTAAAACCATTGTATTTTTTAGCTAAATTCAGTGGCATTTCGTAATGTGAAATTGTAACAATTGGTTCAATATTGTGTTTTAAAAGTTCATCAATTAATTCATCGTAATATTTAAGCCCTGCTTCATTAGGTTTTTTATCATCTCCATTTGGAAAAATACGACTTCAAGCAATTGAAAAACGATATGCTCGAAATCCTATTTCCCCAAAAAGTTTAATATTGTTTTTAAAATGTTCATAATGTCTGACAGCATCTGCATTAGGATAAAAAACACCTTCTTCTCTTTCATATGTTACTCTACGTGGTAATTTAGTTGTTCCACCTGTTAAAGCATCAGTTACTGAAAGACCTTTGCCATCAAGATTATATGCTCCTTCGAGTTGGTTGGCCGCAGTAGCTCCACCTCATAGAAAGTTTTTTGGAAACTTATTCATTTTCGCTCCTTTAGATTTTTACTATCTATTAAATTTTATCAAACGTCCAAACTATACACTTTATATTTTTAGAGAACATTTTGTGTTCTTTTTTTGTTTTTTTGCTTCTTTTTCTTATCTACATTATGGGAGGAAAAATGGAAACACAAAAGAAAAACAAGGTAACATGGACAATTTTATCCGTGGCTGTTGTTGGTATTATCGCTACAACTTTTGCGCTGCAACAAACTCTAAAAAATAGTAGTACAAATAGAATTTTTATAAATGATTCTTTAATTAAATCAAGCGATAAAATCAAAAACGAATTTACCAAAATAGACAAAGAAAACACAAATAAAGAAAATGAAATAAACGAAATTATCACCAACTGAGAAAAAAACAAAACAGAAGAAGAAAATAAAGTTTTAGAACTTAATAAAATCATTGATTTAAAAACATCAGAAAAGACTGAAATTGAAAATTTAGTAAAATGATACTCGCCCTTTAAAATCAATGTTGAAGACCTTAAGAGACACCTTTTTACAAAGTATTTCGAAACTATCAGCGAAATCGATAAATTAAAAAGAGGTGAATCTAACTCATTTGTGCTTGATCAAGCACATCTTGCTAAATTAGATTTTTTAAAAAGTGAAGTTGGTAGTTATTTAGAAGGTTTTAAAGGAAATTTGAATCAAATAATTGACAAAACTCGAAATTCAATTTTATTAAGAATTACATCAAGCGACTTTTTGATTGATACAAGTTATGAAGTTCATAATTATTTAGAAACTTATACAGAAAAACTAACAAGTTTTAATACTATATCAACAAACAACTATCATGACTTTGTCAAATTTATCAAAGCTTTTTTTGAAACATTCGAAGAACAAGTCTTAAAAATCAATGCTGCACTTAATATCTTTTTACAAAACTTAAATGCGAAATTCAATATTTTAAAAGAAGAAATTCAATCTTTTAAAACCATTAAAGAGATGGATTTCCATTCAATTGAAATTCTTAAAAAATACCTTGCTCAAAACAGTAACTTGATAGCTTTATTAAAACATGATAGTGATTTTATTGACGAAAAAATGAAAGCTACTAATTTATCAAATCAAGATAAAGAATTAATTTATAAAACCTATTTATTTGCTTATTCCAAGAAGTTTAGCATCTTTGTTGAAGGTATTCACACTTTATTAAATTCTGTACTTGAAATTGAAGGAATAAGCCTAGAGAAAAGTAAATTAGTCACTAAAACAATTAAAGATATAAGTGCGCTTAAATTGCAAAATAAAATTTACTTTGATATTGCAAATAAACCATTTGAAAAAATCTTAAATATAACCGATATTAGCTCTCTATTTAAAGTTATAGCAGATGTTAATTACAAAGTTTTATCAAACGTCTTTGAATTAATTAATATGTTTATCATTGAAATTGAACAGGATAAAACACTTAAAGATAATATTTTTAGAACGCTAAATGAAGTTAGCAACAAACTTGGAAGTTGAACATTAAGAAAAGAAAAACTCAAAATTCAAAAACAAATGCTTGTTAACAAAATTAAAGAAAATTCTGCCTTACTTAACACTGAATCTCTTTCTAATAGCGACAAAGAAAACATCCGCTCAAAAATTAAAGTTTTTGAAAAAGAAAAACAAAAACTTGAACTTGCTTATAACGAAATGCAACTCAACTTTAAGTTCATTCAAAACGAGTATGATGAAGCTTCAAAACAAGGAATGAACATTTTAAAAAAATGAAATGATAATCTAGTTATTCTTAAGTATCTAAATTATTCTTTATCATCTATATTTGGTGAATCAAATAATAACATTCAGCTTATCAAAGATCTTAAAAATCAAATCTTATCAATTACAAACGAAAATAAGGAAGTTATAAAAAGCTATGATGAAGCCAGAAATGAACACAATCGCAAAATTGAAATATTGAACAATGAAATTGATAATCTCAAACTCAAAAATGAATTACAAATTGAAAAAAACAATGAATATAATGCCAAAATAACTAAATTAAATAGCAAAATGAGCGAATTAAGTTTAATTAAAAGAAATTTATCTGCAAATGTCTTCTTACTTACCAAAGAACTTGAAAAGAAAAAGCTTGAACTTGAAAATTCCGAAGCTAATCTAACTGAAAGAAATGCTCTAATTGCCAAACTGGAAAATAAAATTGAAGAAGAAAAGAATAAGCTCAGTTTAGTTGAAGGCGAACTTACTAAAATCAATAACGAGAAAAATGACTTATTAGTTGAACTTACAAAACTGGAAAAGACTAATTCTGATTTAATTCTCAAAATAGATCATCTAACTTCTGATAAGGAAAACCTTATTAATAAACTCACTGAACTAGAATCTTCAAACAATAAGAAAATAAGCAATTTAAATACAACAATCAGTCGGATTAGTGCTGAAAATAGAAGTCTTGAAGAAAATATTAACAAAATAAATGCTGAACTCGAACGAAGTAACCTTGAGCTTGATAACAAAACCAAAAGCATTGAAAATCTCAAAGCGGAGCTTATAGAACTTGAAAATAAAACTAATCTTGAAATTGAAACTAAAACAAGAGAAAAAGAAGAACTTCAAAAAGCACTAACAAAAAGCGAAGAGGCACTTAAAAAACTCAAAGAAGAACACCTTTCTTATTCGTTAGAAAATAATAAAGAACGTGATGATCTTAAATTATTATTAGATGCGAGAAAAAGAGAAATAGTTGATATTACTAGCCGCTTGAATGAAAAAGATAAGGAAATCGAATACTCAAGAACATACATACAATCTTTAAGTGAAGTCAATGAGAAATTAAGTAATGAAAAAATCTCGCTCACCGAAAAATTGCAAATTGCAACTAAAGCTCTTGAAACTGCTA
Organism: Mycoplasmopsis glycophila; assembly: GCF_900660605.1. Taxonomy (NCBI): domain Bacteria; kingdom Bacillati; phylum Mycoplasmatota; order Mycoplasmoidales; family Metamycoplasmataceae; genus Mycoplasmopsis; species Mycoplasmopsis glycophila. The sequence continues at coordinate 506,011 of NZ_LR215024.1, read as the reverse complement.
AAAAACGCGAAAAAGACCTTGAAAACAAGCTTGTTCTATTAAGAAATCAACTTGATGATCAAATTTTAAAATACAACAAATTAAGTGATCAAACCAATTATGGATTTATTAACGAAAATAAAAAACGCAGAGATTTAGAAAAAGAAATCAACAATCTTAAAAAAGAGCTTCTCAAACAAAATGAAAAGAATAAAAAGGAATTAGATAACTTAATTCGAGAAAAAAATGAACTTATTTCTGAAATTGAATCTTTAAAAATTAAAGAACTCGCCTATGCTAAATTAGTTATGAAAGCAAATACAATCATTAAAAAAGCAATTGGTATTTTGCAAACTTATCGTTCTTGAACTGAAGATAATCGAATTAGAGTGAATGTTCCTGAAATGCCCTATGATATTGAATTAGAATCAAATGGATATGTACGTAGAAGAGTGCCGCGTCCGGGACAATATGCTTCAATGTTAAGAAAACTACTCGATGAAATCATGGAAAAGAATGTTGTATTTTACAAAAATAATGGCGAAGAAGTCTTTGCAGAAGCTCTCAAAGTTTTAAAAGAATGAGAATTACCAGCGGAATTAGAAAACGAAATTAACAACCTTATTTCTAGCCATAATTAAAAATCCAAAAAAAGGAGAAAGCCATGAAGAAATGAAAATGACTTATTATAGCAAGTTCAAATTGTGGTATTTTGTCAGTTGTTGTTGCCGGATGTTTATCATATGCTTGTGTTGCAAAATACAAAAAACAAATTCAGCAAAAAGATAAAGAAATTGTACTTTTGAAACTCAAAATTGCGGATCTTGAAAAACAAAATCAAATTCTTTTAATTGAAAAAGAAAAATTAGAACAAACGATCACAAAACTACAAGAAGATTTAGGTATTGTTACTAGACAAAATAATTCATTTAGAGATAATTCGTCACGCTTAATGCGAAGTTTATTAAGAAAATCTCGTGAAAAATCAGAAACAATTTATATCACAAGAGAACAAATTAATTTTTTAGCACCTTCTGATCAATTGCACGATAGCCATCCAGCTAGTGAAGAAGAAGTGATTCAAATTTTAAAAAACAAGCATGCTGAAGCTGTTAAAAATTATGAAACACAAAAAAGAGAAATTGAAAATTCACTAGCTATTTCACAAAATAATTTAAAACAAGAGACTAAAAATGAATATACAAAAACTATTGAAGCATTAACAAAAGCAATCGAAGAGTTAAATAAAATAAAGATTAACTCAATAGATCAAGGAATCAGTTTCCTTGACCAAAAGATCGAAATCGATGATGCACTCAGTAGCTTAAATTTAAACCTTAATAAGATGCTTTTAGAAGAATTGCAAGAAAAACAAAAAACAATTGCAGAAAAAGAAAGCGAAATTTCAAGTCAATTCGAAAAAGCTAAACAAATGGTGCAAATCACAATTCGTGCTTCCAAAGAGCAAGTTTCTTATATTAATTCACTAAAAGAAAAAGTGAGTTCCTTTTTAAACAAAGATTTTTCATACACAAGTTCTGAAGTATCTGAAAATCTTAAAAAAGAAGCTAACTCTGTTTTGAACTACCTTGGCGAATATGAAAATGAACTTTCAAAAGCATTAGAAATAGCAGAAAGAGAGTACGAAACAGGTGTTGCTAATCACAATATCAATAACTTTATTGTAATTGATGTCGATAAATTTGGTAAAACTAACCAAAATATACTAAATAAAACACAAATACTTTATGATCGGGATTTTAATGCTTTATTTGAAAAATATAAAGAAATAAACAAACTAAAAGAAAATCTCCAAGGAGAGCTTTTATTAATGAAAGAAGAACTCAAAAACTCTAAATATGAGCTAGAAGAACTTAAGATAGTCCTTGATAATACTAATAATGCAAAAGAAGCATTATTAAGCGAATTAAGCGCTAATAAAGAAGAATTTCGTGAGATCTTAAAAGATTACATTTTAAATGTAATTCAGGATCTAGAAAAGATTCTAGAAGTTATAAAAACAGAAGATAGCAAAAATATAAGCGAAATAATCAAAGCATTAGAAGAACAAAAAGAAATCTTAACAAAAACACTTGAAAAATACTCTGAAGAAAACTTTGTAACACAGTACAAAGACATTATAAATGGATCTTTAGAATTAATTTCTCAAGCATTTAAGGAATATAACGATCAAAAGCTTGTACCACTTCAAAAAGAATTTATCAAAATTTCGGAAGAGCTGCAAAAAAGTAAAGATGAGCTCGCAAATCTTAAAGATCAAATTAATTTAAAGAACTCCAAAATCGGCGAATTAACCGAAGAAAACACTAGCTATAAAGCAAGCATTGAAACTCTAGAAATTGAATTTAGTAAAGCACAAGAGAAGTTAAAGATATTAACAAATAATTTAACAGAGTATAAAAATAAAGAAACAAATGATTTACAAGAATCGAGCTCACGCATTTTAATTATTAAAGAATGATATGTCAAACTTAAAAATCAAGGAAATCTTTTAGTATATAAAATTGGAGATAGCACAATGACAAAAGAATTAGAAACAATATTAAATGAAACAATTGAACTTGAATATGATAACACAAGCTTGCAAAGCGTTAATAACAAAATAAATGAATATCTTGATTATCAAACAAAGCTATCTTCTTTAATTTTACAACTCCAAAACAAGCATTATGAGGAGACGAAATCGAAGCAAGATGCAATTATCGCGGAAAATAACACCAATATCTTACATCTAAAAGAAGAAGTTTCTGATTTAACAAATACAAAAAGAGAACTAGAAACAAAAAATCAAGTAATCGAAAATAATAAAAATGAACTTCAAAAAAATATTAGTTTAAAAGATCAAGAATTAGCAAAACTTAAAGAACAAAAAGAAGAAAATGAAAGACAAATTAAATCACTTGAAAATGTTATTCTTCAAAAAGATACAAAAATTACGGAATTAAACGAAAGAATTAGTAAAGACCAAACTGATTGACTTACAAGAAAAATTGAAGCAATAAACAAAGAAAAAGAAGAACTAGAATCAAATAAAGCAGAGCTTGAAAAAGCTAATAAAGAGCTAGAAACAAAAATTCAAGAAAAAGATGATCAAATACTTTTAAAGATTAAAGAACTAGCCGAAGCTAGAAATAAAATCGAAGAAAAGGATAATTTGCTTTTACAAAAAAATAAAGAAATTGAAAACGTATCTCGAGAAAAAAGAGAGATAGAAAATAGCGTTTGATATATTGAAAAACAAAAAGAAGTAGCAGAGATAAGGCTCCGTGAATTAGAAAACCAAGTAGATAATTTAGAAGAAAGATTAATTACAATTATGAGTAAACAAGTAAATAGCAGAGAGCTCATTGTTAAAAGTTATAAAAGTAGTATCGATAAAAATATGCGAATTTTAAAAGAATTCTATGGAAGCACAACGGATGATGCTCATACCTATACAGGTACAAACTATAAACCTAATTTTGCATGATCTACCTTTGGGGGAGCAAATAACCGTTTTGCTTGACAAAACCTTGACATTCAGATAAATAACGCTGATTTTACCTGAAAAGTAGAACTTGTTGGACTTGGCAATGATAATATTATAGAAATTAACGGATTTAAATATTTAAAATTAAGTCTTTCAAATGTCGAAATTGAATATATAAGCTTAAAAGATGGTGTAAAACTTGAAAATAATTATTTACTATTTCCAATTTCACTTTTCAAAAGCGGAAACTTTAATCAAAGATTGTTAGGTCAAAATATCGAATATAAGAGCTTATCAAAATATAATCAAATCAATAATTCGTCAGAATCAAAAAGTATTTGAAATGATGGTGTATTTAGATTAGAATACAAATTCAAAGATAACACACTTTATCTTTATCAAATATTTAAAGCGCAACGAATAACAAATGTATCTCTTGATTCACGTGGTTATCTTGCAACATTACCAGATAAGAATATCGAAAAGTCACCTTTTGCCATTTGAGATTACTATGACAAAAGACCAAAACAACCTCTATTTGAAATAATAGCAGCTTCTTATATTCAAACTAACTCAAATGAGCTATAATCGTTTCTAAAACCTAGTTTTGTAAACCATTAAAAAGACCTTAATATCCTGAGTTTCCAAGTTGTAATGAAGAAAAAAACGAATACACCTATAAATAAGGCGTATTCGTTTTTTGCGCTTTTAAATTACAATGATAGACCATCGACTGCATATTGAAAATCACTATATATTTTGTTTAATTCCTTATGTTCTGGGTCTAAATTATTCTTGATTTCACTTACAACTTTACCATTCACAGTCTTTGTTGTGATTGTTATAAGTTTCAATGCATCTATAAACATATTCATTGTGAGTTTTTGGATCTCTCCATTATCTTTATAAAATTTCTTTAATTTATAAATGGAATATTTCAAAACAATTAGAGATAAAAAGCATAAAAATACATGAGATTGAATATGTTCGTCTTTATAAACGTACATCGGCCTAACTTCGATTGCTGATTTTAAAGTTCTAAAACCTTCTTCGACTTTTCATTGTCCCTTATATATTTCATTTGCTTCTTTTGAATCTATATTTGTTATGTTGGTTTCAATCATATAAAAACCATCTTCATTAGCGACTTTTTTAATTTTTTCGATATTTAATCTTCCAACTGTTTTACCATCTACATCCATATACTTTTTCTTATATTCAGGAACCAAAGCACTTAATGGTAATTCACCGTTAATAGACTTTTTCTCCAATTTATTAATAAGATTTTGTCTTTTTATTTTGTCTAAAGTTTGTTTGGAAGGGCTAAAATAGACAAATTGTTTTCTAAAAGTATCGCTATATCTTTTTTTATTTTTATTTTTAGCTCAAACAGATTGGACGAATCTAGATTTAGTGAAATAATCATTTTCTTGAACAAACCCTTGATCATTTACTATAAATGCTTTATCTTCTTTTCCAAGAATATCAATACGTTTCTGAACTATATATTTATATCCTTTTTGCTCTAAATATCTTAAATTTGCATTTTGACTAATACCCTTATCAGCAACTATTATTGTGTCTTTTGTTTTGTAAATCCTTTGCATTTCGACTAAAAATTTCACAAGAGTTTTAGAATCTGCAGTATTTCCTTCGAAAACTTTATAGTGAAAAGGAATACCATTATTATCAACTGCCATAGCCACAACAATTTGATCTTCATCATGCTTTCCATCTTTAGAAAAACCTCTTTGTCTCAAACCATCTCTTGAAAAACTTTGAAAATAAGCAGTTGTATTATCAAAATGCATTAATTTTGTGTTTCTAGTTGTCAATTCTTGCATTTTGTTATAAATATTGACTAAAATTGTATTTTTATATTCTAAAAAAGTATCAAAATAGTTATAAATTGAAGATTTTTTTATATCTATATCATGTAAAAAGTCATTTTTGTTTTTGTATTGACAAATATAACTTCTTGGTTGAATTATTCTTGTTGCAACAATAAATTCTAATACTTCTTCTAAAGATTTGTGTTTAGTTTTCGGTAATCCTTTAAATAAATCTAGTTCTTTAATTACTTTATAAATCAATTCAATACCAACATTTTTCACATTTGTTTCGACAGATGTTGGTTCAAGCAATTGAAAAAATTTGGTTTTAACTTCAATTTTATCTTCTCCAACAGGAACTAATTTAGCAATTGGTTTTAAATCATCGATGTTTTGCAGAGAATATTTTTCTTTAATTTCTTCTCAATAACCTAATCCAACTAAATTACCAATCCCTTTACCATATCCTTTTGATATTCCTAATGCAATGTAAATTCCTTTTGGGTTTTTTCTTTTATACAGAATGTAGTTACTCATATTTATATTATACATTATTATCATTGTAATCATTGTAAAAAATTAAAATAATTAAAAACTGTACTTATATACTATGTATATAAGTAATAAGGTAGAAGGTATAAAAAAGAGCTTCCAACTTGGAAACTCAGGACATTACCAGATAAGAATATCGAAAAGTCACCTTTTGCCATTTGAGATTACTATGACAAAAGACCAAAACAACCTCTATTTGAAATAATAGCAGCTTCTTATATTCAAACTAACTCAAATGAGCTATAATCGTTTCTAAAACCTAGTTTTGTAAACCATTAAAAAGACCTTAATATAAACGATAAGAAAAGCGCTAATTAAGACAACTTTATTACAACAAAAAACACCCTTCCTTAAATAATAGGGAAAGGTGTTTTTTGTATAAAACTAGAAATAATCTATTCTAGTGTGTTTTGAGTAAAATATAGCATTTAAATGACTAATCTTTGATTTGGAATTTAAATTCTTGGATTGTACTTTGATATGGAATTGATAAAATGTTAGAAATAGCATCACCATGCGCTTTATTTTCATCTGAACTATATGGTCAGTGTACAGCTTTTAATTCGTTTAAAGTTTTAATTGTTCCATTTTCTATCAACGTTCCACCCATACGATCTATTCCTCTTTGGAAGAATTTAAAATCATCAGTAGCACTTTTTAAATCCTGTTTATTACGTGTTGTAGTTGATCCAAAGACACTATCTTGTGGGTTTAAAATGTATTTAAGGGCAGGTTGATTATTGTAGTTGATTGTAAAGTTATTAAGACTATTGTAATCTGTCGAAGAAGGCACATTAAATTCTAAATTAGAATCATTTTCTTTAAATACTAAATTGTTTTTGTGCACAAATTCAGCAAATTTATCAGCCGATCATACTTGTTTGTCTGTATCATTTGAACCAAGAGAATTATATCCATCTACCATTAAACTACGAACTTTTGTAAAGTTTCTAGATTCAAGATGTTTAATATATGATTTAACTTCTTTAGTTGTTTCGTCTATTTCAAACTTAAACACTCATTTAAATACTTCAACTTGTGGCATTGCTTTATAAATATCTGTACCAACAAATAAGTTTCCATATGCTTGTTTGAAAGGTAAGTCTTTATCACCTATACCATCTTTTGTTGGATAAGGTGCATCTTGAGTAATTGGTTTACTTGGGTAAATTCCATAAACAATCATTTCTTTATCATCTGGACTTAAATATACTTTATATCTTCCATTATTTGATTCAATAATATTAGTTCATGAACCTGAAAAAGCATTAGAAACAGGTATTAAAATTTTAAGTCCTAATTTTTCTTCTTTAATAAGTTTTGCAACTTTATCATCAGCTCCAGTTAATTCGCTTGCATCTGTTGCATTGTGTGCTTTTTGGTAATCTTCATCTGAAATTGAAATAGCATGCGAAGAACCAAGACCACCAAAGATTTTATCACTCAGTCCATTTCAGAATTCATTTAATAACTGTTCATCTGTTTTAGAACTTGTGAATCAACCTGTATCTTTCATGTTTATTACAGATTGTTTTGCATTTTGCCCGAATACATCTTGCCCATTTTCGTCTTTTGTTACAAAAATATTTCTTCCAGAAGGAATTTGTAAAATAGAAGAAGTTTTGAAACTGATTGATAATTCATCACTTGCAAATTCTATATCATTTAAATTGTCAAAATTATCTGCATTTTTTGGTGTAAATTTATAAACAACACTAAATTTTACTTTGGTTTTTGAATAATCATTATTTTGATCTTCTAGTTCATATCAAGTATTGTCTGATCTTCTCTTAAGAATAATTCTAAAATTGTCTAAATTAAAAATGTTTCCAGAATCAATTGAAGAGAATTTAAACTTCTTGAACAGAGACATAAGATCCCTGGAAGTTGTAATGTCCATTTCTTGTGTTGCTGAATCACTTCCTAAAACATTAATTTTATTTGTAAATTCATTGTATCTTGTTGTTTCTTTTGCTTGAATTTCTAAATATTTATTAATAACTTCATTTAAAAGAAGTAATTTACGTGGTTTATTTTCAAAAGTAGATTTTTTAGATTCATCAAATTTATCAGTATCTGAATTGGCTTGCGTTACTAGATATGAAAGCTCTTCATTATTAATGTTATCTTCTAATCAATCAAAGAATTTTTTACTTTCATTGATTGTTGTGACAATATTTTGTGATTTATCTTGAATATATGTTTTTTGTCTTGCTTTTAATTCAGCAAGTGTTTCACCAGGGTTTGCAGGTGTTTTTGAACCTATGTTCATGAAATCAGGAACTAAATTATCAACTAGATTTTTGAATTTATTATAAGCTTGTGCATATAAAGTTCTTGCAGCTCAATATGCTGTTCTTTCTGTATTAATATCAGTATCTAAATCCGTAATAATTTGATTTAAGTTTGCTCTAATTGTATAAAGATCTTTAAAGTCTTCTTGAATTTGCGAAACTAAATCTTTAAGTAGTTTTTTTAGGTCATTTAATTCTGTTGAATTTTTAACCATTACTTGAGGATCTGTATTAGTTATTAAATCATTATAGTTTGTTTCTGTTGTAGAACCTAAAAACTTTTCATACGCGGTAATGAAAGTGTTGTTGAAAATATTGATTACTTTACCCATTCCTAATTGTTTGAATAAGCTATCTTTATTAGATTCTGAAGAATTGATAAATGGAGCAATAGTTTCTTTGAAATCTCTAATGATTCCTTTGGTTCTATTTTGTTCTTGGCCAATAAAACTCTTCATATTTTCAATGTAAATAGCATTAAAAGTATTAATTGCTGTTTCAATTTGTGTAATACCAGCTTTAAGAATCATTTGAATTTCTTGCGTAAATAAAGAATATGAACTATTTTCAGTTGAAGGATATCTTGTATTAAATGATTCTTCATTTCATTTTGAAATATCTTCATAAGAGATAGTTCCTCTCTCTTGTAATTGATTTTTAAGTGTTTTTATAACATCATATTCTTCTTGCTTAATATCTATTCCGCTTCTTGCGATTGTATTGTTAAATGCTTGAACTAAAATATCTAATTTTTTATATTCATCGTTAAATTTGTTTTGTTTCGCTTCTCAAATTTTTCTTTTTTGGTTATTAAGTTCTTTGTTAGCGTAGTAAATTTTTAAGTTAACATCTTTAATTGTTACATTATCAGGTAATTGACTATTATCTTGTCCAGATTGATCTTTTGTAATTGATTTTAAATCATTAATCGCTTTAGTTTCGTAGTTGCTTGTTTTATAAGGTGTTCAACCCAGCTCTGTCATTTCATTATATAATTTTTCCGTCTCAATAAGTAAACTTTTAGCTTGTTTAAGTTTTTCCAATCTAATTTGTTCAATTTTATTTTGAAGATCATAACGTCTATGAGCTTTTGCATCTTCACTATTTGGTTTTTTAGCAATTTCAGTTTCTGCTTGTTCTATTAATGTGTGGAGTTCTTTATAAAGCTCTTTAACTTTTTCTGTGTCAATGATGTTTGAATCACCTTCTTTTTGTCTTTCGTTATAGTATTCATTAGCAAGATTAATTATTTTTCTTAATTCTTTAGTATCTTCGAATACTTGTAAAATAATATTATTTTTGACAGGATCTAAATGATCAGAAGGAGTTGTGACACTAAGATATGAAGTTGCATCAATTAGATATTTGTTCTTAATTGCTTGAAGCTCATCGCTAGTAGGAATTTTTTCGTTTGCAGATAAAGCAGCAAACTCCGAATCGAATTGAGAATATAAAGCTTCAATTGGTGCTTTATCAGATTCCGAAATACTTGAAGAACTAATTTTTTCTTTAATATTTTGATAATCTATTAAGATCTTAACTTCTAAAATATTTATTTTTAGTTTTTCAGTTAATTGATCAATTGAAACAGCTTTTGTTTCTGTCGAATACATTCTTTTTGCTTTTTTGACATTTTCAGAAAGCTCATTTAATTTGTTTGTTAATTTGCTATCAGTTGAAACTGTTTTTGAAATTTCTGCTTCTGCTTCTGTAGCAGCTTTAGAAAGATTGATGAAGTTAGGTTGTAATATTCGCATAAGTAATTTTTCTTTACCATCTTCATCAGTAAAGATATCTTGGTCTAAAGATTCTTTTGTTTTTGATTTTGCTGCATTATTATTTAGAATATTATTTACACGCTTTTCAAGCGCAGTTTGAAGTTCACTATTTAATTCTGAATTGTTTAAACCGTTAACAGAATCTTCTTTATAAGCTTTAATTAAATCATATAATTTTTCTCTACGAGCATCGATTTGAGCAACATTTGTTTTTGCTACTTCTAATTTCTCTAAAGATTTTTGAATTTCTTCTAAACTGCTATTAGGATTTTTAGGATCAAAAGGTTTTTTAGCTGTATTTTCTCATAAATTATCAATTAAAAGTTGAGCATCAACATCATATCCTTTGAAAGATGTATCAATTGCTTTATTTTTGTAGGTTTGAATTTCACTTGAAATTTCTTTATACTTATCTACTAAACCTTTAGCAGCTTTTGCTGTTTCTTTAATTTTTCTTAATAATTCTGTATCTGTTTGATTAAATGCATCTTGCTGAATTCTATTTAATCAATTTTTAACTTCTTCTTTTTTGATATCACTATCTTGCCCATTATATGTGTAATAATCAATATTTTCATTTACAGCAAGAGCCTCATCTATTATTTTATTAATTGATTCAAAGATAGCGGCTCTTTCAACTAATTTATTAATTTCTTCAATTTTTGTTTGTATTTCAGCTGAATTTGCATCTGATGAACTAGATAATTTTTCACCCTCTTGAATTAAGTTTTCAATTTGTTTTTTAAGTTCAGTAAATTCAGGTGAAGTAGGACGTTTAGGATTGTCTTTATCGTTTGGATCTTCAGGACTATTCATATAATTGTATGCTGCACTAACTTTTTCAGCAAAAGAAGCGATTGTTGGCAGTTTATCATTATATGTATTTAATTGTTCTTCAATGCTTTGAAGATCAGCATCAGAAAGTGCATCGTTAGCGTTTTCAATCATTTTGTTGTAAACATCATTAAGTTGTTTTGCTAATTTTGGATCATATGCACTTGTTTTATCATTGGTTCTATCTTTTAAATCATTGATTCTATCAATTAAATTATTACGTTTAATTTCGAATGTTTTGTATTCTTCAAAAGCTTTGTTTAATTCATTTTGTTTGTTCTCAATATTTGATTTATCATCAGTAGATAAAACAATCGAATTGGTAAGCATATTCTCTAAATTAGCTATATCTAATTCTATTTTATTTTGATTACTTTCTCATAAAGAATCACGATCATCATTAGGCACAGAATTTAATTCATTTAATTTTTCCTTAAGTTGAGCTAATCTTTCAGCAACAGATTTTTGATCAGTGAAAAGATCATTTGCTGCTTCAATTTTTTCTTGTGCTTCCTTTGGGTTATAGTTGCTGTAATTATTAGATTCATCATTCAATTCATCTAGAACTTTTTGTGTGTAAGTATTAACACCATTTTTAAGTGTTAAATAACCTGACTGTGGCGAATCTGCTGTTGGATTAGCAAAAGGAGTGTTAGCATCATTTACTTTTGCTTTAAGATCATTAGCAGCTTTAATTGCTTCATCTTTATCAAAAGCAAATTGAATTTCTTTAAGTTTATCATCTAAATCTTTTAGGGTAGTTGAACCTAAATCTTTAATATCTTCGTAACTTTGAATTGCTTCAATGTAATTTGGGTAATTATCTGGATTTGCATTCTTTTTAGGATCTAGAAGTTGTTTAAGGTTTTCAATTTTATCAATTTTAGCTTGGTAATCATCTTTGTTTTGTTGAATTTCTTCTTTAGCTTTTTGAAGCTCCTCAAGAATTTCTGCATTTTTAGCCAAAATATCTTCTGGAGTAGCATTTTCAGAATCAATCAAGATATTTGCACTATTTTTTAACTCTTCTAGTTTTTTAGCAACTTCCGATTGAATACTTTTATCTTCTATTTTGTCTAATAATTTTTGAACTTCATCGTTAATTGTGTTATTAAGTTCTTTTTTAGCTAGTTCCTTAGCTAAAAAGTCTTTAAGATTTTCTGTTTTATTATCAATAGCACTTGGTGAATCTGCTAAATTAATTCCATTTTCTGCAATTGCTTGTTTAATTTGATCAATTAATTTTTGATTTTTGTCTGTATCACCTTGATCCGCTTCTAATTCACGTATTAAATCATTTGCTTTTTTAAGTTGCTCAACAAGCGGGTTAAGTGCTTCTACTTTTTTCTCTGCCTGCAGAACATCATTTGCTTGTGTTTTATTAGCAAGAACATCTTGCACAAAAGCATCTATTGCCTGAATACCTTCGTTTAATTTAGCTTCTTCCAGAGTTGCTGGATTACTAATTGATTGATCTTGAATTTGTTCATTAAGTTTAATTAACTTATCTTTTGATGTTGCAACATTAATATTATTAGTTGCATCTAATGCTTCATTATTTGTTGATGAAATTTCTTTTGTATCAGGAATAGAATCTGAATTAATTCTACCTACAATATCATCAATTTTAGCTTGAACATCATATCCTTCAGGAAGTGCAGCATTTGAATAAGCACCTTTATATGGTGAATTTTCTGAATTTGAAATAGCAGGTTCTAAAGCTTGCATTTGAGTATCTTGCAACTCTTTTAATGATGGTAAAAGTTGTTCTAATTTTGCTAAATCTTCTTTGGTTTTCGCAATGTTATCAGGATTTTTTCTATCTCTTGCATAATTTTCTTTAACATTTTCTAATTTGTCTAAAAGAGCTTGTTCAATTGGAGAAAGTACTCCACCTGATGCAGCATTAGGGAATGTATCATAAATTTTTTGTCTAAGATTTTCGAACATTTGGTTTTGTTCTTCAGCTAAAATAGCATCATTTAAAGCATCATTTGCTTCTTTTAAATCTTGATAAGCTTTATCTAATTCTTCTTTTGTTGCATTTGGATTATTAAGTACCGCTTCAAGAGCATCTTTTTTAGCTTGAACATTGTCCATTTCTGCTTTTGGCAAGTTACTTAAAGTATTTGCACGATCAAATAATTTTTCGCTACGCTCAATTTCGTCTAAAGATTTTTGAGCTAAAATAGCTTTTTCAGTGTTTTCTAAAACTTTACGTTGAATTTCATCCAATGCTGCGGCAATTTCATCTTTATTTTCAGGATTTAATTTTTCCCTTAAAGTATTAGCTTCTTCTCTTAATTTTTCAAGATTATTTTCGTAATTTTTTTGAACTTCACCTGGAACGTAATTAGGATCATTGTTTTCGTTGAAAACATCATTTAAATGAAGTTTTTTATCATCAATAAGTTCTTGTGTATCGATATATTTGTCAATAACTGGTTTGACAGCAAGAAATGCATTCATTTTTTCGATTGCATCTTTTAAATTTCTAATTGTAATAGGGTTATCAGTGTTAGAAAGTTTTGTTGCTAAATCTTGAAAATCATTAATTTGAGCAAGCATATCTTGATTATATGGACTAGTTTGATCTAAATATAATTCTTTAAGATCTTGAATTTGATCATTTAAGTTTTGAACTTGATCTAAATATTTATTTTTAAGATCTAGTGTTCATGCTTTATAAATTCCCTTTAATTGAGCTACGGGAATAGTTCCAATCTCATTTGTTGCATCGATTTTATTTAAAAGTTCATTTAAATCTGTATTAATTCCATCTTTAAGATTTTCTTGATCACTTAATCATTTAATATCATTTTTTAAATTATCAAGTTCATCCATAATAACTTTAGAGTCTTTAACAGCATTCTCGTAATCTTTTTTCATTTGCTCTAATATTTTTTGAGCTTCTTTAACGTTAGGAGCAGCTTTGAATTTTTCTTCTAAATTGTCTAGCTTTAATTTATCAATATCAGAAAGAATTTTTTTGTCATAAGCAACATCAATTTTTCCTTCAACATCTTTAAATTCATCTTCTAAAACTTTTAATTGGTTGTATTTATCGTGAATTTGTTTTTTGATTGTCGCAAGTTCTGTAACATCGTTTGGTAATTCATCAAGATTTGGAACATTTTCTCTTAATAAATCGTCAAAAATATCTAAATCTTCTGTATTAACAAAATCTCTAATCGCTTGTTTTAATTCCTCCGGACTCTTACGGTAATCACTTTCTTTTAATAAAGTGGTTTCTAAATTTCTGATAGCTTCATCTAGTTCTGCTTCAGAATTTAAATTAGCTTTAGTTTGTGAGTAATTTTGTATTGCATCTTGAATTTCTTTTTGAATTTTTGGATCACTAATTGAGTTTAATATTTCATTAGCTTTTTCTGCTAAAGCATCACCTTTTGTAACTTTTTTATCAACTCTTACTTTTAATTCTTCTAATTCATTTAATTTATTTTGAATAACTGTGGCTTTTGTTTCAAGTTCATTCAAACTAAATTCATTACTTTTAATATAACTATCTAAACTATTTACTGAAGTAAGGAAATTTTTCTTAAGATTTTCATAAGGAAATTCATCACTAAATTCATTAGCTTTTCTAATTAAAATTTCTGCATCTTGAAGATATAAATTTTGTTTTTCTAAATTTTTTTGTAGCTCATTTTGATAGTTTTGTAATGCTTGCGAAAGATCATAAGAAGAATCATTTTGATATCTATTGAAAGCTTTTTCAAGTTCAATTGTAGGGCCTAAATCAAAATTATTTTTAAGTGTTGATTCACGTAAAAGTTTCTTTTGGTTTTGAATAAGATTTTTAACTGCTTCTAAATCTTGTTTTGACATATCTGGAGTGATATTTTGAGAAACTTCTTGAGCTAAAGAGTTTATAATCTCTGAAAGTTTTTCGATTTTTTCCTTTTCAGTTAAGTTTTTATCATTTAAAACAGAATTATATTCTTTGCTCTTTTCTGCTAATTGCTCTCCAAGTTTACCTTTAAAGTAGACTGAATTAGCAATATTATTGATTGAAGCATAACCTTGTCCTAAAGTAATAAGAAACGAATCAGGATCCATTCCTAATCCTTCCTTAACGAATAAAAGGTGTGTGGTTGTTCCTGCTGCAGCAATAGCTGCAGTAGTTAATAAACCACCTAATATTTTTTTAGATTTTTTATTCATTAGTTTCCTCCTTCTTCATTATTTTGTAATTCAAGATCTGATTTGTAAATTTTAGCTGTATAGTCTATGTCAAATGTATTAACGAAACCAGTTGAGCCGAAAGTCATTCCATCTGAATCATTTACATTGTTTGAAGCACCAGATGAATTTTTACTTGTGATATATGTTCCACTTTCTTGTACATTTCAAAACGCATCTGTCTTTGATTTAGGACCACCAGTTGTGTTATCAATTTTATAAGCAATATCTTTGTTAACATATTTTGAAAGAACATCTTTAGCCATTTCTAATGATTTTGTGTAATTTTGTTGTGCATCAGTATCTGAATATGTATATGAATTAGATACATAAGCAACCATTCTATTTTCTCAAGGCATACCAGCAATAAAGTATTTAGCATTTGATGAAGGCACAATTTGAAATAATCAAAGAATAATTCCCATTTTCTTACTATTAACATCATAAACTGGAATAGCAATTAAGTGAGGTATGTATGAAAGTGAACCATAGTTATCTGATGGTAATAATCTTCAGAATGTAAGGTCTGCACTTTTAGCATAGTTTTTGCCTTTGTATGTAAAGTTTCTATTATTTTTAACTGAAATATTGATGTTAATTCTTTCTTTTTGGATATCTAAAGTACGTTTTCATTTTTCAACTTCTTTAGTTCATTGTGTAGCTTGCTCTATATGTGGGTATTTTTGAACTCTAGCTTTTGCTGCACTTAAGTTAGGATCTAAACCAACAAATGGATCGCTCATGTTGAATGTTTTAGTTTTTAATTCAGTAATTTTAGCTGCCGAATACATTGGTAAATATGTTTGTTCATTATAAAGCGATTGTAAATCATTATATCCCGAAACAATAACACCAGGTGCTGTTTCCGGTGTAAGTCCACCTTTTGAATAATCGAATAAAATTGCACCAGGAAGATTTTCTACTGATGTATTTTTTCAATTTTCGTACATCTTTGTAGATCAATCACCTTTGTAGAAGCCTTTTGTTGTGCTAAATCAATTGTTATTAATTTTAATTTCTGAATAAGTTTTGAATCTTGACTCAACACCTCCTCAATAAACAGTCGCATCACCAGTATCATTAAATACACTGTCTTGATTTTGAGTTGCTGGTCAAGTGAATTTAATCATTAAGTTATATTTAACATTCTTATAACTTGGGTTAGCTTGAATAATTTCTTCTAAAATCTTTGAATCAGCGTCTTTATTTTTGTATAAATATACTTTTACATTTGCACCATTAAAGATCTTTGGATTTTGTTTAACAATTGAAAATCTCTTGAATAGATTTAAAAATGGTTGAGTATCATTAACTAAAATTGCATCTTTATCTTCGCCATTAATTTGAATTGTTTCAAAACTTGAAATTTTATTAATTTCTGCGGCTCAATCATCAGCATATTTTCCATCTACTAATTCTAAATCATTGTAATTGAAGTGATATGAAGTACTATCATTAGCTGGTTTTTTGTATAAGTAGTCAAATAATTCTTGTTTATTAACTGGATTATTTAATCAATCTCTAAATGTTTTAGCTGAAAGTAATGCTCTTTTTACTTTTCTTAAAATTGCTGATGGCGTTTCTAAATTGCTATCATCTAATTCTCTCATGTTCATGTTTGAATAGATGTTAGTTTTAATTTTTTGTGCTTGATCTTTTTGAACATTAAATAATTCTAAAAATCTTTGGAAAATAGCATCTTTTTGATCTAATTGTCTTGTTTCTAATCACTTGTCAAGATAATTATCAATTTGTGATCTTTGATCAATGTAATTTTTGTAGATGTTTTTAAGTGCTTTATCATCATTTGAAGTTGTTCCAAAGATTAATTTATTTCATTTGCTATTTTGTTCTAAAATTGCGTTAGCAAATTTTAAGAATTTATCTTTTGAATCAATAAGTTTATCTTTATCAGCAGAATCATCTGGTTCTACTAATGGACTAGCTCCATCTACATTTTGTGTATTTGTTTCATATGAACTTTTATCTAAAAATGAAGTTAGGTAATCACCACTTTTAGAATTGAATTCCATATCATCAAGAATAGTTCTTAAGTTAGATGAACCATCTTGAGTCGTTATTGGTTCAAATTCTTTAATTACACTGTCAAATTCTGTTTTAAAACTCTTAAGTCTCAATGTAGTAGTTTGCTTTAAGTAAGTATATTTTGAATTTAAATCAGTTTTACGCTCTTTAATTTTTCTAATTGTACCTTTATAATCAGCATATTCATTATCTTGATATTTAGATAAGTTCTTATCTTGCGCTGGACTTGAATATTCAGATTCTATATTTCATGTCGAAACATCAAAATTTCCTTGATCTGGAATTTGTTTAATTAACTGAATTAATTTTTCAACGTCAGCATTAGAAACGTTTAATAATTTAGCTAACTCTGTAGATTTGCTTTGAAGATCATCTCCTAAACTAACACCACTATAAACTTGTGCATATTGTTTTGATTTTACAATTAGATTTTTAAGCGCTTTCTTTTCGTATTCAAAAAGTTCATAAAGTTGATCTTTAATGGCTGTTTTAGATTCTTCAATTAATTCATTACTTTTTGTAATAAACTCTTCTTCTTTTGGTAACGGATTATTAACTAAATCTTCAATTTTATCAACAGCTTTTGCTTTAAAATCAGGATTCTTTGGACCATTTGCAAAGTTATAGTTGCTTTCTAAATAAGAATTTATATCTTTTGCTAAAGATAATTGTTTTCTGAGTTCTTTTAATTTTTGATCTTTAAGTTGAGCTATAAGACCTGTTGAACTATCATCAATTTTGTCAATTTCAAGAGATTTAGAAATTTCATTGTGATTAATATTAGTTAATTGAGCTTGAGCTTTTGTAATTTCATCAATTAACTTATCGTAAAGATTATTCATTTCTCTTGTATCGTTTGTTTTTGTAACACCATCTTCATTGATCACTTTTCTGGCATCATAAATTCTTTGTGCTTTGGTGATGATTTCTTTAAGTTGAATTGAGTTGGCAAGAGCTGTTTTAAATGAAGTATCATTTTGTGCTGTTAAATATTTTTGAACGAAATCTTTTTCTAATTCATCTTCTTTATAGTATGAGTTTGTGTAATACATTTCTTCAAAAATAGTATTAAGAATATTTTGAAGTGGTCTTCATTCAGCTTCAGTGAATTGGACTGTACCTGCAGTTGCTGCTGTACTTGAATCTTTGCGATCATCTAGTTCTTTTTGAGAATTAGCATATTTTTCATAGAAAGCGAGTTTACGGATTTGGAAAGCTAATAAATCATCTCATTGTTTAATAAAGTTTTGATCTGTATTAGCTTGATAAAGTGAAGATAAATTATTAGAATCCGCTTGTAGTTGTCCTTTGATGTAGTTAATTTCACTTTCAATTTGACCAACAAGAGATTTGATATGTAAATTATCTTTAATGTCTGCGTTGTTTTTAATTTCTTCAATTTTTGTTTCTAATTCGTAAATTTTATTTGCTATTGCTTTGTATGAATTAGGAACTTTATTAACGCTATCGATATAACTATTGTAATCATCTAGCTGTGTAGTTGAATAAGCTTTAGAAATGTATTTAAGAATATCTAAATATAAATTACTAATTTTTTCATTAGCGAGTTTGTATTTTTCTTGAGCTTTTTGGTTATTACTTGATGTAGCATCAGAAACAAGAACTGGTAATACATCTTCACTATTAAGAGTATTGATAGAATCTTTAACTGCTTTTATTTTTACTTGTCTTTGAGTATATAATTCTTGTTTTTGTTCAATTTCTGATTCTAAATCATTTGCTTTATTAATTAAAACTTGATTTTTTCATCCTAATGCTTTTGATTTGGTTGATAATCTTTGATCTACAACTTGATTTGTTGCGTATTCAAATAATATTTCAGAAAGTTTATTTTGTAAATCTAAATTTTCTTTGTATTTTTGAAGATCATATTGAATTTGATAGAAAGCTTTTTCTAATTCGTTTTGTTTATTTTGTAGATCTTGTTCTTTTTGTTTTAAAGTAGTAAGTTTTGAGACAATTTCTTCTTTAATTAAATTAGCAGCTTGTTTTGCACTTTCAATTTTTGTTGTTAAATCTTCAGTTGTATAAGAGTTTTGAGCCTCTAATTCGGTTATTCTTTCTTTTGCTATTTCTCATTCTTTTACTTGGTAAGTAATTTGATTATTAAGTTTAACGATTTCATCATTTAATGAATCAATTTCTAATGTTTTGTTATCTAAAATAGCTTTATCTGAATTAATTTTAGATTTAATGCTTGCATTTAATGATTGAAGTTCTCTATATTTGTTTTCAATATTTTCAACGCTATCACTTGGTAAATTATCAGAATTTTGTTTTGAAACAATACCTGAGTTTAAAATGGTTTCACCGACATTCTTTTTATCAAATTCATATCCATAATCTTCGATTAAAGATTTATCATTAACATTTAATGTTTGGAACTGGTCTTTTTTAGCTGTAGCATCATCGCTGATAGTTTTTACTTTTTCAAGAGCTTCTTTTTGCTTATCTACTAATTGATCAAAGTTATTTAACGAAACATTAATAAGAGCAAGTTCTTTTTTAAGGTCAAGAACATCAATTTCTGTATTTGAATAATCGATATTTTCAGAGAAAGTTTTAAGGACAGCAAGAGATTCAAGCATTTTTGTCTTAACATCATCTTTTGTTAAAGAACTAAAACTTTCTTCTTGTGCATCATCACTTAATTTGAAGTTCATTCCTGAAATAACACCAAAACCATCGCCATAATTTAAATTATTTAATTTATCTTTAGTTGCGTTGTATTTGGTATTAAAATCTTGAATTGATTTTAATAATGAAGAATAGTTTTCTTGTTTCTTTATAAGATCCTGAATAACTTTTGAATCAGGATTTGTGTATTGTTTTTTGGCCGCTTTTTCTAAATCTTCTTTAAATCTAGCTTTTAAGTTTTCTAATGCAACTGCATCACCAGGAGCTGCTTGTGTAATTGCTTCGTCTGCTTTATTAGAAAATTCATAAACTTTTTTAGCAAAGTCTTTGATAGCATCAAGGTTTTCTTTAATTTTAGTAGCTTTTTCTTCAATAGCTCTAATTGCGTCTTTTCCTTTCGCTGCAGCTAAAGCTTCTTTTTTAGAATCAATTAACTGATCAAGTTCAGCAAGTTGATCTTTAGCATAAGCATCATCAGGTAAGTTCGATTCTGATTTTACCTCTTCATCAAGAGCATCTAGTTTACTTTGAACTTCTTTACGGAGCTCTTCTTCTTCTTTTGCACCATATCTAGCATCACGAAGATTTTTTGTTTTTTCTTTGATATCAATTACACCATCTGTTGGATCAATTAGGTTATTATTAATAGCTTGGTCAATCTCTTCAGGGTTTTTTGAATTAGGATAAGCATCCACAAGAGCTTTCGCTTCTTCGGTATACGAATCTAAACTATCAAGTTTTTGAATGTATTCTTTAAGTTGTTCTTCGGTAAGCTCATTCAGATCTGTATCTTGATTATTAACAAGTTTCGATCATTCTCCAGCCGCTGTACTTACTTTATTTTTTAATGAATCAACTGGTTCAGTATGACCTTCGATTCCTTGAATTCCTTCTAATCTTTTATCTAAAGTGTCTTTTTTACTATTGAAAATGTCTTTAAGATTTTCTATTCTCATTTTGTCAATTAATTCTTCGATTTTTTGAGGCGTTGCTCCATCAACAAAATTACCACTTTCATCTTTTAATGCAGCAATTTCATCTCAAACTCCTTTAAGTTTTGAGTTTTCTGCTAATTCTGATGGATTATTAGGATCTTTAAGAGGATTTTGTAATTTTAATTGTGTGTAAAGTTCATCAGCTTTATTGTAAGTATCTTTTAATTCTTTTTCAAGTCTATCTTTTTCGGTTTGATCTTCACTTAAAGCACGATCAATATCTTTTTTAAGTTTAATTAGTTCGTCTAAATTTTGATTTGGATCAGCAAATCTTTCTTTAAATTCTGCTAATTGTTGATCTCATTTTTGTTTAGAATCAGCGAAGATAGCTTTTGGAGAGTCAGCATCTGTATAAATTTTTTCAAACTCTTTAAGAGATTCTAAAGCTTCTTGTTTTGCTTGAATTTTGTTTAATTCAGCTATAATATTCTCAATTTTTTCGTTGATTTTTGTAGGAGAATCACCTAAATTCATCAAATTAGCTTCAATAACATCTTTAAGTTGGTTCGCAATAATTTGATCACCTTCATCCATTGGATCTTTTGCTGTTAATTCTTTGTATCTTGCTTGAGCTTCTTTTAATTTTGCAGCAAGCGGAATGTTATTTTTTACTTGTTCAGCTGTTAATTTGATTGTGTTGATTTTTTCGATTTCATTAATTGGGCCAACAATGCTTTCAGCTTTTTCTTGTGCAACTTTAATATTTTCTGTAATTTTAGCTTCTAATTCTTTTGAAAGTTCAGAATCTGTTTCTTCTGATGGAGTGATGTATTTTTTAAGATTATCAAGCGCTTTGTCAAATTTAGCTTTTTCTTGAGCAATTTGAAGACCATCTTTTTGTGCCATAGCTTCATTTTTTAGTTCTTCGTATGCTAATGGACCAACAGAAGGAGAACCAAGGTTAGCAATAAAGTCATCGATTTTTGCAAGTTTAGCATTTGCAGCATCAACTTGATCTTGTGGTTTATATGTCCCAAGACCCATGTCTTCTGTTCTTTGAATTTCATCTTTTAAAGCACGACGAGCTTTTTCTAAATCAGCAGCAGCTTGAATGTTAGCTTGAAGATTTCTAATTGCTTCAACAGCATCATCATAAGCTTTTGAATCTGTGTTAGGATCATCTAAAATTGCTTTAAGATTTTCAAGCTCATTTTTGAATTTAGTTTCTAAAGCACTTGGAAGAACACCGTCACGATATGGAGAGAATGCAGAATTAATTTGTTTCAATGTTTTTGTGTAGTACTGATCTGAAACAATTTTTGCTTTTTTATCTTTGATTAAATCTTCAAGTTCTTTTAATTTTTCGATTTCACGATCAATATCATACTCACCTGGTTTTCTAAAGACATTGTTTTGTGAATCTAAAAGAGCATTTGCTTCATTTACTTCTGAAAGAATTTGTCTTTTGATTTCAGGATCATTGTCAAGGTCATTTAAAATGTTTACTAAAACATTTTGCTCGTCCATTAATCTTTGAAGATCTTTTTGAGAAGCTTCGATTGCTTTAATTTGTTCATAAAGAGCATCAATTTCTTCTTCTTTTTGTGCATTTGATTTATTTGGTGTTGAGTGAATTACATTGATACGGTTTAATAAGCTGTCAATTTTAGCTTTATAAATGTCAGCTTGGTCATTTCTGTTATTGTCAGTTGGCATTGCTGCGATTGTATCTTTAAATGCATTTGTTTCGTTATTAATTTTCGAAACTTTGTCACTTAATCTAGCATCATCTAAAAGTTTTTTGTACTCTTTGATTTTTGGATCAATTTGTTTATTTGTTGCACTTGAATATTCATTAGTTAATGGAGTAGAAATTGTTTCAAGAGCTTTTAATGAATTTTTAATTGAAGGTGCAACATCAGGATTATTTTGAGCTTCTTGACCTTTAGCGATTAAATTTTTAAGTTCATTTTTATTAGCATCTCTGAGTTTGTCGAATAATTCGTTAATTTTGTCTTCTGCTCTTCAAGTTAAATCTTTTTCGCTATCAAGATCATCTCATTGATTAATTGTCTCATCTTGTAAAGCGGCTATTTCTGACAAAATAGCATTAAGAACTTCGTGATCTGCATATGGACTTTGAATTTTTTCATCAACAATTCCTTTAAGACGATTTAATTCATCATTAACTCTTTGTGCACGAGTTAATTTTTCGATAACGTCATCTATTTTTGCATTTTCATCTTTAGTAAGAGATGCAAGATCATCGCCGTTAATTGATTCAATTTCAGCTTTTAATTCGTTTTTCTGTGCTTCCGTGATTAATTGATTTGCATTTGCACGATCGATTAAGTCATTTGTTCTATCGATTGAGTTTTGATTAGTTTTTGCATATTCAATTTTTGATTGAGCATCTTTTTTAAGTTCAATGAGTTGGTCTTTAGTAAGTTTTGGATCGCTTAAACTTTCTCTTAATTTAGCAATTTCATTTGCTAATGTATTATTTAAGTTTTGGTGACTTAAAGTAGCAGCTGAAGATAAAATGGTTTCGATTTCTTCTCTAATTACATCATTATCTTTGTTTTTATCATCCATTTCTTGAGCTAATTGATCTAAAGCTTTTTCAAGTTCTTTAAGTTCATCGTATTTGTTATTAGCATAAACTAAATCTTTTGAACCTGCTTGATCATTGAAAGCATTAATTTTGTCTAAAAGTTTATTTTTATCTTCATTACTTAATTTTGACTCAAGAACTTTTTGTTTTGTTGCTTCACTTTTGCTTAAATATTTTTGATATTCAAGTTCAGTTTCCTTTTTAAGGTCCATTAAGTCATTATATGTGTCAACAAGTGCTTCAGTTAATTGAGAAACGTTTTCTGCAGATAAAACGTTTTGATCTAGTGCACCTTCTAATGCATGAATGATAGCTTGTGCTTTAGCTTTATCTTCTGGCTTATAGTTTTCAGGTTTTGCAGCTAATTCGTCTTTGATTTTTCACAAGATATTTTGTGCAGGAACAATAATATCATTTTGTTTTTCGAAAACGTTTTGACTTTGTTCTTTGAGTTGGTTTGCAAGTTTAATTTTGTCTTCTTTGTTTAAATCACCGTTTTGAATTGAATTCATGACATCTCTTGAATTTTGTAAAAATTGTTCTTTTAATTCAGGATCTTTAATTTCATTTGTGATCTGATTTAAAGCTTCCTTAACATCTTCTTGTGACCCATTACGAATTGCTTCCTTAAGTTTTGTGTAAGCAAATTCGCGTCCAAGTTTGTTTGTAAGTTCTTGAGCGCTTAATGAGTTAGTTTCAGGATTTTCCTTGCTTAATTTAATTTCAAGTAAGATTTCATAAATTTCTTCTTGTGCTTCTTTGCTTAATGAAGATTCATTTGTTTCAGGATTAATTGTTGATTGAAGAAAATTTAAAACTTCCGCTTCAAACTCTTTA
This sequence comes from Mycoplasmopsis glycophila, assembly GCF_900660605.1. Lineage (NCBI taxonomy): Bacteria > Bacillati > Mycoplasmatota > Mycoplasmoidales > Metamycoplasmataceae > Mycoplasmopsis > Mycoplasmopsis glycophila. The sequence continues at coordinate 481,959 of NZ_LR215024.1, read as the reverse complement.
ACTTGACCAAATTCTCTCTGGAATGCAAGTGGTTTATCTTTCTTCATACCTTCATGAAGTGCTAATATCACACCTCCAAGTCCAGCAGCAGCAAGACTTGTTCCAAGAATAACTGCTTTAGATAAAGTTTTTGATTTTTTCATTTTTACCTCGCTATCTATTTAAAATTTTGCCCGTGGATTTTAAAACATAATTTCAATTTCTATCAATAAATTTATTTCATCAGTTTATATATATATATATATATAAAACGGGGTCAAACATTATTTTTAAATATTTATAAATTATATAGTAAATTCAAAAATAACAAAAAGCATTTATTTTCCATAGGATAAGCTAATTTGACTAGTCAAAATTCAAATAAACAGCTCAAAAGAAAATTAAACAAGATAAATTAATTTGAATTTCAAGCATTTTAAAAAACAAAATAAAATATAGTAATATAATTTAAAATATTTATACCTTCATAAGTTTTAATTACTCTAATTTTCAAGGAGAAACCATGTTTAATAAAATTAAAGGAACAAAGGATTATAATCCAGTTAGTTTCCAAGTTAAAAAACAAATTCAAGAAGCATTCGAAAGAATTTCTAGTACATTTGATTTCAAAATGATCGAAACACCAATTATGGAATCAGCATCACTTTTTAAACGAAGTGTTGGAGAAACTAGTGATATTGTTCACAAAGAAATGTATGAATTTAAGGACAAAGGTGATCGCGATATTTGCTTAAGGCCAGAAGGGACAGCCCCTTTTGTTCGTGCCTTAATTGAAAATAAATGATATGCAGAAAACATTGAAAAATTCGCTTATTTTGGCCCTATGTTCAGATACGAGCAACCACAAAAAGGTAGAATGAGACAGTTTTATCAAGCAGGTGTTGAGTATATTGGAGAAAAAAATTACTTAAAAGATGTTGAAGTAATTTTTATGGCACAAATTCTTTTATTTAACTTTGAAATTAAAACCACTTTAAAAATCAATACTATTGGAGATGCAATAAGCAGAAAAAATTACGCACAAGCACTAACTGAATATTTACAAAAGTATAAAAATGAATTGAGCGAACAATCACAAAAAAGATTAGAAAATGGTGGCGTTTTAAGAATACTAGATGACAAAAGAGATTCTAAATTAGAATTTATGAAAAATGCACCAAAGATTTGAGATTATTTATCTGAAGAATCAAAAAATTATTTTTCAAAAATCAAAAAGACACTAGAAGAATGAGAAATTGAATTTGAAGTTGATAGCGATCTTGTTCGAGGGCTTGATTACTATGATGAAATTGTTTTTGAATTTGTTGCAAATGATGATAACGTTGGTAGTCAAAGCACTTTAATTGGTGGTGGAAGATATTCTAACTTAATTAAAGAATTAGATGGTCCAGAACTTTCAAGTGTTGGTTTTGGTTTTGGTGTTGATCGTTTAATGAGCATTATTGAAAATCGAATAATTGAAGAAGAAAATCTCAAAGAACAAATTGAAAACTACACATTTTATTTAGCTGTTTCAGATACAGAACAAAACCTTGATTTTTTAGCAAGAGTAGGTAATCTTGTTTTAAGAGGTTTATTCCAAAATATTAAATTGGAGTATAAACAAATAAAACCGAAAAAGATTTTTGAGAAAGCACAAAAATATAACGCAGAAATTTTAATCACAGATGATCCCCAACGCCCTGATTTATTACTTGTTAAGCATTTAGAAACAGGTGATAAAATGCATATTAGAAAATCACAAGAATCATTAATTGATTTGATTCATTTTTTAGTGGATCATGAAATACAAGAAATTGATCCTGATTTTGCAGAACAATTTATAGAAGGAGCTTTTGGTTATGAATAAGAACATTAATAATAATCAATTAACATTAGCTAACGAAGGTCAAAAGGTAACTCTTTATGGTTGAGTAGCAAATAAAAGACGTTTTGGTGAGCTTAATTTTGTTGACTTAAGAGATAAATTTGGAATTACACAACTTGTCTTTAACAAACCCATTACATTTTCAAAAGAAAGCGTTTTAGAAGTAACTGGAACTGTTGTTAAAAGAAAAGATCCTAATTTAAGTCTACCAACAGGTGAAATCGAAGTAATTGTTGAAGAATACAAAATACTATCTTTAGCAAAAGAATTGCCTTTTTCGATTCGTGATGATATTGAAGTCAAAGAAGAAATTAGATTAAAAAATCGTTTTTTAGACCTTAGAAGACCTGTTATGCAAAATAATATCATTTTAAGAAATAAAGTTATTTTTGCAATGCGTGAATTTTTACAAAGCGAAGGTTTTTTAGAAGTTGAAACACCGATTTTAACTAAAGCTACTCCTGAAGGAGCTAGAGACTTTTTGGTTCCTACAAGATCATATAATAGCTTCTATGCGCTTCCACAAAGTCCACAGTTATTTAAACAACTTCTTATGATTTCTGGATTTGAAAAATACTATCAAATAGCAAGATGTTTCCGTGATGAAGATTCAAGAAAAGATAGACAACCAGAATTTACACAACTAGATATGGAAGTGAGCTTTATGGATGTTCAATATTTTCAAAGTTATATTGAAAAAATGTTTCAATATCTTATGAAAAAAGTAATGAATGTAGAAGTTACAATTCCATTTAAACGTCTTAAATTTGACGATTGTATCGATAAATACGGAACAGATAAACCTGATGTTCGTTTTGACAATATAATTATCACAATACCAAATTTTTGTGCTAACACCGATTTTAGTATCATAAAAGACGCACAAAGCATTAGATTATTAAAAATTGATGAAAGTATCTCGAAAAAAGAATTTAAAACACTTGAAGAAATTGCTAAAAAGAACAAAGTGAAAGCTCTTTTCTTTTTTGTGGTAGAAAATAAAGAAATTACAACAACAAACTTTGCAAACAAAGTTCCTGAAGCTGTAAAAGAATTAATCGACAAACAAACAAATCCAAACGGAACATATTTAATTTGTGCCGATAAATACGAAAACGCATCACAAGCATTAGGAGCAATTAGAGTTGAATTAAATTCATGATTCAACTGAGCAAAAGATGAATACAATTTTTCATGAATTACTGATTGACCAATGTTTGAGTATGATGAAGAAAACAACACTTGGGCAGCAGCACATCACCCATTTACTCAATTTGACAATCCACTTGATCAATTAGATACTTTACCAAAAGATAAAATCAAAGCTAAAAGCTATGATTTAGTGTTAAATGGTTTTGAGTTAGGTAGTGGTTCAGCAAGAATCTTTGACGAAACAACACAAAAGAAAATGTTTGAACTTATTGGTATGGACGAACAAACACAACAAAATAAATTTGGTTTCTTCCTTGAAGCATTTAAATATGGTGTACCTCCACACTGTGGAATAGGTTTAGGAATCGATCGTTTAGTAATGATTTTAGCAAACCAAAAAACAATTAGAGACGTAATTGCTTTTCCTAAAAACTCGAAAAACGAAGATATTTTCACAAACGCACCAAGCGGTATTGATGAAAAACAGCTTAACGAAGTATTTATTTCATTAAAAGAAAAATAAAATTATTTCTCAAAAGGTTAGAAAATCTTTTATAATAATTATGCAATTCATGTTCCCCTTTCTATTAAAAGAAAGAAAAAACACCTTGAGGCAACAAGGTGTTTTTAATTATTTTGAAAAAGAGGAAACTCAAAAAAATTAAAATTTAACCAAAATTATTAAAATTATCAATAATTTTAGTAAAACGAATATATCTTTCAAGTTTCACACTTTTTTCTTTTTCATGTTCCTCCTTTTCCTTGCTAAGATTTTTTCCTAGCATATAATAGATAATTTTTTTGGCCTATTCTTTCAAAAAAAGTTGAAAAATTTGATTTATTTATGATAATTACTAGATTTTGTTCCATGAATTGCTTTTACAATTTACTAAATTTAAAAAACAAAAACACACGATTCAAAAATGTTTCGTGTGTTTTTTGTCTTGTCTTTTAAATCTAATTTTAGCTATTATTAAGTTAATTTAAACTTATCATTTTCAACATTAAGCTCTAATTTAACGTTTTGCAGGTTATCCTCAATGATTTTAAGAGCAATAATGTTTTCAATATTTTTTTGTATATATCTGCGAATAGGTCTTGCACCATATTCTGGATCATATGCTTCGTTCACGATTTTTTCTGTTACTTTTTTGCTAAATACTAACTCTATTTCTTTTGCTTCTTTGATTCTTTTTGCTAATTTTTCAAGTTCGATTTTTGCTATTTCTTCAACATCTTCTTTTTTAAGTGGATTAAACGAAATAATTTCATCAATTCTATTAATAAATTCAGGTTTTAAAAACTTGATAAGTATGTTTTTGATATCTTTTTCAGGTAAAGGCTTCTTGTTCTTCAAAATTTCTAAAGCACCTAAATTTGAAGTCATAATTACAATTAAATTACGGCAATTAATATTTTTACCTTTAGCATCTGTTATAAAACCATTGTCTAGTAATTGTAAGAAGACGTTCAAGACATCATGGTGTGCTTTTTCGATTTCATCTAAAAGTAAAATAGTATATGGGTTTTTTCTAATTCTTTCAGTTAAATGACCTCCACCATCATAACCTACATAACCTGGAGGAGCACCAATAATTTTTGCAACAGAATGTTTTTCCATATATTCTGACATATCTAAACGAATCATTTGTTTCTCGCTATCAAAAAGATTAAGAGCAAGTTTTCTAGCAAGTTCTGTTTTACCAACTCCAGTTGGCCCTAAAAATAAAAAGCTTGCTAAAGGTTTGTTTGGATCGTTAATATTAATTTTTGTTCTTAAAATTGATTGTGAAACTAAATTTACAGCTTCTTTCTGACCGATAATTTCTTTATCTAACTCTTTTTCTAAATTTAAAAGTTTATTTTTTTCTGTTTCAACTAATTTTTGCACAGGAATTTTAGTTCATTTTGAAACTATTTTTGCAATATCTTCTTCTTTAACGGTATCTTTAAGAAGAGTATTTGCAGAATTTTTACTCATTTCTAAATCACTTATTTGTTTTTCAAGATTAGGAATATCGCTGTATTTGATTTTTGAAGCAAGTTCAAAATTACCATCATTTTGTGCTGTATTAAAAGCAAATTTTAAATCAATTAATTTTTTTTGTAAATTTGCTAGTTTATTTAATTTTTCTTTTTCTAAATTTCATTGATTTTCTAATTTTGTAATATTTGCTTTGTTTACCTCAAGCAATTTAGTAATTTCTTCAACTCTTTCTTTACTATTTTTGCTATCTCTTAAAGCGATTTTTTCCATTTCAAGAGTAATTTTTTCTTGTTTAAGTTTTTCTAAAACTTCAGGCTGGAAGTTCATTTCGGTTTTAATTGTTGCAGCAGCTTCATCAACTAGATCAATTGCTTTATCAGGTAAAAAACGATCAGTAATATAGCGATTTGATAATTTAGCAGCAGCAACTAAAGATTCATCTGTAATTTTTACTTTATGAAAATGTTCTAACCTTTCTTTAATCCCTCTTAAAATTGTGATAGTACTTTCAACACTAGGTTCTGAAACATCAATTTTTTGCATTCTTCTTTCTAGCGCAGGATCACTTTCAATATAAATCCGGTATTCGTCAAAAGTAGTTGCTCCAACTAAATGTAAAACACCACGCGCCATTAATGGTTTGATAATATTCGCTGCATCCATACCAGAATTTGAACCAGCTTTACCAGTACCAATTAACATATGAATTTCATCAATAAATAAAATTAATTCATCTTTGCTTTCTTCTACTTCTTTAAGTAATTGTTTTAATCTTTTTTCAAATTCTCCTTGATATGAAGCTCCAGCGATTAAACTTGCTAAATCAATTTCAATTACTTGAGCTTTTTTAAGATTTTCAGGAACTTGTCCTTCAATAATTTTATGTGCAAAACCTTCAATAATAGCAGTTTTACCAACTCCTGGTTCCCCCACTAAAACTGGATTATTTTTTGTTTTACGACTTAAAATTCTAATCATTCTCCGAATTTCATCGTCTCTTCCGATTACTGGATCTAATTTATTTTCTTCAGCTAATTTGGTTAAATTTTTACCATATTTAACTAAAGCTTTTTCTTCTTTTTCATAGTTCATATTCATTTTAGTCCTCCTTGTTTTGAGTAACTTATAATATAATTGTACCATACTTTTTAGCAATCGAAGCGTTTAATTGCTAAAAATATTTATTTTCTTTCTTTTTAGCTGGCCTTCGAATTTAATATAATTAAATAAAGAGAGGCAAGAGAAAAATGTTATCGTTTGTACTTTATGTTTTAATTGGGTTATGTATAATATTAATTGTTTTTACAATCTTTAAAAAAATGTTTAAACTCCTGATTTTTTTGATAGTAATAGCTTTAATTCTTTCTTTCTTATCTTTTATTGGTTCTTCTTTTGTAGGGCTATTTAAAGATATACTATATTAAGCTAAATTTTGCGCAACTACTTGCGCTTTTTTTATAGCAAACACCTTAAAAAGCTTTTTACTCCAACGTAATCTCTAGCACAACAAAAAGATATTACAAAACAACAAAAGAACTGACTTTAATTTCTTAGTCATTTTTTTAATAAAATTAGAAAAATAGAAATATAAGCCAATTAATTTGGCTTTTTTCTCGCTTTTCCGCAGATGATAAAAGTTGCAAGATTGCACATTTTGGATGGTTTTTATAGATATATCACAAAAGAAAATCTAAAATGTTAAATTATGAATGAATAATAAATAGAGCTTGATTTTAATGATTTTAGTTTCTTTTAAATTTATTTCTCAAAATTTTAGTAATAACATATTAAAAACAAAATTTAACAATAAAGAGGCATCATTATAGAATGCAGCTTCAAGACATTTGAATAAATAATTTTTTCAAAATTCATTAATTACTTGAGAAAAAACAAAAATACCACTTTTGTATTTTAAAAAATGATATTTTTTTTGTTGCGTCAGAGATTAGGCTCTAGCAATTTAATTTGATAAGTTTCCTTTTTAGTAACATCGAAAAATTTACGTTAAATTGTATTACAAAGAAATTGCCTATTAAAAAAGTTCCTTAAATCTACAAGTTTATAAAGATAGATTAACTAAATCTTATCTTTATACTTTTTTTGTTCTTGTTTAGTTCTTTTTGAGTGCAAAAGCACTTTTTTCTTATCTACTTAATGTTAGGGAATCTTTGAGGTTTTCTAACTGGAAAGGAGGAAAATGTTCTCAAAACATTTTTTTGAAAGAAAGGAATATGAATATTAAGTTATTTTTGATTTTCTTAATATTGCTAGTTATACTAGCTATTTTGAGAACAAAATAAGCTAATATATATTACCTCCTTTCGAAAAAGAAAAAAACACCTTCTGGCGGAAGGTGTTTTTCTATGGAAACGAGGTCCATGTTCTGAAAACATTACATTGAAATTATACAACTTTTAAAAAAGTTTGTTGAAAAATAAAAAATTTAAGGCTGTGTCAAAAAATGGTAGTTTTTGTCACGTTGGATATTACACTCTAGCAACAAACTTTTACGAGTGTATTTTCGCTTTTTTAATGATATGAAGTAAAGATCTATTAAGATTTAGTTTTCTCACGATAATAGGTTGTAATTAAGCTGTAAAGCTGATCATTGATTGGTGATAATGATTTATGAATAGTGTGCTGACTATTAACAATTTCATAAAGGTTAATTGCTTCGCTGTCAAGACCATCAACTGGATCAGCAAAATAATTTCTCAGTACAATTTCATAGTCAATGTTCATTGAAGGAGTATAGTTAATGTATGAGAAATTATTGATATTTAAATGATCAGCTAAAGTTTGATCATCTTCTAGATCAATAAACGCTACTATTCGAGCTAAAGTTGTCACAAAAGTTTCATTTTTTTCTTCTTCTGTTTCTAATTCTTTGATATCAGTTACAAAACTGTTATTTTCTTCAAGGAAGCTTAATAACATTTTGTGGATTAAACGTTCTTCCATTGATTCAAATTCTAAAGCTTCAATAGTTTCAATCGAGTCACCTTCAGCGTTATTTATCGCTGCAATAAGTTTATTAACAAAATCTTGTTTTTCTTCTTTTAAGAATAAGCTAATTAAAGTAGGAGCGTAATTTACTCTTTTTTCCAAATCCACATCTTCAACATCAGAACTTGAGTTAAGGAAGTTTGAATGAAGCTTTCTAAAATCATAGAATTCATTAAAGTGTTTTTCATTTTTTGCGCTAGAAAGATCGATAATTGAATGTAAATGATCCATGATTTCAGGAAGCGCTGCTTCTAAATCTTCTTCTAATTCAAGCTTTTGAATAATGTTGTTTGTTTTAATTTCTTTTCATAAATGTGCAATTTGAAATTCTGTAAATTTATTAGTTATATTTTGTTCAAAGTCATTAAATAAAATTTCATTGTAGTTTTCTTTAATATTTTTAAACTCATTTTTCAAATTAGCATAAAGGCTATTTCCAAGATTTTCTAAATATCTATTATTACTCTCATCAGTGTTATTAGCAGAAAATACAACTCCATCGACAAGAAGCAAGTTATGCTTTGGTTTAATAGATTTAATTGATCCATCGATTGATCAACCTGGTAAATTATCAGCTCCATAATAAGCATCTAAACCATCACCGTTATACATAATGGCAGCTTGAACATCTAATCTACTCAAATTAATTAAATTATTAAGCAATTCAAGACCATCTCCTTTAAATGAAATGTGATCACTATTTGTAACTTTATATCCTGTACCATCATGAACTAAATCAGTAAAAGCATCAATTAATTCTTTATAAGTTTTAAACTCAACATCTCCTGTAAAATCACCGGCAGTTCTTCTTCCATCAGCTTTTTTTCAGTAGCTCGATCCATAAAGCATATTATCCCTGAGAGCATCAGTGATAGTTCATGAAGTATAGCCTGTATTATGTAATTTATGCAAGATATTAACTAGATCGTTGGGAGATTCGGTTCCATCAATTAATTGATTGTCTGCATTATTAAAATCAATATTTGCAAGTTCTTCTACACTTGTTTCGATTTCTGGAAAATCGCTTAACGATCAATCATCTCTACTTTCTTTTGAGATTGTATTAAGCACACTTTTAGCATATTCAGGGTTTTTCTTAAGAAGGCTATAAGCTACTACCATATCTTGTGAATAATATGGTAAAAAATATTCTCAAAATTCATCAATTACAACTTTTCCATCTTCTAGTACACTTGTTAAACGATCTCCATTTTTGTCTACTAAAAACTTATCGTAACTAGTTAAGTGATCTCAAATTTCTTTTCTTAAAATTGTTTGTAAAGCGTTTTTGATAATTTGACGTTTTTGTGAAGCTGAATATTTAGATGAACTGAGGTCTTCATCTTCAAAAAGTATTTCATAATTAATCTTTTTAAGAAGGTGTTTTTGGATTAAAGAAGCTGCTAAAAAGTCAGTTCCAATTCCTGCTGCTGCTTTATGATTAATTAAAGCGTTAGTAAATTGATTGATTTCATCAAATTGTTTGTAGTCAAATTCATTTCTCAAGTATTCTTGATTGTCATTTGACATATATGATTTATAGTTGTAAAAACTTGGTTTGAAAGGTTTGCTTGTTTTATAACTTGCAATACCTATAGTTGCTCCAGTTATAGCTACTAGTCCGGCTGTTATTCCTAATGCTGTTTTCGAAAATTTTTTCATTATTTATTTTTTCCTTTATCTAATTTAACAAATGTATAAATAATATTTCCGATGATTGTAGCAAAAAGAACGATTGAACCTAAAACAAGTCCTCATGGTTCAAATGCTCCTTCATAAAGTTTAGTACCTAATGTTGAAGCATTTGAAACTGTTCTAGCAATAATAAAATCATCAAAACTTAAAACCGATGAAACAACTATAACCATAATAATACTTGGGAGCATATAAACTAAATAAGTTTTGAATCAAGATCTGATTCTTGAATAACCAAGATCCTGTGAAGCTTCAAATAAGTTATTATTAAACTTCTCGCTTCTTGGTAACATTAACATAATTCCATATGGAAGTGCCATGATAGTGTGACCAATGATTAATCTTAAAAACCCTTCATTTTCAGTTGCGATAGTTCCAAAAGCAACACCAAAAACTAAAACAAGTCCAATAGCTGTGATGTTATCTGGGTTGATAAGCGGAATGTTTGATGTTCCTTGAACCACAGGTTTTAAAACTTTACTTTTTTGTTTATATAAAGAATAAACAGTAATTAAACTAAAAGTTACAACTAAAAAACTTACAATAATAGCTAATAAAATTGTATTAGCAAGAGCTAAATCACGTCCATTATCAAGTAATTCACGATAATTATCTAGAGTTGTTTCTGTAAAGTAAGGGTTAAACTCTCCTTTGGGTGATTTTTGGTTAAAGCTAAAGACAACACCAAAAACTAAAGGAATATAAACTACCAATAAAATTAAATAAATATAACTTCTTTTTAAAATTGTAGAAAGTCTACTCATAATAAGCTCCTTTCTTAAATTTAAAAATTAATTTTGGAATAATTAAAAATAATGAATAAATTCCAATAAAGATTGCTGATACAACAATAACAAGAGCACTTCCCGCTTCTAGGTCAAATTTATTTCCAGGGTTAATTTTTGAGTTAATTAAATCTCCAATCAATTGGAATTGTGAACCGTCTGGTAAAAGTTTACTTGAAATAATAAATGTTGTTGCACTTGCTAAAAAGATCATTGCAAGTCCACTTAAAATAGCTTTTGTTCCATAAGGAATAATAACTTTAAAAATAGTTTGAAAGTCATTATAACCTAGGTCATTTGAAGCTTCTACAATGTTTTTAGGCATATCTTTAAAGACAGTATAAAGAGGCATAACCATAAGTGGTAGATTTAAATATGTAAGCCCAAAAATTATGAAAAGTTCAGAGTTTAATGCATTTGGATTTGTTGCAAAAATTGCTAAAAATAAACCTTTAATAGAATAAATTCTTGCAATTGTGAAAATAGCCATCGGCGAAATAATTAAACTGAGTGCATAAATTTGAAAAATTTTACTTTTTGAAGTTGAAATAAAATAAGAGTATGGAAAAGCAATAATTAAACATAAAAATGCCGAAATAAGTCCTACATATAAACTTCTTCAAATAATCTTTCATGTACTTAAACTTGTCACAAGTTGTCAGCTACTAAATTCAGAATCACTAAATTTAAAAGCATTAATAATAATGAATGTAATTGGTAAAACAATCAAAAAGATTGCAACCAATAAATAAGGTACTGCTAAAATCATTTTTTCATTGAGATTTAATTCTTTTTTAATTTTGGAAAGCATCGTTTGAATAATCTCACTTTGGATCTTTTTTCATTAAATGAATTGAATCAATTGTTCATGATAAATAAACTTTATCATTTAAGTCAAAGTTTTTAGCAGTTTCTACGTAAATAATATCGTCGTTTTCTGTTTCTACAGCAAGGTAGTAGTAACTTCCACGATATTGAATATCTTTAATTTTTCCTTTAATTTTTCCTTTAACATTTTTTGGTTCTAAAACAATATCAATATCTTCAGGTCTAATTAAAGCATCTACTTGATTTGAATCACTGAATTCACTAAAATCGTGAATTGTTTTAAATTCCTTACCAAGCATTCTAACATTTCCGTTTTGTAAAATTTTAGCATCAAAAATATTTGAATTACCAATAAATTTTGCTACTCAAATATTGACTGGATAGTCATAAATATTTTTTGGAGTGTCATATTGTTCGATAACTCCACCCCTCATAATAGCAATACGATCTGATAATTCTAACGCTTCATCTTGATCGTGAGTAACGAAAATAAAAGTAAGTCCTAATTCTTGTTGAATGTTTCTTAATAAAACTTGCATTTTTTCACGAATTTTAGCATCAAGTGCACTGAGCGGTTCATCTAATAAAAGTATTTCAGGTTCAATAACCAAACTACGTGCAAGAGCTACACGTTGTTTCATACCACCACTTAATTGTGAAATAGATTTCTTTTCATTACCTTTAAGTCCAACTATTTCAATAATTTTTTGGATTTTATCATCAATTTCTTTTTTAGTCATTTTACGTTTAAAGTAACGATTTTCAAATGATTCTACTTTTTGACTCACGTAGTTTTCTCAATATGAATATTGGAAATCTGAATCATCTAATCAATCTTGACGTTTACGGTATTGACGTGTACCTGGAATTAAGTTTTCTAATTCATTTGTGTATTGTTCTTGAATTTTGTCAAGTTCTTTCATTTTAGCTTCAGCTTTAGCTATTCATTGTGCTTTTTTAGTTTCTAAAAGATTAATATGCTTTTCGCTAATTTCTTCTTTTTGAATTTTCTTAAGTTTAAGTCCGTAAGCGATGTTACCCTCAACATTTAAATGCGGAAATAAAGCATAATCTTGGAAGATTGTAGATACATTTCTTTTGTGTGGGTATAAATCTTTGATATCTCTACCATTAAATTTAATCTCTCCCCTTGTAGCTCACTCAAATCCACCTAATAATCTCAAGATTGTAGTTTTACCACTTCCTGATGGACCAAGTAAAGTAACAAATTCTCCACGCTCAATTTTAAGATCAACGCTATAAAGAACTGTTTTATCGTCAAATTCTTTAACAACTTCTTTTAATTCAATAATAGGTAAGTTGCTTTTTTTCTTTTTATTATTAATTGCCATATGGTTCCCTTCCTTTTTATATAAGTAGACCTAAAAGTCTAAATAATGTTTGCTAAAAATTAGCAAAAAGCAGAAGGGGAGACACTATCAGAATAATTTTCGTAATATTCAACAAAAACGAAACGAAAAACAGGATAGTTGAATCCTGAAAAAACTTCAAAAATATGTTTAACATTAATTTTCTGTATTAAGTCGTTTTTGTTTTTCATAGTATTTATATATTTTACTTTAAATAGATAAAAAAGTAATATTTTTTTGATTTTTTTCAATGATTCAATATCTCTAAAAAAGTTCGTTTAGCACTATAATCAAGTTTCAAAAGTCAAAGATGCGCATTTTTTATAATTATAGATTTTCAAACAATAAAAAACTCCGCATATTTATTTTGCGGAGCTAATTTTTTATGATTTTGTGAGATTAAAATATTCAATATTAATCTTGCTTTGTAATTTTTTACTAATTGGTGCAAGAGCTTTATGAATATTGTTGTTATTATTTATAATTTCGTATATTTTAATAACGGTTTCATTTTGTCCATTTTCAAAATCTAGGAAATAATTTCTTAAAACTAATTCATAGAGCGAATTTTCAACAGGTACATAACGAACATAATTAAAATTATCAATGTAATAATTTCGATCTGATACTAGTTCGTTTTGTAACTGGAGAGCAACGATTACCCGAGCTAGAATTAGAGCTTTCTCATTTTTAGTTTTATTTTCAAGATTTACAATGTTATGAGTAATTTGATATTGATCAATTAATCTTTTGAGAACTAACTCAAAATTATCTTTTGGCTCGAATTCTTCTTTCAAAATAGCGTCAATTAAATCAAACTTATTGTTAAGTAAATAATTTTGAACTAAACCAGGTAAATAAGAAATTCTATCGTTAATATTTACACTTTCGCTAGTTTTACCTTCTACAAATAATTGATATTTCTTTCTAGTTTCATAAAATTCTTCTAATTTTGAGAAATTATCAAAATTAGTTAAATCAATAAGAGGGGAAACTAAATTAATAAAATCTTCAATTTGCTCATTTGTGAGATTAAAACTTTCTAATTCTATTTTTTTAAGATTTTCTCAATCTTTTAAATATAAATATTCATTAAGAACTTTTTCGTTATTTAGAAGATTGTTTTTGTTTTCAGTTTTGAGCTGCTTAATAATTTGATATTTATTTTTTAAATTTTCATAAACACTATTTGAAAGAACTTTTAAATAATTTTTTTTGCTTTCTTCAGAACCGTTTTTAGCAACTACAAGTCCATCGATTAGCAAAATGTTGTGTTTCGGTTTAATTCCTCTGATTTGACCGTCTTTTTTAAGCTCCGGAAAATGTTCTGAACCATAATAAGCATTCATTGCATCACCATTGTACATAATAGCTGCCGCATAATCTTTATAGTCAGGATTTAAAACATTTCGAATAATCTCAAGACTGTCTCCTTTAAGACTGATATGATTATAATCTTTGAGACTATATCCCATCGAATCAAAAATCAAGTCATTAAAGTATTTTAAAAGTTCTGGGTAAGTTTTATCAGTTACATCACCAGTAAATTTATCACTAATTCTATTACCATTTGGTAATTTTCAGTAACTTGAACCGTAAAGCATATTGTCTCTAATTGCATCAGTAATAGTAAGATGATTAAAACCATTTGCTTTTAAAGTTTTTAAGATATTAACTAAATTATGAGTGTTTTCTTGACCATATTTAGCTTGATTTGATAAACTATCAAAATCAATTTCTTCTGAATTTATTTTTTTGTTTTCAGGCTTAATTGAAACTTTGGTGACATTATATCCCACAATAGCATCTTGAGAATAATATGGAACAAAATACTCTCAAAATTCAGTTGGATGAACACCATCAGTTCAATTAGATAATAAAGGTTTTTGGTTTTGATCAATTAAGTATTTGTTATAACTTTCTAAATGATCTCAAATTTCTTTACGATAAAGTGATTTTAAAGCACTTTTGACATCATTATAACTTCGTAAAGAAGAATCATCTAATAAAACTGAATAATCAATTTTTGTAATTAAACCTTCTTTAATTAAGTTGACAGCTTGGAAATCTGAACCAATTCCAGCTGCTGCTTTATTATTAGTTAAAGCTTTACCAAATTCATTAATTTCATCAAAAACTTTGTATTGAAAAAAGCGATTTAAATACTCTTCATTTTTTTCAGAAATATATGATTTATAGTTAAAAAAACTTGGTTTAAAAGGGTGTGTAATTTTATATCCAAGAGCACCAAACCCGATTGCTCCAATGGCAAAGATGCCTGATATTAAGTAAATAATCTTTTTTGAAATCTTCATGTAGTCGTACCTAGATTTTAAAAATAAAAGTTGCTTTAAAAAGCAACATTATTTACCTAAAGTTAATAACTTTACAAAACTTTCAGCTTCTAGTGAAGCTCCACCAACTAAAAATCCGTCGATGTCTTTTTGTTTTGAAAGTTCTTCAATATTTTTTGGACTAACACTTCCACCATATTGAACAACTAATTCTTTAGAAGTAATTTCATGTATGTATTCACAAACTTCTTGTGCAATTTCTGGAGTTGCTACTTTACCTGTTCCGATTGCTCAAATTGGTTCGTATGCAACAATGATTTTTGATAAATCTAAATCATTAACAGATTTTTCAATTTGCTCTTTAACAACTTGTTTTGTTTGCCCAGCTTCATATTGTGCTAGTGTTTCTCCAACACAAATCACAGGGATTAAGTTGTTTTCTAATGCTAATTTAGCTTTTTCATAAACAAATTCATTTGTTTCACCATAGTATTCTCTTCTTTCAGAGTGACCTAAAATTACATATTTAACATTTAGATCTAATAACATTGCTGGTGAAATTTCGCCTGTAAAAGCACCTTGTGTTTTATTTGACATATTTTGTGCTGCTAATTTTAAATTTGCAACTTGATTGCTTTTGAATGCTGCTAAATTAGTAAATGGTGCAGCAATAGCAAAATCAACATTTTCGATTAATTTTGATTTGTTTAAATTATATTCGTTGTGGAACTTTGTTAAAAATTCTTCTGTTTCAGAAAAAGTTTTATTCATTTTTCAGTTCCCGATAATAACCATTTTTTTCATTTTTTCTCCTTGAACATTTTTAACTTTTTAAAATTTTAAAGTATATTTATTTTTTTTGTAAAAATTTACCAAAAAAATTATCTATTATATGTATGAGAAAAAGCAAAAACAAAGGTATGTTTTTAGAAAACATCATTAATAACTCAATTAAATATTATTGAGAAAACAAGATAGCATTTATTGAAAAGAAAGAAACTCCAATTAAGTTTTATAAAGTTACCGAAAATAAAGGAAATAAGCAAATCGAAGGAAAATTATTTTCTAAAAGTACAGTTGATTATATCGGAATGTATCAAGGTAAGTTTATCTGTTTTGAAGCAAAAAGTTCAGAAAATGACCGCTTTTCGTACAAAAACATTAAAAAACATCAAATTAATTATTTAAACATTATCGAAGAAAACGGTGGCCTTGCTTACTTTATTTTTTACTTTGCCTCAAAAGATATTTTCTTATTAACCAAAGCTTCATTAATTAAGAAACATATGTCAAATCACTCATCAATAAAGCTAGAAGAACTTGTTTTAATATCTGTTATCTTAGATCTTGAATTTCCTGGTATTATAAATATCTTCAAATAAAAAAGCCTTTCTCATTGGTTAAGAAAGGCTGAATGAATGAAATTTTTAAGAGAAATTAAATTTAAAATATTATGCTTTGATATCAATTTGGTCACGTAAATATTTTGACGGTTTATATTTAATAACACGTCTTTGTGGCACTTGTTGTTCTTGTTTTGTAAATTTGTTTTGAATTGTTCTTGATTGTTTTACAACTGTCGAGAAGATTCCTAATTTAGAAAGTCTAACTTTTTCTTCTGTAATTAATTGTTCTTTAAGAACAAAAACCATTGAATCAAAAACTTTTTCTACCACTTTTGGTTCTAAGTCTGCATATTCTGCGACTTCTACTATGAAATCTTTTTTTGTCATATGTCTCCTATATTAATGTTTTTTACACTTATATTATATTATAAAAAAAATTTTTTTATTTTTTTAAGCCTATTTTTAAGATATTTTGGGAAAAAAATATTTTTTTTAGCATTTTCGGTCTTTTCAAACTAATAATAAAATAAAAAAAACAAGGAATTTAGTTCCCTGCAAAATTAAATATATATAAATTATAAAACATATAATTAGAGACATTAGTCTATAAACTGATAATATTTATTTCTCTTAAAGTAATAGATAAAGAAAGAAAGAATGTTTTAAAATGTTATTTTAATATTTTGTCTATTAACAAAATTACAAATTAATAAAAAGAGATAAAAAATCAAAATAAAAAAATGGCGGAACAGAGAGGATTTGAACCTCCGCGGGAGTTGCCTCCCCTACAGTCTTAGCAGGACCGCCTCTTCAGCCTCTTGAGTACTGTTCCAAATTTATATGTATATTATACATTAAAAAAACCGGAACAAAAGAAATTTATTTGTTTCAAAAGAAAACTATTTGCTTTGTTTTAAGTTTTCAGTAATGATTTTAGCCACTTTTTTATTAGTAACACTTGCTATTTGATCAAAACTAGCATTATAAATAGCGCTATAGTCTTTAAAATTTTCTAAAAGGATTTTTTCTGTTTTAGGACCTATTCCTTTAAGTTGTCCTAATTTGCTTTCAAATGAAGTTACTAAATGTTTTTTTCTCATAAAACTTTTAGCAAACCTATCAACTTCGATTTGCATTTGAGAAAAAAGATTGTGCAGATCAGTCGAAATTTGAATTTCATTAAAATTAGAGTCGATTAAATTTTGTGTTTTGTGATAATCGTTTTTAACAAGACCAAAAACTTTATTATTTAAATTTGCCTCTTGAAGAGCATAGAGTGCTTCATTAATTTGTTGTCTTCCACCATCCACAATAAAAATATCGTTTGGTTTAATTTGGTTTTTGTCGCTATTTAAAAAGCGAGCAATTGTTAAATACATGTATTCGACATCGCTTTTTCTTGTCATATCATTCACAAAACTTTCATGGTTAAATTTACGATATAAGCTTTTATTTTTTTCTAAATTAGAATAAGCTATTGCAACCCCAACAATATAACTGTTATTTAAATTAGAATTATCAAAAAGATAAATATTTCCGATTTTATTTGACTCATTTAAAACTTTTTCAATCTCTTGTTGTAATTTTTCTTTTTTGTGATTTTTTAAAATAATTTCAGAATGAAAAAGCTCATAATTTATTTGATTATTTTTATTGGCTTGTTCAATAATTTGTTTGATTTTACCTATTTTTGGAAAGGTTAATTTTTGTTGAAAATGATCGTCGTCTAAACTTAAATCACTATACTTCGAATCTAAAACAATTTGATCTGGTAGTTCATTAAACTTGTAAAACTCATGAAAAAAATTATTTAGAATTTCATCTAAAATTCCAACTTTTTCAAAACTGAATTTTAAATGTGCTATTTGCACACCAAAACGATAGAGAAGAGAATAAATAAAAACATAATTATCTTTTTCGTAAATCGAAAAAACATCAATGTTTTTGAAGTTAGAAATTTCTACAATTTGTTGCTCTTTCATTTTTTCTAAAACATGAATAGAATTTTTATATTCTAGTGCAACTTCAAAATTTAAGCTTTCTGCAGCTTGATGCATTTTTTCAGTAAGTAAATTAATAAAAGTATTATCTTTTAATTTTAACAGTTCAATTGCTTGATTAAACTTTTTTTGTCAAACAAGAAAATTATCTTCGGTAATTAGTAAACCATTTTTATAAAGAAAAAGTCTTTGAAGAATATGCGTAAGCTCTCTTGCCGAAGTTCCTTTAGGAAAAGGTCCATAATAAAATGAATTGTCGTTTTTTTTATTAGTTCTAAAAGAGGTATAAATTTCTAATTTTTCACTTAATTTAATTGCAATATAAGGGTATCTTTTATCATCCATTAATTGAATGTTAAACGGAGGTTTATGAATTTCAATATAGTTTTTTTCTAAAATGTATGCCTCTTGTTCAGTTGAGCAAACAAAAATATCAAATCCAGCTATTTCGCTGACCATTTTAGTAGTTTTGTATGAATTAATTGAACCTTTAAAATACTGATGCATTCGATTAAAAAGGTTTTTTGCTTTACCAACATAAATAACATCATTGTTTTCGTTTTTTCATAAATAAACACCTGGTTTTTTAGGAACTTGTTTTAGTTTATTTTGTAACTCTTGTTGATTCATAATTAAATGATAAAGAAAAAAATCAACAATAGTTGATTTTTCTTTCTTTATTTTATTTATTTTGAACTGATGTAACACCAGGTAATTCTAAACCTTGAAGTAGTTCTAAACTTGCTCCACCACCTGTTGAAACGTGAGAGAATTTATCTTCCATTCCTAATTTTTCAACAGCAGCAACAGAATCACCACCACCTACAACTGAATAAGCATCTTTTAATCCAGCAATAGCTTTACATACAGCTAATGTTCCTTCTTTGAAGTTATCAAATTCTGTAACTCCCATAGGCCCGTTTCATACAACTGTTTTAGCTCCTTTTAAAGCTTCTTGGAAAGCAGCAATTGATTTAGGCCCTAAATCTAATCCCATAAATCCATCTGCAATATCGCCTTCAAATAAAGTTCCTTTTACATCTGCAAATTTATCAGCACATAAGTGGTCGACAGGTAAAATTACTTTATCACCGTATTTTTCTAAAAAGTTTTTAGCTAATTCTAGGTAATCATTTTCTACTAATGAATTACCAATTTTGTGCCCTTGAGCTTTTAAGAATGTATATGCCATTCCACCACCAATAATCATTTTATCAGCGATTTTGATTAAGTTTTCTAAAACTTGAATTTTGTCTGAAACTTTTGCTCCACCAATAATAGCAACATATGGGTGTTCTGGATTTTTAATAGCTTTTTCTAATGAAGAAACTTCTTTCTCCATTAAGTATCCTAATGCACTTTCAGCAATATTAGAAGCAATTCCACTATTTGAAGCGTGAGCACGGTGTGCTGTTCCAAAAGCGTCATTTACAAAAACATCTCCTAATGAAGCTCAATATTTACCAAGTTCTGGGTTATTTTTGCTTTCTGCTTTATTATTTAAATCTTCATAACGTGTGTTTTGAACTAATAAAACATCTCCATCTTTCATGTTTTTAATAGCTTCTTCTAAAACTTGACCACGTGTTTGATCAACAAAAACAACTGGTTGTTTTAATTGTTGAGCAAGTTCAACAGCAACTGGTTTTAAAGTTTTTGATGCTAAATCTTCTTGTGTTTTTACTCTACCTAAATGTGAAAATAAAATAGCTTTTCCACCATCTTTAACAATTTTTTGAATTGTTGGCAATGCAGCAGAAATTCTTTTAGTTGAAGTAATAACACCATTTTTTACTGGAACGTTAAAGTCAACTCTAACTAAAACTTTTTTACCATGTAATTTTAAGTCATTAATAGTTTTTTTCATTGTTCTCCTCTTTTTATCTTATGATGTGTAATATTATAATACAAAAATAGAACTATTATTAAAGCGATTAAGAATATTTTTAGAGAATATCTAAATTAAGAAATTAAATTTTCTTGTCTTTTGAAAAAAATGTTCTATAATATTAAAGCAAATGCCCGAGTGGTGAAATTGGCAGACACGCTAGACTAAGGATCTAGTGGAGCAATCCGTGCAGGTTCAAATCCTGTCTTGGGCACCATATCTACTTAAGGCCATGCACCTAAAAGGTGCATTTTTTTTATTTTTTGAAAGCCAGGAAGGTTTAAGAAATAATTTTAAAAGCTAAAATTAAGCATCAAAATACTTCCTGGTTATTAATAGAATATTAATAAAAGGTATTTTGAACATAAAATAGTATAATAAGAACATGAATAAATATAAGGCTAAAATTGTATGTTTAACAGTCTTAACTTTTGGACTTATTTGAATTAAATGAAGAAAACAAAAAAAACATACCAAGAACACAATTTATCAAGTGGACAAAATTCCATTTGACATAAAACAACTTAAAAACTTTTTAGGTGAAAAAGATAATATTTTAGAAATCGAAACTAAACCATCAAGAATTAATATTTTTGTGCAAGATGTTAAAAAAATTAAAGCAGAACAAATCAAAAATCTAAAAGGTATCACTGGAGTTTTTCTTAAAAGCAATAGTATTTCTTTAATTTTAGGAGAATTTTCACAAGCAGTAGCAAAGGAGCTTAAAAATGATTAATAATCAAAATAAATACAAAGTTATATTAGATAATCTACTAGAAGTATCAAATAATGATTCAGCAATTTTTACAAAAGTAAATGACAAGGATTACTTCGATATTTTATCTTTAATGACACTTGATGAATTTAAAAGAATTTGTAATGAAGAGGCTTTTGAAGTTAGCTTATATGAAATTGGATTAAGTAAAGTTATTACAAAATTAAAAGCATCAAATAATGTTGAAGAATTCGTGAATGTTTTAAAAAATTGAACCAATATTTCAAGTGAAGAAATTGCACAAATTAAAGCAAACTATAAAAAAATGCGTGAGCATACAATTGGTAGTTTAGAAGTTAAAATTCAAAAATCGCTTTTGAAATGAAAAATTTTAAATGATAAAACCACAAATATCTTGGACGAAACAAATATTTGACCATTACATTTAGGTTTTCTTTTTGTATCTCTTCGAAAAGAAGATAAAGCTATTTATGCTCCTTTATTTTTTAAAGAAGTACACATTCATTTTAAAAATGGGCGTCCTTTTCTACGTTCAAATGGAGATATTAAAATTAATGAAAAATTACTTTTCTTTTTAAACAACCAAGGTTTTGACCTTTATTTAGATAGTGAAGTTAAGGAAAGCGAAATTAATACACTTCTTAAAAATTTACAAACAAACTGAAATGGTTTATATAGCATTCCATTAAATATTTGCGAAAACTTCAAGAAGTTTAGACCAGATGAAATCGAAAATCAATCATTAAGCTTTTATCCTGGTGCTGTGCTTGGGATCTTTCAACCTGGTGGCGGATTTTCTAGAACAAGAATGAAAGAAATCATTCAAAATGGTGAAATGGAAGAAATTATTGATGTAGAATTTAATAAAAATATTTATAAAAACAGAATTGATCGTTCAATTTTCAATCCAACTCTTGGTCTTTTTAAAATCACAGAGTCAAACTTTTCACAAGATCGTGCAATTTTAAGTGCTCTTAATCAAAACACTGTTATTTGAGGTCCTCCTGGAACAGGTAAATCACAAACAATTGTTAACCTTTTAGCTAATGTTTTAGTTTATGGTAAAACTGCAATTGTAGCATCACAAAAAAGAGCTGCTCTTGAAGTAATTTATCAAAGATTAAATAAATTAAACTGTTTTGCTCTTTTTGTTTCTAATTCAAAAGAAATGAAGAAAAATAGTTTTTATGAACCAATTCAAAATTATTTAGAATTAATTGAAAATTTTGATCAATATAACGAAATTAAACGTTGCAGTACTATAACAGAAGAAGAATTATCATTTATTTCAAAGGCAAGTGAATATCTTGGTGATCCTACTTCACAATTAGTCTTAAAAGCTTACTATTACATTAGTGTCCACAAAAAAGATATTAACTTTGAAAAAGATATCGATTTCTTACTCAGTTTACCAAAAGATATTTTCTATCCTGATCAACAATATAAAGGTAATACAGGTGAAGAATTAGCAAAAATCAATTTAGAATTGCCTAAATTTTTACACTTTGTTTCTAAATATTATCGTGAACTTAAAAAACTAGGAGACCAAATTGATAAAAATTTAGTTGGCTTTACAGGTAACTTACATGACTTAATCCAATTTATTAAACAAATTGGTTATGATAAAGAACAAGAAAATAATCCTTTTTCAAGAATTAATGAATTAATTGCTCTTGAAGATAAAATTTCATATGAAAATTCAATTTCAGATGAAAATTCAATCCGTAACATTGTACTTGAGAGAATCTTTAAGACTATTGCAAACTTTACAGATGAAGAAAAAGCTTTATACCGTGAGTTTGCTCAAAGCATTAGAATCGTCAACTATGAGCCTTATCGTTTCATTAAAAAATACGCTCCAATTATTAAGAAAATTTTCCCAATTATTATCGCAACACCTAACACAGATTTATCAGGATGAACAAAAAATGAGTTTGATTACGCAATTTTAGATGAATCAAGTCAAATTTACATTGAAAATGGATTACCAATTTTATATCTTGCTAAACGTAAGATTTTAGCTGGTGATACACAACAAATGAAACCAAGTAATTGATTTGGTGCAAGACAATCAGATGATTCTATTTTTGGTCAAGTAGATTCAATTTTAGATTACGCTTTATCTTTAGGAGTTTATCCAATCTTACTTGATAAAAACTATCGTTCAAACCATGCTGCTTTAATGACTTTTTCAAGTAAACACTTTTATAATTCAACTTTAGATGCAATCGATTCAGCAGATTCATGAAGTACAAACCCTGTTGAAGTGATCGAAGTTAAAGATGGGGTTTGAGAAAATCAAAAAAATGTAGCTGAAGCTAAAAAAGCAATTGAAATAGCTATTGAAAATCTAAATAAATACGAAAAAATTATCATCCTTGCTTTTAACGGAAAACAAAGCGATTATATAACATGATTAATTTTTAGAAATCATCCTGAATTAGAAGAAGCAATTAAAAAACGTAAACTTTTAATCAGAAATATCGAAAACATTCAAGGAGATGAAGCTGATTTAGTTATTGCTACTTTAGCATATGATAAAAACACAAAAATTGGTTACTCTTATGTAGCTAGACCGGGCGGAAAGAACGCTCTTAACGTTGCAATTTCACGTGCTAAAGATAAAATGATTGTTTTAAAAACAATTAAATCGAGCGATATTCCTTTAACTCCAAATATGCAAGACGACCTTAAAATTTTCAAAAAATGATTAGACTTTTTAGAATTATCAATTGAAGGTCGTAGAACACTTTTAAAAGATTCGTTTAAACAACCTGAAATTGTAAACCAAGTCTTAACAGAAAAAGAAAAATGATTCAAACTTGCTGTTTACACATACTTAAGAGAACTTGCTGTTCAAATTCCAAACTGTGAGATTTTTAGAGATTATGTCGTTGGATCGATGACTTTGGATATTGTTATTACAATTAACAAAATTCCATACAAAAGCTTTATTTTTGATACTTATAATTATTCATTTAAACCAGTAAATTATGCTCTTATGAGAGATAAAATTAGATTCTTTAAATCTAAAAAATACGACGTTTATGTAATCACTCCTATTTCATGAATTAAATTACAAAATGAAATTCTCAAAGATTTTAATCCAGGTGCAATCAACAGATTTTACACTAACTCAATAGCGAGTGCTACAAGTACTTACTTTATAAATAAAGAAATTGAACAAGAACAAGATAAAGATAGTGTCAAAAGCGAAATTGATATGTGAGTTGGTGTAGATGCAAATCAAATCGAAAACGCAACTAAAACAGTTCAAATTAACAAAGAAGAAATTGATAGTTTTAAAGAATTAAATAAATTCGAAATAAATTCACAAAATGTAAGTTGAAACAGTAGAAATACCGAAGAATACTTTAAAACAGTGAAAGTTTTTGTTGATGAAGAAACTGACACTAACCAAAATATTGAAGAGAATAACACCATAAACCCAGAACAAGAAAAACAAAATATTGAATCAAGTGCAAAACAAGAAGCAAATGATATTGATGAAATTAAATTCTAAACTGAAGAGTAGGTAATATGGAAACAACGAAAATACTAACAATTTTATCAAAGGAAGTTAAACTCAAACTTCTTATTCATTTATTTTCATGTGTTGACAATGAATGTGAAGTTAATACTTTCGTTGAAATATTTCAAGAAAAACAAGCTAATATTTCAAAACATCTAAATGATTTAAAGAAAGCTAATCTAGTAGGGAGCAGAAAAGTTAGTACTTCTGTTTATTACTACATGCTAGATGAAGCCAAACAAAAATATGGCAAACTTTTAGAAGAAATTATGAATTTAGAAGCTCTTGAGAAACTTACTTGTAAATGTAATTTAAAATAATAAAAAAGACTAGGTTGTAAGTTAGTTTGCTTACAGCCTAGTTTTTATATATTATTCAAAAGTGATTTTAGCCATTCTTAATCTATTATTAATATCTTTTCTTAATTCGATTTTAAGTTCTTTAGCTAATGAAATTCAAAATTCTTCATGCAAAGGATTGATTTCAAAATACAAAACACCTTTTTGATCCTTTAAATATTCTGGTGCATTCTTGATAATCTCTTTATAAAAGTAAAGTCCGTTGTCACGAGCAAATAAAGCTTCGTGTGGTTCATAATTTAACACACTTTTTGATAAAACTTCACTCTCTATTAAATAAGGAGGATTAGAAACTATTACATCATAGCTATTTTTTTGTAAATTTGAAAATAAGTCAGATTTAATAATTTCTACCTCTAAATTATTTAGATTAGCATTTTCACGAGCTTGCAAAATAGCTTGATCTGAAATATCAGAAAGTATCAAAAAATTATTAGGTAAAGTCTTTTTTAGTGCAAGTCCGATAAAACCGCTCCCTGTACATAAATCTAAAATTCTCAAATTAAAAGAAGATTTCAAATCTTCTTTAACTCATAAAATTAGCTCTTCTGTTTCATATCTTGGAATCAAAACATTGCGACTTACTTGAATTTTAACTTCCTGCATCTCAATATATCCAATAATTTTTTGAACCGGCATATCTTGAGCTAAAAGTTTAAGTTCCAGTTCAGAAACAACTTCAGGAAGTCCATACCTTCTTTTTTCTAAAAGTAAATCTGCTTTGGTTGGCATTAAATACCTGCTTCTTTGATTTTTTCGTTTTGTTCTTCTGCTAAAAGTGCATCAATAATAGGATTTAATTTCCCTTCCATGATTGGAGATAAGCTAGTTGAAAAACCTATTCTATGATCAGTTACACGATCTTGTGGATAGTTATAAGTTCTGATTTTTTCACTTCTTGCTCCACTACCTGCAAGTTTACGATAACCAGCTTCTTCTTGCTGTTTTTTTTGTATTTCAATATCATAAAGTTTAGATTTTAAAATTCTCATTGCTATTTCTTTGTTTTGAATTTGACTTTTTCCTTCTTGACAAGAAACTACAATTCCACTTGGAAAGTGTGTGATTCTAACGGCGGAATCAGTTGTATTAACTGATTGACCACCATTTCCACTTGAACGGAAAACATCAATTCTTAAATCTTCTGATTTGATTTCAATTTCAACATCATCATCTATTTCAGGCATGATAGTGACTGTTGCTGTTGAAGTGTGAACACGACCTTTAGTTTCTGTAACTGGTACACGTTGAACTCTATGAACACCGCTTTCAAATTTAAGTTTTGAATAAGGTTTATCACCCTTTACCGAAAAAGTCACTAATGAAAAACCTCCCCCTTCAGCAGCTGAAGATTCTAAAAGTGTTGTTTTCATGTCGTTTTGTGAACATCATTTTTGATACATTCTAAATAAATCACCAGCAAAAATATTAGCCTCATCTCCACCTGCAGCTCCACGAATTTCAACAATAACGTCTTTATTGTCGTTTTCATCTTTAGGTAAAATTAAAATTTTAAGTTCATCTGCTAGTTTAGACATTTTTGCTTCAGATTCTGAAATTTCACTTTTAGCAAGAAAAATAAGATCTTCATCTTTTTCTACAATTAAAATTTCTTTAGCATTTTTTAAATTTTCTTCAGCTTGCAAATATTGATCGAAAGCTTTGACAATATCTTTAATTGAGTTTATCTCTTTAGTAATTTTAGTGTAATTTTTAATGTCAGAAACAACATCAGGATTTAATAATTGTTTTTCTAATTCATCATGTTTTTGTTTAATTTGTAATAAAGAGTTATACATTGTATTTTCCATAGTGTTATTATTTTACCATTTAAATTAATCAAAAACTTAAAAACCCTTTTAAAAGCTAAATATTTTGGCTTAAAGTATAAAAAACATAAAAGGGGGTGAACCTTTTATGTCTCTTTGCGTTGTTTTAGATTAAATCTTTTTTATTAAATTTAACTAGCTCGATTTTACCTTCAAGAAGTTCTTTTTCAAGTGGTAAAATCATGTTTAGTTCACTTTCCAGTTCAAGAGCTACTTCTAAACTAGGTCTTGTAACTGGTTCTTTTGGAGCAAAAAGTTCACATGTTTCATTAGCTTGAATGATAGAAATATCATGTGTATCTATTTTTTTAGCAATATCAATGATTTCGTTTTTATCAAAAGTAAGTAATGGTCTTAAAATTTCCATTTGTGTAGCACTACCAATCACTGATAAAGATTCTAAAGTTTGAGAAGCAACTTGACCTAAATTATCACCATTACTGATTGCTAATTGACCGTATTTATGAGCAATTTGTTCAGCAATTCGATAGAAACTACGACGCATTAGAGTGATTTTATATGACTCTTTTGAAACCATAGCAATATAGTTCATTAAATGCGAATAATCAGCAATTAATAAATTTGAACTCACTTGATATCTATTAAGAGTTTTGACTAAATTTGAAATTTTATCAATTGTTCTTTGGTCAGTTTGAGGTGGTGTAATGAATGTTAAAAAATCTACCTTAAGTCCTCTTTTCATCATTTGAAATGCTGCCACAGGTGAATCGAACCCTCCTGAAATAAGATGTAAAACTTTCCCAGAAACTCCAACAGGTAGACCACCAAGGCCTTTTTGATAGTTTGAGAAAATATAAGTTTGATTATGTCTTACCTCAACGTAAAAAATTTGATCTGGACTGTGAACATCTACTTTTAAATCAGTATTTTTAAGAACATGTCCACCTAATAAATGATTAATTTGATCGCTTGTATATTCAAATTTTTTGAAATTTCTACGTGCTTGAATTTTGAACGTTTTTGTTGTTGGCAAAATCATTTCTAGAACTTTTTCTTTGAAAAGTTCTACATCATTTTGAACAACCACAACAGGTGAGTATGAACTAATTCCGAAAATATAATTTAGCTTTGAAAAATTTTCGTCTGTATAGTCAAGATACATACGGTCAAATTCAACTGTCGGTTGAGACCCAACAATATGTTTGATGTTATTTGTTAACTGATTGATGAATGCTTTCCGATTTTTCTTTTTTAAAACTAGTTCACCGTAGCGAATTAAAATTTTGTCGTATTTCATAATTCATTCCTTTTGTTTTTGCTTATATATTTTTTTAATGAAAAGTAAGCTTCTTTAAAGTTTTTTTGATTTAAAAATTCATAAGAACTAGTAAGTATCTCATGCACTTCTTTTGTTTTATTACGATATTTAGAATTTGAAACTAA
The DNA here is from genome assembly GCF_900660605.1 of Mycoplasmopsis glycophila. Lineage (NCBI taxonomy): Bacteria > Bacillati > Mycoplasmatota > Mycoplasmoidales > Metamycoplasmataceae > Mycoplasmopsis > Mycoplasmopsis glycophila. Next base: position 453,881 of record NZ_LR215024.1, on the reverse strand, counting down.
ATAACTTTCAAGTTTTTTAAACATTAATAAAAACATTTCATTTTGAGCAATGACCCCAAGTGAAGTGCTTAATAATTTAATTCAATCAAGTCAAATTTTTTCAATAACTTCTTTTTCAATTTTTTTAGAAAAATAACTATTATAAAAAGATTTTAAATGAGCTAATAACTCAGCTGAATCTTTGCTATTATCTCAATAGATACTAGTTGCAAGTTTATAATAAATGTTTAAACTATTAAAAATTTCTTTTGCCTCTTCTTTGATTGCAAAATCTTTTAAAGTATTCTTGTTTAAAACATAAAAGTATTCTTTCTCAATTCTTTTAGCATGAAAAATAAATTGCTCCACTTTTTGTTTATATGTTTCGGTGTTATCAAGAGTATCATCCTTAAATTGATTTTGAATAAGATTTAAAGAGTCAATCATTTTATCATTCGGTTCTTTTAACCTATTTAATTTGTCTTTGATGTCTAAAATAATTTTTTGAATTAATGCCTTATTGTTTCTTTGAAACTTTTGAATCAGTGCTCTTTTATTAATTTCGCTTTGTTTATCATATAAAACTTCATATGAACTCTTAATTTTTAAGATAGTTGAATTTATATCAAAATCCTGAATATTTTTATGACTATTTTTAATATCAGAAAGTAATAGACCATAATATTCTTTATCACTTTGAGATAAAATATTGTCTTGGACATATCTTTGCAATGTAGCTGGAAGTTTATAAAATCAAACATATTCAATTTTCTCGATTTTATTAATTTCAACCAATAATTTAGCAATTAATTCTTTTGCTTTCGCAATATCTTCGTGAGCTTTTTCGAAGTCTGCACTTAATTTAGATTTTTCGATTGCATTTAAACTTTCTCTAAATGACTGAATTTTTGTTTTTCAAAGCGGATGAAGGATTGTTAGGTTATATTTTTTATTTTCAAGTAAATTAAGAAGATTTTGCGAAATATCAAGCATGTTCGAAAAGTCATCATCAATAATTAACCAAGGGATATTGAAACTTTTTGATTTTTCGATTAATTTTTCCTCATACTTTGAAAATGCAGCTTCAACATTATTGATTTTGTCTTTTTCTTTGAAAAACTTACTTAATTTACGATTTTTAAGAAGGTCTAAAAGTTCTTCTTTATCTTCTTTAAATTTATAAGCAATTTGATTCATATTTTTTAATATTTTAGTAAGTTCTTCGTAAAGTGCGCCATACTCTATTTTTTTAGTTCTTTGTAATGATTCTGCTTTTTTAACAGTAGCTTCCGATGTGTTTAATGATCTTTGTATCTTTAAGAAAAGATTATTAATTTTATTTTTATTTTTCTTAATAATTAAATTTTGAACAAACTTAAAAATGAAGAAAAATAACAAAATAAACAATAAAATAACAATAAAAATAAGTAATGATAGAATGTATTTTGGCATTTGACCTCTGTTTTCCTTTTTTATTTAAAAGTAATATTTTAATTATAAATAAATTTAATTTATATCTTTCATTTTTTAACAAAACTTATTAAAAGAATCTAAATTTACTGAATTTTGTATTGGTGCTGATTTTGGATTTTGGAATATCAAAAAAAGAAAATAAACAATTTCTCTTTTTAGATGTATAACTGTATCTGTCATAAATACAATTTAACAAAGAAAGGTAGTTTATAAATAATGTTAAACTGTCTGTTGCTATTCACATTTTGATTATGCTTTCTAAACCCAAGGAAAAATTAACATCAGAACAAATAGCAAAAAGCATCAATACAAATGCAAGTTTTGTGCGAAAAGTAATAGGTATGCTTGTTAGTTCTAATCTTATTCAAAAAGAAAAAGGTTCATTCAACTTTAATATTCATAAACTTAAAATCAAACCTTCTGTGGATACTGTTTTTGATTTTATCAATATAAATAGTGCGCTAGATAAAGTTGCTAAAGGAAATTCAAAAGTAAAAACAATAATTAAGTTTTCATAATTAATTTGTAAATTACAATCACAAAACAATAAGAAAAAAAACACCTTTTAAGGTGTTTTTTTGCAAAAACTAGATTTTTAATATATCTGGTGTTTAAGTGTTGAATCTATTTTTTAATTAAATATTTTTCATCAAAAACACCAACAAAAGGTAAATTACGTAATTGTTCTTGATAGTCAAGTCCATAACCAACCAAAAATTCATCTGGTACTTGAAAACCATAAAAATCAGCATGTAGATCTACTTTACGATTATATGGTTTGTCCATTAAAGTAATTATTTTAAGAGACCTTGGGTGACGAGCAAGTAAGATTTCTTTAATTTTTGAAAGTGTAATTCCGCTATCAATAATATCTTCAACAACAAGAACATCCTTACCTGTAATATCTTGTGCTAGATCCATAATAATTTTAACATTACCTGTTGATGCGTGAGTTCCAGCGTAACTACTTGCTGTCATAAAATCAATTGCATGATCAATTTTGACATTTTTAATAAGTTGAGCTAAAAATGGTACAGAACCTTTTAATAAACCAACAAGAATTAAATTATCAGAATTAGCATAAGTTTGATTAATTCAATTTGAACAATCTAAAATTCTTTGTTCGATAAATTCTTGATCAAAAAGAATTTTTTTGATTTTTGGATGATTTTTCATAATTATTTTTCCTTTTTGTGCTTTTCAATTAATTCGACTGCTTTTTCAAAAACTTGTTGTTCTGTTAAATCATTTGTATCAATAATTTCGAATTTAATTTGATATCTATTAGCTACTTTTTCAAAAGTATCTTTGTAAATTCTTAAAAGATGGTCGAAATAATCTTTATTTTGGTCAAAACTATCAATTTCAACCTTTCTTCCTCTAGCAAAAAGCCTCTTTTTAAATTCAGTTGGAGAAACATCTAAAAAAATTGCAAATTCAGGAATATCTTCTTTAGTAACCATTTTCGCAAAAAGAGCTTCATAAGCGTCTTTAATTTTTTGACTTGAATGCGAAAGATTTACGGTTGCAAAAACATAGTGCTCTGCAATAAAACGATCTAAAAAGATAATGTCTTTTGCAGGATTCATTGCTTTATTTTTAAAATCATTTTTAATTTGTTCCACCATACCTAAATGGTGCTCGATTGCATAAGTTTGAAATGTTATATCAAAATTAGGTTTACGATCATAAAGTCATTTTAACATTGTGTTAAAAACTTCATCTTCTTCTTCGAATTCATTAAGTAAAAGTGCATTTTTCTTGTAATGTTTAATCAATTTTTCTGATAAAACACTTTTACCGCTACCTATCATTCCTGAAATTCCAATTAACATATTGTTTCTCCTTTTAAAATTTGTATTTAGTATTTAAATTAATAAATTTTTAATTGAGAGAGCAAAAAGAGACAAGCTGTTTCTGCTCTTAAAATTCGACTACCAAGAGAAACAGAGTTAACTCCATTTTCAATTGCTAATAAATTTTCTTTGTCGCTAAATCCACCTTCTGGTCCAACTAAAAAAAGTACATTACCATCAATATTGTTCTTGATTGGCATAGATAAATTATTTTTTTCATGAGCAAGAAATCTAAAATCAGCTTGAATTTTGATAACTTCCTCAAATTTCATCAACTTGGTTAAGTGAGGGATAATATTTCGAAAAGATTGTTCCGCTGCGTTTTTCAGAATTGTTTCAAAACGCTCTCTTTTCTTTTCGAATTTGTCATATTTTAAGAGTTCAAAATTAGTGTGTTCACTAATCATCGGGATAATTTTGGTAACTCCAAGTTCGGTTGCTTTTTGTAAAAGTCATTCGAATCTTTCAAATTTAATTACACTAATTGCTAAAATCACTTCAAAAGGATATTCGTGATTCTCGCTAATTTTTCGAATAATTTTAGCTTTTTCTATTTCTAAAACACATTCATAAAATTCATTTTGGTAAACGCAAATAAATGGTTTTTCACCAATTCGAATTACTTTAAGATGTTGCAAATTTTCTTTTGACAAAAGAAAACTTTCGCCTTGTTTTTCAGTAACGAAAAAACGATTCATTCTTAATTATCTTCTTCCATAATGGCTTCGTAATCTTCTAAACTTCCTCTAAATAAGAAGCTTTCTGTTGGTGATTTGAGTTCTAAAATAACATCTGCACATTGATTAACAAAAGCTCTATTATATGTTGTGAAAATTGCTCCACCTTTGTATGATTTAACACCTTCAATTACAGAATCGATGCTTTCTGCATCCAAATGGTCAAGTGGTTGATCTAAAATAATGAAATTACTTTCAAGTAACATCATTCTAGAAAACATTAATCTTGCTTTTTCTCCCCCGCTTGTAACATTAACTTTTTTAAATACTGAATCATTGCTAAAAAGCATTCTTCCTAAAAATCCACGCATTCTAGCATCATCGTTTTCACGATTTTCTTTTTCTTTATTTTCAAGTGGTCATTTTGAAATTCACTCTAAAATTGTTTCATCAGTATTGAAATACTTTGCATTATCATTTGGAAAATAACTAAAGGTAATAGTTTGTCCTCATTCAATGTTTCCAGCAAGTGGTTTTCTAATTCCGACAAGGCATTCCAATAATCTTGTTTTAGCGATATCGTCATCACCTACAATAACCATTTTTTCACCAGGTCTTAATGTAAAACTTACATTTTCAAAAAGAGTTTCTCCCTTTTCATTTTTATAAGTTAAATTTTCAACTGTTAAAATTTGTTTTCCGTGATCACGGTTCATATCTCATCTAACATAAGGATACTTACGATTTGATGGTTTAATTTCATCAAGTTGAATTTTAGCTAATGATTTTTTTCTCGAAGTTGCTTGTCTTGATTTAGATGCATTAGCACTAAAACGAGCAATGAAATCTTTTAATTTTTCAATTTGTGCTTCTTTTTTCAAGTTGCTTTGTTTCATCATTTCACGTGCTAATTCTGATGATTCTTTTCAAAATGTATAGTTACCTGTATAGATTTTAGCTTCATTATAATCAATATCGACAATATGAGTACAAATAGCGTCTAAAAAGTCGCTGTCGTGGCTAACTACAATAACAACATTTTCATAATCAATTAAAAAGTTTTCTAATCATCTAATGCTTCTTAAATCAAGGTGGTTTGTTGGCTCATCCATAATTAAAATGTCCGGGTTACCAAATAAAGCTTTAGCAAGAAGAACTTTAATTTTTTGATTAGCTGTCAGTTCAGACATTTTAGAATTTCATTTGTCTTTTGGAATGTGTAAATTACTTAATAATTCTTGAGCATCATTTTCAGCTGTTCAACCACCAAGTTCACCAAATTTATCCTCTAAATCTGCTGCTCTTTCATAATCTTCCATGGTTGCTTCTGGATTAGCGTAAATTGCATCTTTCTCTTCTTTAATTTTATATAAGTCAGTATTACCCATAATCACAACTTCTGTAACTTCATAATCATCATAAGCGTTATGATCTTGACTAAGTACAGAAATTCTTTTATTTTTTTCTCTTAAAATTTGTCCACTTGTTGCTTCGATATCCCCAGCTAGAATTTTTAAAAAAGTACTCTTTCCAGCCCCGTTTGCTCCAATTATTCCGTATGTATTACCTGCAGTAAATTTTAAATTAACATTTTCAAATAGCTTTTTATCTGTAAAAATTTTGCTTAAATTTTGAACTTCTAACATATTTCTCCTTAATTATTTTTAAAACTAGCTCTTCATAATTTGAAGATTAAAGTACTGATATTTATTAATTATTATAATTGAATTTTATTAAAACAATTTGACTTTTAAAACATATTAAAAAAACTGGTAAAAAACGAAGTTGCTTGTTAAAAACTTAATCAGAGTTTTCAAATTTTTGATAGCAGAATTAGCTTGCTCATCTTGTATTTTCATTTTTAAAAATATGTAATATAATCTAAATATGAAAAAATTAGGTATTATCATCGACTCTTTCTCAGGATTAACTGTAGAAGAAGCAAATCAATTAGGATTCTATTTTTTACCTTTACAAGTAGAAATAGATGGACAAAAATACCAAGATGGTAAAGATGATCATCTTAGTATTTTACTTAAGCTACAAAGCGCAAAAAGCTTCTTTAGTAGCCTTCCTGTTCTTGACACAATTGAAAAAACAGTTCAAGAAGCTTCAGAAAAGTATGATGATGTAATAGTTCTAACATTGCATGAAAATCTTTCTTCGACAAATAAGTATTTAAAAACCTTTGCTGCAGAAAAAGCGAATGTACATGTAATTGACAATCATTTTTCAGGGATTCAATTTGTCAATGTTGCTCTTTTTGCTCGTAAAAATTACGAAGAAAAGAACATGCCTATCGATAAGCTTATTAAAAGTATTGCAGAAATTAATCAAGACTCACTCACTTTACTTGTTCCTAAAAATTTAGATTACATGATTAAAGGCGGTAGACTAACTGGTGTTAAAAAACTTATTTTAAGCACAATTTCAATGGTTCCACTTCTTAATTATGATATCGAAGGTAAAGTAAGCGTGCTTGGTTTAAAACGTACTCTTAAAGGAGTAATCGGTAAATTATTTGATAAAACAAATGATTTTATTATTCAAAACAATTTAACCCAAGTTGAATTTAATTGAATGCATGGGATTGATGAAGAAGTTAATAATTTAGTCAAAAAAATAGCTAGCGAAAAAGCAATTGCATTCAAACACGAACAGTTAACTTCGTCTGTTGTTGCTGTTCATACTGGCCCAGAAGCATTCAGTGTAACTGTGATGCCAAAACTTGAAACTAATTAATTTATGAAAAGCACAAAAAAGAAAAGAAAAACAATTTTACCAATTAATCATAACTACAAAATTGACAAAAAACAGCAAAAACTAGTTGAACAAATTATTCAAGAAAACAATTTTGATTCTCTTGATCAAGAAAAATTAAATGAACTAAAAAGGTTCCGTCGAACTTATATTTGAGCAATAATAGTTGTTGTTTTAGTCTTCTTAACTTGTATACTTTGCGTTGGTTATTTCTTCTACCGTAGCTTCTTTTAATTAAACTCTGGTGCAAATATAAATAAGCACAAAACTTATAAAACTACCTGCTATATCCCAGGTGGTTTTTATTTTGCATTTTTAACAAAACATAGTTATAAAGTCTAAATTAATAAAGGTATTTACTGTTAAATAAGATAACTATACGCTATTTATGTGGTTTAGATACTAAATTCTATGTAGTAAAATTCAAAAAAAATCCAATTTTTTTCAAATTTAATGCATAAATGTAGTAAAAATAAAAAATTTTGCAATTTTTTTAAAATTTAGTACATTAATGTAGTAAAATTAAAAAAAAGAAGGTTTTTTTTAAAATTTAGTACATAAATGTAGTAAAAATGAAAAATTTAGCCATTTTTTTCAAATTTAGTACATGAATGTATTAAAATGTACATTTTACAAGAAGACAATGGACTTGTGGATATAAGAAAAGGAAAAAATATGAAAGATCATGTTTTTAAAAGAGAGAAATATATAAATCAATTAATTTCAAAAATAAACAATAATTTAATCAAAATAGTAACTGGTATTAGAAGATCCGGGAAATCATATCTTGTTTTTAAATTATTTAAAAATTATTTGCTATCAAATAATATTAAATCAGAACAAATAATTGAAATTAAATTAGATTTTTTTAGCAATTTAAAATATCAAGAACCAGAAGAATTTTTAAAATTTGTATATTCAAAAACCGAAAAAGAAGGTAACTATTTTATTCTTGTTGATGAAATTCAATTATTAAGTGATTTTCCCGCAGTTTTGAATGAGCTTTTAGGAAACGACAAATATGATATCTATGTGACCGGTAGCAACTCTAAATTTCTTTCAAAAGATATAGAAACAGCATTAAGAGGGAGAGGAGATGTTGTTCATTTATTTCCATTGTCTTTTAAAGAAGTTTGAGAAAACGAACAACACCATAATCAAATTGAAAAAGTTTGAGAAGAATACTTTTTATATGGAGGAATACCTCTTGTTAATAAAATGGAAGATGATTATGACAAGAGAGAGTATTTAAGAAGACTTTTTAACGAAACATACATAAAAGATATTCTGGAAAGAAATAAATTAGTCAATACATTAGAAATTAACCAACTAACCGATGTGCTTGCTTCTAATATTGGTTGTCTTACTAATTTACAAAAATTGAGTAATACCTTTAAAAGTGTGCATAAATCAGATATATCAGCACACACTTTAAATAAATATGTTGAATATTTAAAAGATTCTTTTTTAATTGATGAAATAATTAGATATGATATCAAAGGGAAAAAATATATTAGAAATGTGAGCGGACAATTTAGGCCAACTGGCGTCAAGTCCATTAAGGTATTAGCAAGAATTTAACTTGCCTTTCACTTAAATTCTAACACATCGCCAGACAAATTTTCAAAAATAAATCATTTTTTTCACGACAAAAATGACTTTACGAATTTCTCGCAAAATCTTTCCATTCCTAAAAAATTTTCTTTGAATTTGTGGAAACTGTGTTAAGCGCGCACGTGCTCACCCGCACATGCTTTTAAGCACAAGATAACATTTTGGAAAAAGCATCTAACGATACCCAAAATTAGCAATTTAGTATTTATGTAATAAATACTATTTTTTTATTTTTTGAAAAGCAGTTTTTCCAACGCTCTTTAAAAAGTGGTCATTTTTTCCAAAATTTTTCCAAAACTTGTTCAAAAATCAAAAATATATACTACGTATATAAGAAAAAGGTCAATTTTCCAAAAATCTTCCAACGACAATTTTGATTTAAAAAATTTGAAGCAGCCCATTTTCATAATTAAAGTTATTTTTTACAAGTTCAGTCATAGTCTCAAAACCATAAGAAGCGTTACGTTTATCAAGGTAAATTTTAAAGAAATTGCGAATGTAACTTTCTGTATGTGATGTTCTCTCTATACCGTCTAAAATTCCAAAAATTGCTCGTTTATTATTGTTCAAATAATTCAAAAATTTCTCAAATTGCTTCTTAAAATTTGTCTTAAATTCAAAATTATCAAATCATTTTTTGAGCTTTAAGTACAAATTATCTCAGTCATTTATGCTGTAATAATTAATCGCATTCTTTCAAAATGTTGGACTTTTGATTTGATAAAATTGAGCATTTAGCTCTTTTAAATCTTTGTTTTGAATGTATTTTTTGAGAGTAAATGTGTCTTTTACATATTTCAAAACGTGAAATTTATCAAGTATATAATAGTCAAAATTCTTTGCTAAATTCTTGATATTATATGCTCCATCTCCTTTCACACAAACTTTCATTTTGCTATCATAATATGTATTTTTGATGTAATTTGTAAGCTCGATAAGTTTGTTCTTTTCGTCATATTTGGTTAATCTTTTGTCTTGTTCAAAGTAAATTTGAACATTATTTAATGCTTCATATTTTCCTGTTTTGCTATTAAAAAGATTAAAGGTCATCATTCTACACATAAATTTTTTGTTCATTTTCTTGTATTGAATTCTCTTATATGTATCGTCAATTTCAACAAAAAGAATGTTATTATGTTCAGGTTTAATCTCAAATTTTTTCAATTTATTGAATGACGATTTTAAACTTTGTTTGATTTTCTCGTCTAAATCTGTTTTAAGTTCAATATTCTTTTTAGTCATTCAGCTTCAATATAAAAATGTTGATTTAGGCAAAAATTCAGGTCTTTTACCACCATTTTTCCTAATTTCATAAGCAATCTTTTTGATTTCAAGAGAGTATTTACTGCGTTTCATTTGAGCTAAATATTCATTATGATAGTAAGTAAATTCACGTCTCTTTTCCTTACCATTTTCGTCAAAATAACGCACATAATAAACTCCAAGGTTATATTGATATTCCTTACCGTCAATATCAATAATCTTTCTTGTTTTAACCTTTTTAAGACATCAATCAGGGTGTTCTAATTTCCTTTTTATGGTTCTAAATTTATATTCTTTTTCATTTCATTCTTGAATACACATTGCTAATAAGCTAATAGATTTGTCCATAATTTAACTCCATTTTATAATCAAAAAAGAATTTATCACTATACTTTTATATTAATATGATTTGCTGTTAAAAGCTCTAAAAATAAAAAAAATTATTAAAAATATTGTTCATTTTTTCAATAATTAATAGAAAAAAGCAACAGAATTTGTTGCTTCTTTTTCTATTTGAGTTTGTTTCTAAAACGTCTAATTCAAACTATAAACCCTGCCGAAATTAAACCAAGTAGTGCTGTTCCACCAGTTAAACCAAGTCAAATTTTCTTATTTCTTGCTGCTTTTTGCTTTTGAATTTTATTTTCTTCTTCAATAATATTGATAATATTATTATCGTTTTTTATTGAAATCGCATTATCATAAGAAGCATTTTCAGTGGTTGTATTTATGATTTCAAAAGGTATTACACCACTACTAAAACCATAAAGACCACGAATAATTAATTGTGTCTTGTTTTCTCTACTTGGAATAAGTAATTGCTTTAATGCTTGATTAAATTCATATTCATTAACTGTAAATTTAACAGTTAAATTTTGATTGATATGGTCTCAAATAGCATTTGCTAAATCAACAGAATTATCATAATATGTTCTTAATAAAGGGACTTTAAAATCATTAAGATTAATGATATTGTTATCTAAAATCTTCACTAAATCGTCATTTGAGATTAGATTTATTCCGTCTTTATCAACTTTATTTGCTATCTCTGTATTATTGTTTAAAACATCTGTAATGCTTGTTTCAGGGTTATAATCTGGTTCTTTTTTAGCTTCACCTATTACTTTGTTAGTGAATTCTTCAATGATTTTGTTTCATTTTTCTTGCTCTTTTTCGGTTAATAATTCTGTTAAAGTATTATTAACAATTAAGCTTGTTTCACCATTAGATTTCTTGTTTAATGACTTAATTTTGATATTAATTGTATTCTCTAAATCATTCACAAGACCTTTTAAAAAGAGCGGGTTATTAATATTTTCAATGTAATAATCATAGTTTCAAAACAAATTAAATGAAGCAAAGTAATTAGAAACATAAAGAATTATTTCGTTTTGAATGTCTTTAAATTCTCGTTTGTTATTCAAATTTAGAGCAGGAATTGATATTTTAGTTAAGTCAATTGCTGTTCTTTCATTTAATTTTGTTTCATTGATTTTTAAGTCAAATTTGTAATTATTTTGAATTTCCAGCTTAAAATTGTTAATTAGTTGATAGTGATTTGAACCAATTATTAAGCTTACTTTATTGTTTTTTGCGATTAAGTGTCTTAAAACATCTTCCAAGTTTATTAGTCTTAAATCGCTTATAGAGATGTTTCTTTGGTTGCTAATTTCTTGAACTTTATCTCAAATTGTCTTTGAAATTAGCTCCTTATCATTTGTATTAAGTAATAATAAATCTATTTTAATTTCACTTAAATCAAATTGCTTATTGTATTTATGAGCAACATAATTATAAATAGCTATTTTAAATACTTTGCTATCTATTTCCTTTTGATGTTTAAAACTTTGTAAAAGAGTGGAACATCACTTGCTAAATTAATGTTAGAAAGATAAGGTAAAATATCATTTAAATTTGTAAGCTCATAATCATAAATAGAAGCTAAATCACTTAAAGTTTCTTGGATTTCCTTTTTAATAAACTTTGTGATTTGGTCATTTTCGGTAAGGCCAGCAAGATTGATTTTGTGTTTTTTAAACGCATCTCTCATTGGTCTTCTTCAAGATTAATTGCTCTTTTTTCTAAATTTAAGTCAAACACTTTAATTTTAGGAACAATTTGGATTTCGCTTTCAAATTCACTTTTAGCAGCACCTAAAATCTTGATTTTAAAATCTTTGCTTCCAACTTTTTCTCATTCTAAAAATCAAGAAGCTTTTTGGTAATCTTCCAAACTAATATCTTTTAATCAGTCATAATTTACAATTAAACTGTTTCAATTTTCAGGGTTAGAATTTAATAAAATGTCTTCAATTTTGGATTGATTTAGCTCAAAGCTAACTTGTTTAGCAAAAATTTCAGGAACATCATTATCAATAAATGAAACAGGAATTGTAATTTCACTTTGTACAAGTTCATAACCAAAAATATTAGTATTCGGGTTGTACTTTAAGCTTACATTAATAATCAAATTTCTTCTGTCTTGTGAAATTCTCATATCGCTAATATTGATTAGCTCTTTATACTTAAAATCACCGCTATATTCATTAAAGAACTTATTAAAACCATTTTCAGCAAGAATATATTTATTCTTGAATGTTTCATAAGAATACACCCTTGGAACATTTTTGAAAAATGGTGAAATATATTTAACGTTCTTTTGTGTGTAGTATTGAATTTTGTAAATGTAGTTAGTAAATAAAACAAAATATTGTAAAACCATTTCATAGCTCATTTTTTTAGCTCTTTCGCTTCCTATATTATGTTTAAGCTCTAAATAATTTAAAAATTCATTACCAACAGGAGTTTCTCAAAAGCTTTGAACTCTTGTTAAACCATTAATAGTTTCAATAAATTTAGTTTTTTGAGCATTAAGATTTTTATCAATTAAAACTAATTTATAGTTATCAATACTTGAAGAAGCGTGTGCTGTAAAAAGGTAGAGACCACTATCACTAAAATAACTATTTTCGCTTGTATTTAATGGTAAATCTTTGTATTTTTGACCATTTTCAAAGCGTTCATATGAAATTTCGTCGTTATATGATAAGTTGTTTTGATTAAGTTTAAAAACACGATATTGACCATTTTTAGTCTCACCATTAAGAATTTGTAATGCTCCGCTTCCTAATACAGAAGCTTCCGCTAAAAATCCTTGAATGATTTGATTACCATTTTTTAGTAAAAGGGTTTTAGTTCCATAAGGTAAATGACTTTTTTGTGTATATTCGTCATTAGCTAAAAGCTCTGTATTTGAAGAAACATCAACTCATACAAGCTGCTTTTTAGTTCCAGTACTTTTATCAATTTCAGGATCATAAAATTCATTTTTGATTTTTCTACCTTGCTCGTCTTTTAGTAAATTACCATTAGCATCTTTTTATATTCTTCAATAAGTTTCTTTTGGTCAGGGTTTTCTTCCGGGTTTCAAGCATAAAATTTATAATCAATACTTAAAGCGTTTGAGTTGATTAAAAGGTCTATTTTATATTCGTATTCGAGCTTACTATCAACATTACCTGAATTCTTTTCGTATTTGAGAATTTTGATTTCATAGCTCTTGATTTTGTTTTCTTCTTCTTTGGAAGAATTATCAATAATCAAGCTTTCATTCGATAAAATTTCGCTAAAATGTCTATCAAGCACCTCAATTCTTTTGCCGTTAATTAAAAGAATTTCGCTTTCGTCAATTGTTGTAAAATCAACACTTGCTGGCGAGTGGTAAAGTCATTTACCACCATAAAAGCTTTTTTCACCTTTTTTAGCTTGTGGTTCTAAAAGCACAGGAACATCATCGACTAATTCAGTTGTATTTGTTTTAAAATCAACTCATTTATTAGCTTTGATAATTAGTCTATTTTTGATTTCCTTATCAATTGCTCTTACACTTGGTGAAATTTTCACAGGGTAATTAGAAGCAATTTTATAAGACTTATTAATTAAAGAATTGGTTTTATTAGAAAGATAAAGGTCAATTTTATCTTCGTCAATCACTTTATATTCAATGAAAAAATTGTATTCCATTAGCTTCTTATTAATCTCATTGATTTTTTGATTAAGTAAGCTTTGGTTTTCTAATGAATATAAAGTTCTATCACCAATTCTTTCACTTACAATGTTTAATGTTTGTGTGTTTTTCAGTTCATTTTGTGCTTTTAAGAAAGCTTTCTCATAGTTAGAAACAATTTGAGAAATTTTAGCATTATCATTATTGATAACAACGTAATTTGTTTGTGGAGCATAAATTTCAACATTCAATTTTAAGTTGTCTTCTCATAAGATAAAATTATCTCTTAATTGTCTGTTATTATTAATTATCATATTAGGAGCATATGGTAATCAATCTCTTTGGTTTTTGTTTTCATTATCACTTAAAATGAAAGCTTTTACGACTACTTGATAATCTTTTTCTATTTTGGTTTCATTTATCAAAATATCTTCATTATCAGCAATTTTAGACTTTGCTTTTTCTAATAAAATGTTTTGAATTCCACTGCTATTCAACGAACTTTTACTATATTTTCTATTTTCAAAATGAAGTGGAATAACACTATCATACAGTCCTAAATGGTTAATATGTTTTGCTACTCCATTTTCTCAACCATAATAGCTATCGTGATTAATTTTCGGCGAAATGATTGCTTCACTTGATAATAACGCTTCTGCTTGTTTTTCATTTATTTTAACATTCTCAAAAGCAAGTTGTCTCACTATATATTTATAGTCTTGAAGCACCGTATTCATATACTTTTCAGCATTAGTTTTTTTCTCAATTAAAGCATATGAAAAGGCAGTTCTTTTAATGTCTAATTTCTTATAGAACATATTCGGTTTTTAATTTTATTAGCTTCTTCGCTATTAAAATCTATATTTTCGTCATATGTAATTTCAATTCTACGACCGTCTCTATCAGCAATATTATCTAAAAACCTTACAGTGTTTTCGAAACCAGCATCATAGTAAATACTAATGCTTTTTGTATCAAGTGGAATAGCTTTGGTTTCGTATTTAGCTAAAAGCAATTCGTCTCTATCAAGCGCAATATTTCGCTTGATTTGAGTGTTTTTAATTAAATCATAAAATTCATTTGGTAAGTTATGAAAGGTCAAAATGCGAGTGTTTGTTTCATTTGAATTATTGATAGCAGAAGATATTGCTACGCTAGTTGGTATTGTTATTAATGGAGCAAGAGAAATAAAAATGGTATCTTTAAGTTTCATTTAATTATTTCTCCTTTGCTTTTTTAATACGTTCTGCTATATCTTTGTCTGTATCAAATGCGACTTTTTGAAAGTTTTCAAACGTTTTTAATACTTGCTTATTACTATCGTCTTCTTCTTGTTTATCAGTCATAAGCTTTGTTATTTTCTCATTTCTTAATCGAATGAAATAATCAAGCTCTCTGGTGTATTCTTCTTTTGGACTATTTAAGTTTAAATTACCACTTAAAGCAAGTAAATTGAGTATAATATCAAGCTTCTTATTGATAGCTTCAAGTTCAATGTTTTGAAGATTTATTCAATACTTTATATTTGAATGATAAGGACTTAAACTTGCGAAAATGCTCTTTCTAAAAGCATAGAAAATACTTGTTTGAAACTCTTTAAAAAGTTCTTGTGAATTGTTCTCGGTTAAATATTGAAATAAAATCTTCTGTAATTCACCATTCACGCTCTTTTTTTGAGCTTTTAAATTTTCAATTCACTTTGTTAATAAAACTTGTTCTGTTTCAGTTAAGTTCGATAACTTAACCGAAAGACTTTTAATACTTTCGTCTTTTTTGCTCATATTAAATATAATCTCCTTTACTTTTGAATAATAATTCTTGTTCATAGTCATTGTAATGAAGCTTTACAATATATCTTAAATTAGCTCCAATATTTAAAATACCTTGACCAACACTTGCTCTTTCTAAAAAGTCTTGTTCTGTTTGAGTTAAAACTTTATTTGTGCTAAATAGCTTTTCGTTAATATCTTCAATCTCACTACTTTTTTGTCTTAAAAAGAGCGAGTAATCACAGTTAGAAAGTAAAGCATTCGCATTGTCTTTCTCACGGTAAAAATCACTTAAATTTTGTGTGTCCATTACAACAGAAAGTCCATACTTTCTTGCTGTCTTAATTGTGAAGAATAAGAAATCAAAAAGAATTTGATTTTTGCTTTTTACGAAAAAGTGTGCTTCACCAATAAATAAGCTCATTTGCTTTTTGTTTTCTCTGTTTTTAGCAATTTTGTCTTGTAAAAAGTTAAGTAAAACAAAAAGAATAATTTGGTCGTTATAACTTTCACCACTTTCGCTTGTGTTGATTATGTTGTGTAAGTCAAAGATTGTATATTGACTATTAATATCAAAGTTTGTGTGGTTATTAAATAATGTTGATAATACATTTTGAGTTTCAAAATAAAGTTTTAATTGATGTGAGAGTAATTTGATTTGTTCTTCAAAATTTGCTTTTTCTCACTTTGTCTCAAAAGTATAATTTTCAAGTTTCTTAATTAAATCACTAATTGTTATTCATTTATCGTTAGGAATTTTGCTTAAATCAACATTATCGTCAAAATAACCATTTTCTTTATATAACTGACCAAGTGCTTTTTTAAGGTAGCTTATTAAACTTTGAGAAATCTCTTCTTTAAAAACTAAACGGAAAAATTTCTCTAAATAGTCAATATGTCGATTAATCTTTGTAAGATTATTTGAATAGTTGTGTGATTTTTCAGCTTCAAAAACATCTCTTACTTGTAAAACGTTAATTGAAAGTGGGTTGTTTTTTGCTTGTAAAATCTAAAATTGTTGCTCCAAGCATTAGTCCATTTTGCTTATACTCTTGTTGTAAATCTAATACAATTACATCTCTATTATTAGCGATATCATTTAATATCATTTTTTCAGCAAAAGTACTTTTACCCGCTCCACTTGTTCCAGTGATAAACATATTAGCATTTGTTCTGTCTTGTGTTTTCTTAAATCTATCAAAGAAAATATATTCACCATTAATACCTTTACCCACAAATAAATTGTTGTAATCATTAAATGAGTTTTGTAAAAATGCTCACCCTTGAATGATATTTTCAACAAAAACAGTTTTATTGTTGTCTTTGAAAAAGTTTTTACATAATTTGTTTGATAAAAATGCTTCGTTGATGTTAAAGGTAGGAACATCTAATTTGATTTTGTTGTTGCGAGCAAAACTTTGATTTCTCTTACTTTGCTTTTTAGCTCTTGTAAGCTTTTTGCTTTGATTTCAACATAACAATTGAATGTATATAAGTTTTTACCTTTTTCAACAACATTATCTAAAATTTCTTGGAGTGTATTAACGTATGTATCATTCATACGATTAATGGTTGCTTTTTTATTAATTTCAATTTCCATTGTCTTTTTGAGAGCATAATTAATTACATCGTCAGTCTTTTTATCATTCATTTTTTCGAATTTAAAAAAGGTGTTTCCGTAATTTGTTAGAAAAGCATTTAAATACCCATAATTCAAATTAAATGGTAAGCTTTTTAAAGATAAGAATGTTTGATAATCACCGTCTTTATATTTGATATATTTTTTTTGATTTCAAACTCTTCTTGATAATAAATTTCATTAAGTGTAATTACCTTTTTAGTTTCTTTTGTTTGTGATAAAGCTTTGTTTTTTGCTGCTTTTCTTATCACATCAATTTCAATTTGTAATTCTTTTAGTTTTGTTTTATTAAATTTGTTTTTAAGAATTTTTCAAAATGAAAGCTTAATGTTAGCTTCTTGGTATAAGATTAAATCTTCGTATTTTGTTATTGCGTTTAAGTTTAAAGCTTTAAGTCTTTTTCTTTGGAAAGATTAATTCAAAGACACTTAATGCTTTCTCAAAAGGTAAATTGTGTTTGTGTTTTTTGTTTAACCTTTTGGTTAATAGCAAGGTTTTCACTTTCTTGTTTAAGAAATTTTTCTAAAATCTCAAAGTTGATTTCATAGTTATTTAAAACGCCAAGCAAATCAATAATTTCTAACTTATTTAGAACATTATTATTGATACCGATGTTATATAAGTTTCTGGTAAGGTTTGTTGTTTCAGTTTCTAAATTTTGTAAGTCCATTGCTTTTAAAACAACATAGTAATTTTCTTTTTGAATATTTTCGTTTTCATAATTAATATCTTTTACTAAATTTTCAAAATAATCAATTTGTGTTTTGTTTCAATCATTTTTTGCGTCAATTGTTTCTTCTAAATGTTGTAAGTTAATACTTAAATCGTTTTTCTCATTTGTTTTAATGATTTCAAAATCAGTATTGATATTCTCGAAAGCAAATTAAGTTCTTCAAGCTTTTTGGTAATATCAATTTCATTTTGTGTTCAAATATCAAAACCTTGAAACTTAACAATCTTTATATATTTATTAAGATTGCTTTCGTATAAATTAAAACATTATCATTAATGATATTCTTGTAGGGAATTAATTGATTAAGCTCTTGCTTTTTGTATTTTCTTTTCGAAAAGAGAAAGACAAGCGCTTTATACAATCATTTATAGCTTCTTATACCATTAAATGGTATGAAAAAGAAAGTTGAAATAATTATTGAACCAAAAATGAAAGCAAACTTAATTTTAGGTGAAAAACTTTTTAAGGTTAAGCTTCAAAAAAAGAAAATAAAGCAACTAACTAATAGAAAACAGAAAAATTCTTTAAATGATAAACCGAACTTAACTTCGGTAGATATCTTTGTTAAATCTTTATTTGTATGTTTCATTTATGCTCCTTAATTTTTTAAGTTGTCTTTCATTTGGTTAAGTTTGTCGAGTAGTTTGCTTGATGTTTCTTGTCTTTTTGCGAATTTTTGGTTAGCGTCTTTAAATGGAGTTGAGAAAGTTTGTTTTAAATCTTTAAATAATCTTCTTCCACTTTCTTTATGTAATCTTGCGGCCATTCCATATTTTTATTCATATCTAATGATTGAATATTTTTACTTGCTTCACTAAATTTACTAAATGCTCCTTTAACTCCTTGCGAGACAGAACCAAAGTTTCGCACTAAATTTGCTCCACCACGCGCGGCCATTCCAACTCCGCTTTTAGCTTTCAATACACCAACACCAGTTTTTTTAGCTATTCCGTAAGCAAGAGCTCCAGCTCCCATTGTTGCTGCTCCTAATTGTCTAATTTGAGAAATTTGTTGAATTCCTTCGCGTGCTGAAAGATTATCACCAAAGAAAGCAGTTGTTATAATTCCAGCACCATTGATTGATAAAGTAGCAGCAATTAAAATTATGATTTTCATAAATGTATGTGAAATTGTTCCGCCGTCATTTGTATCTCAATAAGACAAAGTCCTATTAATGAAAAAGACATAAATTTGTATTACAACAGGGTATAAGATAATGGTCATAAATTTCGAGAAGAACATTGCTCACCATTTTTTCATTACTTTACCATTATCAATAATAGAATAAGCGTGAATTCAAGGACTTAATATGAACATATAAAGAATTTCAAAACATTTTATGATAACTGAAAGCAAAGTAAAAGCAAAAAGAATAGTTGGAACAATAACACCAATATAAGAAACGAGAATAAGTGATGTTCCGCTTTTAATTAATGTATATGTATCAAAATCGATCGAGTAACCATTTTCAATTACATTTTCTCAGTAGCTATCGTCTATTTCTTCTGGTTTGATTGCTTTAAATATCTCTTGGTCAATTGCGAGCGTATCACCGTCATACATTACTAAAATAAGTCATTTTAGACCAAACATAAATAATGCTAATATTCAAATAAAGAAAAGAAAGAATAAGTAATGTTTGAAAGCATTCTTTCACATATTAACAAAAGGTTCAGGGTTTTCTTTTTTATAACCCTTAATTGCTTGAAATATTAAAAAGATAAAAAGCAAGATAAAGCTTGTGAAGATAAAGCGAAGAAAAAGCGGTGGAACAGAAACTCCACCACTTAATAAATTTTCGCTTTTAACACCAAATAATACATAAAAAGGTAGTTCATTAGAAACACCAATAAATATTTCTTGTATTCAATGGAAAAACAAAAGACATAAGCGAACCGGAGTTCAAAATGCTTGAAAAATAAAATAGAATATACCGTCAAAAATCATTTTGTCCCTTATGCTAAATTAAATATTATTTGTAATAGTGAAACCCAACAAATTGCTAAAAATAAACATAATAAACCATTTTTTAAGTTCTTTTTCGCTGCTTCAACTTTGTGTTGGTCGGCATTATCGCCTTTTAAACCTACTTGCTTTACAAAATACATAATGATAAAGAATATACCAAGTCCAACAAGCACAATTAAACCAACAGATGTAAATAAGATATTAAGCGCACCTTTAAGGTCGCTGCTTTGACCACTTATTATTTCCGCTGCTTTTGTTAGTGTGTTGCTCCCTGCGGCTGAATTATTCATTTTTATAATTCCTTTCCGTCTTCAAGTCGTCAGTGATAGTCTAATTGAAGACTTTCAATAAATTTTTGTTTAAATTTTCAAAATGAATTATTGTTAGTATTTTCTTCAAAATTCATTTCTAAATATAGTTTTAATAACTCGTATTTTCGATTGTGATTAGTAATAATCTTTTCTCAAAAAGTCGTTTTTTGATAATCTGTTTGTTCTAAAATCATTTCAAAGATTTTTGTTAAATTGCTGTTTTCAAGCTTGTATATTCAATTGATAAAATCAAGTGAATTGTAAGTATCTTCAATACCGATAGCATTTTTATCAATATCAATGCTAATTAGTTTTTCCTTGCTATCTAAATTGAAAACATAACCAAAAAAGTAATTTGGATCAATCACTTTATAAAGTTTTTCTCTTCAATTTTCATAGAAATTAGCAAGTTCCTTTTGTTGTTTATGAACAAGAAAAAGATACCTAAATCTCTCGGCATTTCTTTTGCTCTTATAACATCTTGTTCTGTATCAAGGTTTGGACTATAAAAGTTAGTTAAAAGCTTGTTTATGATGTGTAAATAATCAAATGTATAGACAATTTCAAAATAAATTCTTTTAAGGTATAAAACGATTTGATTGTAGCTAATATACTCAAAACTATCAATTTCTGTTTCATTTGATAAAAATAAGAAAGTATGGTTATCTGCTTCTAAATATAAAAGTTGGTCGTTTAATAAGGAGAGATAAAAAAGGACACTTTGAAAATAAGGAGTATTTTTAGGAAAATCATTTAATGAGACAAAATTAGTTTTATAAAAGGAGTTTAAATTTTGAATGTAATTATGAGTGATTTGTTCAAGGAGAGTAAAATTGAAAGACTTTAACTTTGCTGGACCAATACAGAAGAACATTTGACCAAATAATCTTCCTATTTTATCAAACGGTAAATTTCTATCAATCTCTTCGTTTCTTCATACACTTAAAAATTCAGTTGTTTTAACTTTAAATTCTCATAACTTATCTTTCCAAAGCTCAAAGTCAATGTTCGTCTTATCAAAATCAAAATAATCACGAATGCTCTTTGTAAGTTTGAAAGGACTGATAAGTTTTTGCTGATTAAAATCGTCTAATGTCTTTTGATTATAAAAGTAGTAATCATTATTAGTTTCTTCTTTTTCAAAAGCATTTATAAAGTTAGTGTTATCAAGATACTGAATATTATGAAAGGTTGCTATCGTATCGTCTATGTTATTTGTATAAAAGTTGATTTTTTGTGTCTTTTTAACGGCTTTATTATTATCTTTCACAAGATAATTAGTTGAACAAGAGCTTGAAAGCAAAATAACTGGTAAAAAAGCAATTGACTTTAAGTATTTTCATTTCATTATTTTTTCGAAATGAACTTAATAATTGCTTGATTAATGATTTCGGAACGAGAGTAAATATCTGCTTTATCAAAGATATATTTAGATATTTCGTCTCTAATTTTAGGACTTGTTGAAAAAGTAATTATTACCTTATTATTCTTTCTTTTAATAATGATTACCCCCTAAAATTTCTTTTATTAATTGTTATTAAAATTTGTTAAGAATTATTATAGAAAACCAAAAGAATAAAACTTATTTACTTGCTATAAATAAGTTAAGGGTTTTCTTTTCATTTTCTACTAAATTAAGAACGATATAAATGTTGTTTTTGTTTGGAATGTGTTCAAAAACCTTATATAATAAATAAGGTATATTTTGAACAAAATGCTTATGCTGTGGTAAGTTTAAGTTTTAATTTTCAAACATACCATTAAAGCAAGGGTGATGCTCTTGCTTTTTTCTTTTCCATATTTACTCCTTTGCTTGTGTTAGTTTTTAAGCTTAATATATAAGAGTTAATATGTTCAAAAGACCTTATCAAAAATAAGGTATATTTTGAACAAAATGCTTATGCTGTGGTAAGTTTAAGTTTTTAATGTTTCTTCAAACAAATGTTAAATCTTAAATATGTTATGAAATGTAAATTTCGGTGTTATCTTCATATGATTTACCAATATACATTGAATATGTATTTAGATAATCATTAACAAGAACTAAAACAGCTTTATTGATTTCTTCATTAATTTTGTTATTAATTGATACTATTGTGCTTAATGAAACGGGTTCATTTAGTTCGTTAGTGTAATATTTATCAGCAAAAGTAACATCTATAACAAAAGTTTTTCCGTCAATTAAATAAGTGTTATTAACGTGTGGAACTAATTCTTTTGTTTTTTTATCGTAATAACGAGTTTCAAAACCAACATTTTTATAACCAAGTAAATTAAGTCCCATATAAGTAAATTCACTATAAGCTTGGCAAATGAAATGTGCTATTTCGTCTTCTAAACTTAGAAAAGTCATACCATATATTCCGTTTATTTTATAATCAGTTTTAATTATTAAATATTTAGCGATTGCTTTAACGGTTTTTTCTAAATCTCATTTTTTAGATACAATGCTTCCTAAAATGCTTTTAAGTAAAGATAAATATTTTTGTTTCTTTGCGTTAATTTTAGTATAAAGAATACGTCTTTCTTCTTCTGTTAGTTTATTATCTTCGATTGTGCTTTCTTTATTCATTTCAATTAATGATAAGTATCTTAATTTTTTGTAAATAAATTGAATTCTTTCATAATTATCGTATTCATAAAAAAGTGGAATTTGCTCCAAGTTTCAGCTGCTTGTATCAACTAAATCTTCTTGATTAGCAACAATTCAAGCATCTTTTTTAAACTCTTCAAAAGCACT
The DNA here is from genome assembly GCF_900660605.1 of Mycoplasmopsis glycophila. NCBI lineage: Bacteria > Bacillati > Mycoplasmatota > Mycoplasmoidales > Metamycoplasmataceae > Mycoplasmopsis > Mycoplasmopsis glycophila. The sequence goes on along the minus strand of NZ_LR215024.1, from coordinate 431,094 downwards.
GTTGAATTCTTGATATAAAATAGTTAATTCTTGTTTTTTAGGACTAATTCATTCGCTTCGATTATTTGTCTCAATAGATATATTGCGTTTTTTTAAGTTTAAATCATTTGAATAATCTATAAAATGATTTTGACCAGGTTTATAAAAATAAGAATTAAAATTTATTTCCATAAATAAAGGAATAGCAGAGTTAATCAAGTAAGGGTTTATAAGAGATTTTTCTGCGTTCTCACGTATTAATTTTTCTTTTAAAGTTGTAGAACTGTTATCTATCTTTTCAAAAAGACTTTGTAACATCTTTAAGTTATAGTTATTTCAAGAAAATGATAAAGTTTCTTTTTCATAATTTGTTCTTAAAGTAAATTCTTCCAAAAGTTTATTTTTTCATTTTAAGTAAAAATCTCTTAATTCTTTGTTTTGGAGTTTAGCATAATTTTCTTCTCAAAAGCTTTCAACTTTTTCTTGAATTTTACTATTAAAAGGAATTATGATTTTTGCTTTAATTTCGCTCATAATGTCTTTATTTTTTATTTCTTGATATTTATTAAAAGCGGCCAAAAATATTTTTTCACGCTCTTTAATAGTTTCTTGTCTTACTTTTTCTTCTTTTTGTTTTTGCTCTTGATGTTTTTTTACTGCAAAATATATTCCAGTAGATAAAGAAGATACTAAAACTAACGATGTTAAGGGTAAAATTCATTTTCACTTTTTCATAATACATTCCTTATTTTATAATTTTAATATATTAAAATTATAACAATTTATACATAACAAGTCAAGTTTTATAGTGAGTTTTAATTAAGTTGTAAAGTCATTGAACTAGGAATTGCTTCTCCGTAATCTATAAATTCATTTGGAACGGCTATTTTATCGTGTAAGAAAACACTACCTAAATATGAACTAACATCGTCAGCAGAAGAAATTGTTCCAATATTTTTATTTGTTGCTCTCATTCAACTTTCGGTATAAGAATATACAGGGTAATTCCTAATACCGTTTTGACCAGCAAGATAAAAACCAAACTTAACTAAATTATCGTCACCTGATTTTGTGGTCATACTTAATGGAACAACATAAAATTCAAACACAATATCATTACCGCTTCGAGAAATTTCAATTTTAGGTTTTCATTGAATTTCGATAACGCTTTCTCTAAAAGTAAAAGCGTGGTCATCGTTTGATTTTGGAATTCTAATAAGTTGTCTTATTGTATATTTTTTAGTGATTTCATTAGCAGTTCTATTGTAATCATAAACCTTTGATTGAAGACTTGAATAAGTTAGTGTTTTCTTTTCGTTATTGAAATTACATAAGAAATTTGAATTTCTACTTTCTCAACTTTGATTAAAACTTATTCTTGATTTAAATAAAAGAGATTTAGACATAATAGAGTTGATTTTTTCGTCGTGATAATCTTCTATGTTTCTTCTCGCTTCACCTGGATAGCTTTCATAAGAATAATCAATATTGTCCAAAGCGTAAGACCTTGAAGCTTCTCACTGGTCAATACCTATTGTTGCTCCTAAATAACCACCTAAGTCCCTAGGGTTTAAAACAAAATATTGAAAGTATGTGTCTTTTTCTTGTTTTCTGTTTTCTTTTCTATATGCTTCATAAATATCTTGAAAGTTAAAATGACGTTCATTTTCAAAATACATATCAAAAGCAAGCGCGTTGTTTTTATAACTTTCTTCATTAGTTCTATTAAATTTTTGGAATTGTGACTTAACAGTATCTCATTCGTGACCAGCTTTAAAGAAAACAGTATCTGTGTTAAAAGTATTAGTTATTTGTCCAACACTCTTAACATTAAGTGCTTCATATTTCAATTTATACTCGTCATTAGCAGTTTCTTTCCCTATAATCAAACCATTTAATTTTTTAATTTCAGCATCTTTGTCTTTAATGTCTTGATTTAGTCTATAAATTAACGAACCAGCAAGCGCATTTTCTCCATTTGTTCCTACATCAAATCACCAATTTCTGCTTCCTGTTAATTCATAAAGCTTATCTTCATAGTTAGTTAATTCAGTTGAACTAGAAGCAGAATTCCCCCTTTCACGTTCATATTTTTGTTTGTATTCTTCCGCTAACGCAAGAGCTTCCTGCTTTTCTCTTGTTAAAGTTGCTATACTCTGGTCTTTTTCAACATTTTCACGCTCTAAATTAGCTTTTTGAGTTTCTAATTCGCTAATTCTTGCTTCATTTTGAGTTTTAGTTGTTTCAAGTCTTGAAATTTCTTGTTTCTTGTTTTCTAAATCTTGGTTAAGTCCTTGATTTTGAGTTTGTAAATTAGAAATTTCTTGTTCTTTTTGTTTTAGAGCAGCATCTTTTTCTCTAATTTCAGTTTCTTTTTGTGAAATGATAGTTTGTTTATCATTTATTTCTCTTCTTAATCTTTCAACCAATGAGTTAGCTAATGCGTTTTCACCATTTTCGCCTGCTTCAAAATTCTCGTCTTCGCTTCCAACATATTCATTAAGTTTTTGCTTTGCTTTGTTAAATCTATCTTCTAAATTAGCAATTTGATTTTTAAGTGTTTGAATTACTCCACCAGTAGCATTTTCACCATTAGATCCAAAGTCTTTTAAAGGACTAATTCTTTCTCCTGTGAGTTTTTCGATTTGGTCAATTAACCGGTTAATATATTTAACAAGCTCGGTATTTCTTTCCTTGTTAAGTTCTAACATTTTGAATAAGCTATCATTAAGAACAGTAGCATTAGAATTTGCTTTATCTTTTAAAAGATTAAGCAATGTAATTTGTTCGTCATAGTTTTCTTTAATTAGATTATCGTCATTAAAGAAAAATTCTTTGTAATGTTCGTCGCTTAAATTTAAGAACTTATCATAAGGAATTTCATATTTAGCTTCAAGAGTATCGAAATTATCATAAGTAGAGTTTAATGAAATTTGCTTATTATCATTAATAGTAAGAGTTTCACCATTTAAAAGTCTTGTGTAATCACCTTGATTAACTTTAAGACTAATAATTTTTGCTAAATCACTATTTTCTTCTTCTAATAAATCATTATAGTCAGTAAATAAATTATCGACAAAGTTTGTGTTTTTCTCTTTAATAGAATTTGTTAAAGCAACAAGCTCTTTGATTGCTTTGCGGTATTCCAATAAAGAATTAAGTAACGCCTTTTTATCAATATCTCTTTGCTTTGTAAGAGTGCTTATTTGCTTTTCGTTTTCTTTGATTGTATTTTCTCTTTCAGTAATAGTATTGTTTAAATCCACAATATGATTATTTAGATTAGCAATCTCCTGCTCTTTTTCAGCAATAATTTGGTCTTTTTTATCATTTTCACCTTCTAAAAATGAAATTTCCATATTTAGCATAGCAATCTTGTGATTATTTTCTGCTATAAGGTCTTCAATTTTATTAAGAAGCATAAGGTTTTGCTGTTCTTTTTCTTCTAATTCTCTTTCTAATTCACTATAAGCATCACGTAATTCTGCTAAATCTATTTCTAACAAGCGAATAGTTTCTTCTTTTTCGGCAATATCTCTTCTTAATTCATTAACAAGGGAACCGTTTAATGCGTTTTCACCATTAGCACCAAAATCAAAATTCTCGTCTTCGCTTCCAACTAAAATAAGTAATTTAGCTCTTGCTTTGATAAGTTTGTTTCTTTCAGCTTCTAATTGATCTTTTAAAGAAGCAATTTGTTCTTCTTTATCTCTTAACTGTGCTTTTAAATTATCAACCGCATTTTCTAAATTAGTTATTTCAATATTAAGATTTAGAATTTGTTTTTTATCACTTTCAATTTGCTTAATTTGAGAACAATGTTTCATAAGGAGCGGTGGTATGATAATAGCACCAGCTACTCCCATACCTAATATTGAAGCTAAAATTAGCTTCTTTCTATTTTTCTTTTTATTCTTTTCCATTTTTATATCTCCTGTGGTAAGTTTAAGTTATCAATATTTTTTTAAATTAACTAGTTGTCTTGATTTTTGTTTCTTAATCTATAAATTAATGAACCAGGTTTAGCATTTTCACCATTTTCACCTGCTTCAAAATTCTCGTCTTCGCTTCCGGTTAATTCATTAATTTTTTCTTTCGCTTTATTAAATCTTTCTTCCAAGTTAGCAATTTGATTTTTAAGTTTATATAAAGGCCCATTTTCGATAGCAGAAATTTGGTTTTCATATGCTTCGTCGTCCATATCTTCTCTCATTATAGGTGGATTTTGATATCAAGCACCTGTAAGAAATGATAATGAATTCATTAGCAAGTAAAGATATTTAACATATGCTTCATTTCTTTTTTTGTATATTTCTAAAACTAGTTTTAAACTATCATTAAGTAACTTTATATTTAAATTTACTTTATCTTTTATGTAATTAAGAAGCTTAATTTGTTCATTATAGTTTTCGTCAATTAAGTTTTCATTATTAAAGAAAAATTCTATATATTCTTCGTCACTTAAATTCAAAATTTCATTATAAGAGATGTTGTATTTAGGTACAACACCATCAAAATTATCATAAGCATAAGGTAAAGAAATTGTTGAAAAAAAATCAATATCAACAAAATAATCGCCGCTACTTCAATAATCTTTTTCTCGCTCAATTGTTTCACCATTTAAAAGTCTTATGTATTGTTCGCTGTCAAGAGATATTCACAAAATGTCTTTTATTATATCGTTTTGATGTTCTACATATAAACTTGAATTACTTTCATATATTCCCATTACCTTTGTGAAAGTAGGAAATAAATTATCAACAAAAGCACTATTTTTCTATTTCATAGAGTTTGTTAAAAGAGCAAATTCCTTGATTGCTTTCCGGTATTCTAATAAAGAAGCGATAGCAATGTTTTTATCTATATTTATTTTAATAATTGAAGCAACTTTGCTTTCTTTTTCTTCTATTTCTCTTTCTAATTCACTATAAGCATCTTTTAACTCTTCCAAATCTATTTCTAATAGGCGAATAGTTTCTTCTTTTTCGGCAATATCTCTTCTTAATTCTTTCACAAGCGAACCGTTTAATGCGTTTTCACCATTAGCTCCAAAGTCAAAATTCTCGTCTTCGCTTCCAACTAAAATACGCAATTTAGCTCTTGCTTTATTAAGTTTGCTTTTTTCTGCTTCTAATTCATTTCTTAAAGAAGCGATTTCTTCTTCCTTTTTTGTTTGCTTTTCTTCAAGTTTATAAATAGCATTTTCTAAATTAACTGCTTTATTATTAAGCTCAAAATACTTGTTATCACTTTCAATTTGCTTACTTTGATAATAATATTTAGTAATAACTGGCGGAGTTATAATAGCACCCGTAACAGCTATTCCTAATAGCGAAGCAAGAATTAATTTTTTTCGGTTTTTCTTTTTATTGTTTTCCATTTTTACATCTCCTGTGGTAAGTTTAAGTTTAGAAAGTCATTTCGTTATAACTTTCTTTATCAAGCTCTTTCTTTAATTTTGTTTCGAGCTTTGAATGAAAATTAATTAAAAATTTGTAAAGAACAAATGTTTCTGCTTTTGTGAGCATATCATTAATATTTATGTTGTTTTTATTCTTTCACCCAAAGGTATTGAAATAATCATTTTCATTTTCAATGAAATATTCAAACTTTTTAGAAAGTTCATTTCTTAAATCGTCTTCATATCTATTAACATTATTTTCTGCTATTTCTTTGAGATTTTGATTTGCTAGAAACATAATTTCTTCAAAGGTATAAACTTGTTTATCTTTCAAGTTTTCTATTGCTCTACCAAGATATTCATTTGCTACATTTATAAATGAAAGACTTTCAAAAACAGCAATTTCTTTATTGTTATTAAGAATTTGATTAGTCAGCTTATTTATGGTATTTGTTTCTTTGAATTTATCAATTAATTCTTTGAATTCTTTTTTATTTAAAATCATTTTTCCTACTTTACATTTCAATACCTAAATCTTTTTCTTCTTCAAGACTTAATTCTTTTTCAAGTTCCTTTGTGAATTCTTTTTTAAATTCATTATGAAACTCATATAAGAAATCTTCAATAATGTATTGCTCTGCTGCTCTTAAAACATTATGAGTTGATGTTTTTTCTGGTTCAAACGTTTCAAAATATTCCAAATGATTATCAATTAAATATTTCATTTTTTCAAATGATTGAAATTCTAAATCTTCGTCATAAATATTAGCATTATCATAAGCGATATATGGTATTTGTTTTTCCATTTGTTCGAATAAATCATTTAAAGAATTTGCTTTATCATATTCGACTTTTTCACTAAATCTTTCAAAATAATCTTCACCAACTAAATCAATTTCGTAATCTCTACACCCTGTAAAGTCTAGATTATTTAAATTTAATCAATCAAATTTATTATTTTTGGTTGAAATTTTTTTTGCTAATTGATAAATTTTATATTCATTGCTTCATTTTTTTATTAAATCTCACGCTTTAAAATCTCATTCTTTATCAAAATTCATATATTCTCCTGTGGTAAGTTTAGATTACAATGTCATTTCATTGTCTTCTTCTAATTCAAGTTCATTTTCTAAAATATTTTCAAATGTGTTGTTAGAGTGATATAAAAAATAATTAATCAAGGTTTTTTCAGCAGCTTTTAAAACATCATAAATACTTGTTTTTTCTTTAATGTATTCAAAATATCAAGGGTCTTTATCAATTAAAAATTTGATTTTCTCTGTTGTTTTTTCTGCTAATTGATTTTCTTTTGTGTTTATGTGTGTTTCCGCTATGCTTGGTAGCTTTTCACATTCAATATAGTAAATACACTCACCTAACGAATTGAAATTTTCTTTTTGAATAGTTTTTTCAAAAGCATCGATGTAATCATATAAAGGACAATCATAAAAAACATCATTTATATAAGGTCAATCTTCATACAACATCACCTTTTCATATATCTGCTCAACTAAACTATCTTTGTCTTGATTTTTAAATCAATTTAAGATTTTTTCTTTATCAAAATTCATATTTTCTCCTGTGGTAAGTTTAGGTTATAAAGTCATTTCTTTATTGTTTTCTAATTCATACTCTTTTTCAAATTGATTTTGTGTGATATTTTCAAATAAATGTTTCAGCATTTTATCTTTATAGCTATATAAACACTCTTTAAGAATTTCAAATTCAGCAATTTTTAATAAACCAATTGTTTTTTGCTCTTGGAATTGTTTATCATTATTAACCATTTCAAGCGCATCGTCAAAATAATTATTTTCTTCTAAATATTCAAGTTTGAAAAACGCATTGTTTCCTAACTCAAAATCATAAATATTGATATTTCACTGTGCAACTTCGTGAATAATATCATTTGTTAAGAACTGATCTAAATCTTTTAAATTACTTATTTGTTTAAAAGATGCATTTTCAATTTGACTGTGAAAATCTTGAATTGCTTCTAATAAATTAACTGAATTTTTTAATGTTTCGCTGGTTCTTAAATCTATTTCATAAATATTAATGTCCTTTACATCAAAATCAAAATTTTCTATCAATTTTAAAATATTTTCTTTATCAAAATTCATATTTTCTCCTGTGGTAAGTTTAGGTTATAAGGTCATTTCTTTATCGTTTTCTAATTCATACTCTTTTTCAAATTGATTTTGAAATTCGTTATGAAACTCATATAAGAAATCGTCCATTATGTAATATTCTGCTGCTCGAAGCACAGCATATACATCTTTTTTAATTTCATTTTGAAAATACTCATTATGATTTTCAAAAATATAATTTAATTTTTCAAATGCTTCTTCTTGTAAATCGTGGTTGTAAATATTGATGTTACACTCAGTAAGAATTGATGTGTTATCTCACACTAAATCAAATAACTCTTCTAATGAATTAGCTTCTTTTTCTTTCACCATATATTGAATATGTTCAAGATATTCGTAAGCAACATCAATAAGCGAGACGCTGTTTAAACTAATAAGTTCGTCATTTACCTTAATAACTTTTTCTGTTATTTGATTAATTTTGTTTTGTTCGTCTCACTTATTTAATAAATCTAATGCTTTTTCTTTATTAAAATTCATATATTCTCCTGTGGTAAGTTTAAGTTAAATAGTCATTTGGTTATTGTTTTCTAATTCGAGTTCTTTTTCAAATTCACTTTTACATTCATTACTGAATTCACTTAAAAAATCAGTAAGAATATAATTATCTGCTATACCAAGTATCTCTCATGCACTTGTTATGTTGTCTTCTTCAATGACATAGTTATAGTTTCGCAATATATAATCCACTTTGTCAAAAGCATCGTCGTCTCAACTACGTCTATAAAAATTAGCATTATTGTTTGCTATGGTTGTAAGTTCATTATCGACTTCTTCAAAAATTTCATCTGTTGAATTGATTTTATTTTCTTTTATTAACGTTTCTAAATTGTCAAAATACTCATTGATTGCTTCATTAAAAGCAACACTATCTAAATCAGGTATAAAAGAATTGTAAAAAGTCCTTGATTTTAAAGTTTCTGCTTTATTTTCTTTCTCTCATTTTTGAAGTAAATTTAATGCTTGTTCTTTTTCGAATTTCATTGTTTTCTCCTGTGGTAAGTTTAAGTTTTTTTAAATAGTTAATTTAATTTGCTATCATTTTCAAATTTCATAATTATTTCTTGGATAAGACTTTTAGGTATATTGCTTCTATCTTTTCTTGAAAATCTATTGAGATTTTTTCCGTTCTTTTCAGGTTTGTCTCATTTCAAATTCAAATTAATGTTTGATAAAAAGATAGTTGGTTTATTTGTAAATTCTTCGTCATAATGACTATACATTGTGCGATTAAGAATATGTTTTTGACTAAAATTGAAAATCTCCAATATTTTTCAAATATTACTTTGGTAAGGGTTTTCAATAGCAAAATATTTTGGTTTATAATGCTTAATAATTTCAATCGTGGAAAGTGCTGTGCTAAAACCATTTAAAAATAACTTTGCTTTTGAAACGGGGTTTCTAATTTTGGTTTTTGGTGCTGCTATGTTGTGTTTATCATAAAATTCAAAAGTCTTTAACTGAATATTTGCTTTATCACCACTAACATCAATTTTTTCAACAAACATTGTGTTTGTGTCTGCTTTGCTTCAACTATTACAAGGTGGTGAAGCTAAAATGATGTCTGGTTTTGGTAATTTATCAAGTTCATTAAATAAATCGTCATTTAAAATAGATAAATTAAGTTGGTGATAATTCTCTTCATTTTTTTTGTTTATTCCAATGCTATAAATTTCATATTTATCTTTTAAACTATGATAATAACATCTGTTCGCATCGTCAAAAAGACCCCATATAACTAGCTTTTTCATTGTTTTTAATTATTTGGTTAATTTTACAATTTGCTTTGATAGTTCTTTTGACGCACTTTTTGAATTTTGAGAGATTTGTTCAATTTTTTGAAAGTAATCTTTAATTATATTTTCCAAACTATCTTTTGTGTCTTTCGAAATAAGTGTGGAGTTTTTAATTAAATTCAGTTGTTGCTGTTTGAGTTTAATTAAATTATTTAAAAAATAAATCTCATTCGAAAGAACCATAAAGTCTTGTTGTAATTGATTAAGTTTTAATAATTTATCTTCCATAAAATGCTCCTTTGCTTGTTTGTGGTAAGTTTAAGTTTTTTAATTGTTATTATTTTTCAAATGAAAAATCTTTTTCTATTTCATTAGAAATATCTGGACTATTAGGTTTTAACCCGCGATTAACATCTTCTTCTAAAACAAAAGTTCTTTTAAAATCTTGTGGTTCTATATTTGGAAAATTAATCACGTAATCTTCTTCTGTAAGTTCTTTTACTTTTGTTTCTTTGTTTTGTTTTTGTGGTTCAGTAGTTGTATTTGATAAGAAATCTTCTCTTTTTGCTTGAATTTGAGATTGTTTAGCTGCTTGATAATAAGCATAATTATCAATTACAGGAACATATTCTTTTTTATTTGTATTTTCATTAAGCATTCAAGCAGAAACTTTCTTAATAACATTAATTACTGTTCCGCTTGAACTTGGTTCTTGTTCAAAAGAAACTGCGCAAAAATTATGAATTAATGATTGAATTGTTGCGTCCATTGATTGACCAGTGACTTTTTGATAATCTTTTGGTTGGAAATATCAAAAAGGGTAGTATTTAACTTGTTCTCCCTTTTGAATTTTAAGAGTTAAGATGTAGTAAATTTGGTTAGGGTCTTTTTGAGATGTATATTTCTCAACATTAGATGTAAATGTTCCATACATTTCATTTTGGAATTGTTTGTTTTGATTTTTTCTTTCGTAAGTCATAAATTACTCCTTTAATTATTTAATATTCTTGATATCTTCTATAAGACTTATTCTTACGTTCTTGATATCTCTACTTTTCTGTTGTTTTTGACGTTCTTTAAATTCTTCTAACGGTTTTTCTTTGTTTTCTTGTATTAATGAATTAATAAATTGTTTTTCATTAAATTTAATTAGTGAAAGAAATATAAAATTAATTCTTGTTATTACTTTCACTTTTAAATTAATGTCTAAATTATTAAAATTAGTCATTGCTTTTGTGAGCTTGATTTCGTTTTGCTTATTCATTGAATGATAAAGGTAAGAATTAAGGTATTTATTGATTACTCACCAGCTCAAAAATAAAGTTAGCTTTTTAACATTATCAATTTCGATTTCAAGTTCGCTAAATAAGTTTCTTACTCATTCATAAAAGATGTTTTTAAACACTCTTTCATAGTTAAATTTCAACGTTTCATTAATATTGTTTATGAGACAAAATTTAGTTTTATCAATTTCGATCAAGATTTGTTCTCTCTTTTTATCACCAAGATTAGCAGCAGCAAGCAAAAATTGTTTATCACCTAATTTTTGAATTGAGTTTCTAAAAAAGGTAAGGAAACTGAATTTGTTATTAAGATTAGATATTGCTTCTTTTTGCTTTAAGATGTTTTGTTTTAAAACAGATTTATAATCTTCGAATAAATTTGGTATTTCATAGCAAAAATATTCTCTTTTGGTTTTTGCTGTTTCGCTATTTTCTTTAACAAAAATAACAGGAACATTAATTTGATTAAATAAACTGTTTAAAAAGTTTTTGGTGCTAAAATGAATAGTTCTTTCACAAAGTTTGGGAAAGGTTAAATTTAATTCACTATTTAAGTTATTTAAAATGGTTTGACTATTAGGTGAAATGTTAATTAGCTTCTCAAAATATGTTTCAAAATCTTCGTATGTTTCTGGTAGCTTTTCAACTCTTCACATAATTTGAGCTGAATTTTCTTTTTCGTTAAGACTTTTTAATTTTTCGTCTAATAGTTCATTAAATTTACTTAACATCATTTTTACTCTTTCTTTTTCTCTTGAAATCTTTGATTGTCTTTTCGATAATTTTTAAATTGATTTCATTTGAAAGATTTTTATAGATATTAGCGTTTTCAAATAAATTTAAATTATGAATTCCAAAAAGCTCTTTATATTCTTGTGAGTTTGAAAATTCATTCGACATAATTGCTTCTTCAATATCTGTTAGATAGTTTTCATTTTTTACAAGCTTTTTAGTTTTCTTTCTTTCTTGAATAATCAATTTCTCTTTGTCTTTGTGAATTTTTTTCAAACTTTCGCTCACTTGATATTCAAAGCTTCTTTGGTCATTCATAATTTCAGTAAAACCTTTGTAAAAAGGTATCATAGTTCAAATAAAAGGTTTCTCATTTGGAATATCAATTAAAACATCTTCTTTTGGTTTTTCTTTAAGATTGTTGATATCTAAAATTGATTTTTCTTGTATTGAAGAAGAGAAACCGCCATTTTTATCTTTTTCTTGATATGAACGATTAATGATTTCCTTTTTACCAATTGATTTAATAACGCTTTCCATAGTTTCAACTGACGAGCTTGAAATAAAGTATGTAAGCGCAGTGTTATCAATAATTGTTGTGCTTTCTCCTTTACCTGTATCATATTTTTTGAGTTGAGCATATGATTGAATGATAATAAGAAAGAATATTCACCTTGAACGCGCAATACTGATTGCTTTATCAAAGTTATCAATTCTTACTAAATTAGCAAACTCTTCAAGGTAGAATTGAAATTTACGTGCTAAATGTTTGTTTGGACTTTTATTTGCTTCTTTGGTAGCGTAGTTGTAAAGTTGCTTTACAAATAAAGAGTTAAATTTATTAACACTTTCTTCTTCGTCAGGATAACAAATAAAAATCACAAATGGTTTTTCGCTGATGTTATCAAAAAGATTTTGAAGACTTAATGAACAAGAAGAGATAATTTCAGCAAGCTTATAGTTTCTTGAATAACCATTAATCACATCTTGCGCATTACTTAAAAAACCTTCAAGTGTGTTTTGTGCTTGGTCTGGTAAAGTAGCGAAGATGTTATAAAGTCTTTCCCAATAAATGTTATTGTGAGACATTTTTTCAATCTCTGTTCTTCAAGCTCCATTTTTGAAAGTCTTCGGGTTAAGATAATCAGCAGCTTTTAAAATATGAAAGTCTTTAACATTTAATCTTTGAATTCCAAGTTCCTTAAATAAAGGGTTATTTTGAGTTTTTAAAAGTAAATAAATGTAAATAGCAGTTAGAATGTTTTTACTTGCTCTTAATCAAATATCACTTTTCCCGTCTGGTCACCCTAAATCTTCAACAATTTCATTAATTGAAGAGATAGCTTTTTCATAGTCGCTTGGTAAAACACTTTCAAATGTTTTGCTATTTAAAATCTCAAAAGAATAAACGAGCGGGTTTCAAGTCTCACCAGTGCTATCAATTAAGTCAATTAACTTAATTTCATAACCATTATCATTAAAGAAATTACTCATTGTTTCATATAGTTCCTTTTTAGGGTCAGTAATGAACATACAAGGTTTTTCTTCAAATGGTAATGAAGCGTTATAAGTAATGTTAGGTAAAACTAAAAATTGACTTTTACCGCTTCCAGTTCCACCAATGATTTTTGCGTGAGTGTCTTGATTATTCACCAATCAAACTTTTTCTTTCTTTTTGTTTTCGTAATAACCTAAAACTCAGTTTGCTTTCGGTTTTGGTTTAATAAACTTTTCTTGAACTCTTTTTCAATTCCCTTTTCCTGTTCGTGAGTTTCAAAGGAAAACATCATTCTCATTTTTATCTTTGGTATATTTCTTTTCAAAGTCGCCAATATTCGCAACAAAGATAAGCATTGAATAACCTAAAAGATATAAAGCAACAAAAGTTAATGATAGTTTTCACTTGCTTACTAAAAAGGTTTTGAAAGCAGTAAAAAATGGTTCTTTTTGAATAATCAGTTTATTAATGTTTAACAATGTAAAGAACATAAAATATAAAACTGGTAAGCTAATAAAGAAAATTAAGATTGTTTTGATTAATGCTTTCTTAAAATCATTTTTAAAATCAAAAATCTTATCAAGAGTTTTCGATAACATAATCAATTACATCTTCCATATCAATATCGAATTGTTTATAGAATTCTCGAATAGCTTTGGTTTGTTTATATTTTTCTTTTCATAAGAAATTCATATTGTATTCATTTGTTGAGCTATATTTACCCCCTTTCGAGTTCATTTTAGATAAAACAACAAGAGCTTTTGCTTTTTGTATATCTTCAACAAACTCGCTTTGAATTTGATAACCATTTGATTTAGCTTTATAATCAGTTAATTTAGAAATCTTTTCATTAAAAGCATTTAGCATTTCGTCATATTTGGTTTCAAAAATTTGAAATTCAGTGTTGTATTTTGAAAGGTAGCTTAATATTTCATTCATTTCATTTGTTTTAACAATTTGATTTAATGAACATTTTTCAGTTTTGATTTTGTTTTTTAATTTAGCTCACGAAACTTTAAAGCTTTTTAAATCTTCAAGGTCAATTTGATTATGTTGAACAAAATCGTCAATTTCACTCTTAAATGAAATTTCAAGCTTCTCAACTATCTCAACTTTCTTGTATTGAAGAAAGCTATTTAAATCTTTCAGTTTTGGTAAATCTAATTCTTTTGTCCAATCAATTCTATTTTCTGTATAAAAGTTGCTAAGATATCTTTGGTAAGGTGATTTTTCCATTTTGTATTTCCTATCAAGATTTAAGCAAGTTTGAATAACAAAGTTATAAAGTTTAGTTTGCTTATCTTTTGTTTCCTTTTCAAAGATATCACCAAGCTCTTTCAAAGCTCTTTTATCGTAAGCTTGAATATTTGAAATTGAATTTAAAAATTGTTCATATCTTCAATCAAAATCACGATATGAAGAATGATCTTTCTTAATAGCATTATGTATCTTCACAATGCTCTTTTTAACATCGTCGTCAGTAATACGATTAAAGGTTTTGATTTTGTTGCTATAACAGTAAAGAGCAACCTTTTCAATTTCACTTTGAAGCTTTAAATGTTCCAAGTTTAAATTAAGTTTATTAACATTCTGCTTAAAGTTTCTTTTAAAGTCATATAATGAACCTTTACTTTTAACAAGGATTGTTTGATATTCTTTATAAAGCTTATGGTCAATTTCTCTTTGTGTGTTTTCTTTAAATTCAAAAATTGTTTTGTATGGAAAATAGTTTCTATTAAACCAAACTTTTTCTTTGCTATTCTTTTTTGAAAATGCTGGTTCAGTCTCAAAAAAGATTAAATGAGCGTGTGGTGTTTTAGTATTGACGTGAATTCCCATATAACCTTTAATCTTGTTTTGGTCAAGTCCATTTTTAGCACAGAGTGTTTTTATCTCTTTTTGTAAAATACGCACTCACTCTTTTTTGCTAAATAATCTGTTCTCAATTACAAGAGAAGATTTAGGTGAGAATACCATACTGTATATTCTTTGTTTATCGTCTAAACCTTGTAATGTTCGTTTAGCTTCTTCAATGCTCACATCATTAGCGTCTTTTGTGAATTCATAAATACCAGTAAGTTTTTCGTCTTTGGAATATTTCTTTAAAAAGGTATTCATAAATTCAATTTCTTCCTTTCCGCTTTTAAGGAAAATGTGATTGAGCTTGTCTTGGTTAAAGTTGTTAGGTTGAACCAATACAGCATCTGCACGAGCAATGTAATCTATTGCTTGACCAGAACGAAATCAATGATAACCAACTTTGGTTTCAAGACCGTGCTTCTTAATTGTTATCTTTTCATTTTTACCAATTGAGTGAAACATTGCTATGACGTCTAAACTATCTCTCTTAATTGCTTTATTCATATCTTGCTTTATATATATTTAGTAATATATACATTCTTAATAGTCCCTTACACATTCTTTGTGTTTGAATTTTTATACTTATAAAAAATGATTGAAGAAAAGTATGTTTTTAGGTGTTTTTGAAAACAATTTTTCTCAATTTTTTAAAATACACATTCTATAAGTCCCACACTTTAAAGAAATTGCTTAATAAAATTGTTTTTATAAATGAAGAACAATGAATTTAAATTTACATATCTGGTTGTCTTTGGAGTTTTACAAAGTTTGTCGTACTCTATTTTTCAAAAATCAACAGCATCACGCACTAACGAATTGATAAATTTGAAAAACTTTCAAGCTCTAAATTGCTTCATTTTGATAAATGAATTTGTAATTTTTGTAAAACTCCTTACACGTGATAAAAAGCTTTGTTTAGAATGAGCTTTTTTCGATTTAGCTTCGTTTAAGAAATTTCTATCACACTTGAAAACAAAATCTTTATTATTTCAGTATTTTGTTTTCATTATTCTCAAAAAAGAAACAAAATTCTTACCATTCAAAAGCAGACATAAAGCAATTTGGTTAAATTCATTAAATTTAATAAATTTTCTTGTGGTAGGTGTATATTTGCTTTTTGTCTTTTTGAATGAAATTCTAAAAGTTCCTTTTTTGTTTTTGTTTGTAATTCTTTCTCTAATAATTTTGATTTGCTTCGAATGAGCTTCAATCTTTTTTAGAGTTTTATAAAATTCGTCTTTTGTAAAATTGAACTTTTTGTAAAAGTCATAACAATTAATGCTTCCGTTTTTTGAAATCTGGTGAAAAATCAAAAGAGCGATAAGCAATTGTTTATTTTTTAAATTAACCAAAGCTTCTTCATTTATGAAAAAGTTTGGACTTTCTTTTAATTCTTTTAATAATTGCTCAATTTCAACAGAAGCAAATTTACTTTTTATGCTTTCTTTGATTTTTTGAGCAGTATCAATTTTTGATTGTGTTTCAAAAGTTTCTTCTTGCGAATAACCAAACTCCAAAAGCTCTCTTGTGGAGTATTTCAATTTGAATTATTCTCCTTTCGTAGAAAATGAAAAGCAAGCCCCTTTTAGGACTTGCTTTTGTCTTGTTGGCTTAAACTGTTCGCTCACTCAAAAAATAAAAAAAAAAAATCGCCTTTCGACGATATGGCTGCCCCAGTTAGATTCGAACTAACGCATGGCGGAACCAAAACCCGCTGCCTTACCGCTTGGCTATGGGGCAAAAATGGTGGGGGGAGAGGGATTCGAACCCCCGAATCCTAAGAAAGTGGGTTACAGCCACCCGCATTTGGCCGCTTTGCTATCCCCCCAAGTTTGCAATATAATTATATATCAATTTTTACTAAATCAAATAAATTTTATGTTTTTTTATTTAAGTGATTTAATTTTGAAACTCACTGCTTAAATAGCGAAAGTTTCATAAATATTTTAGCAAAAAAATAAAAAAGATAAATATAATTTTTAAGATATGAAGATTGTTTCTCAAAATAAAAAAGCTCACCACGATTATGAAATTCTTGAAAAGTATGAAGCAGGTCTTGTTTTAGAAGGATGAGAAGTCAAAACAGCAAGAAGTAATAAAATAGATATTTCTAATGCTTATTGCTCGATTTATAAAAATGAAGTTTATCTTAAAGATTCTTTCTTTAAACAATACATGCTTTTAAAAAATGATGAATATCGTGATAGAAAATTATTGTTACATAAAAGAGAAATTCGTAAAATTAAACAAAAAATTGAAACTTTACAATTAACAATAATTCCATTAAAAATTTACTTTCACAAAAGTTATTTAAAAATTGAAATAGCTCTTGCTAAAGGGTTAAGAAAATATGACAAAAGAGCTAAAATAGCAAAAGAAGAAACAGAAAAGAAATTAAAACAAGTCTTAAAATCTTATTTATAAAGATTTTTATGGGGATGTAATGGTTTCGACAAATATAGGCAGTTGAACATCGCAGTAGTGTGGCAGACTATAATTGCTACTAGGCTTTCTTAAACGGAAAATCTGAAGAAAAAACTGAATTTGCATTCAGTAACCCAGCATTTGCTGGATCACAAGCCTTTGCATTCGCTTAATAACTAGCGGCAAAGCCATTTCAAACGACTCCTTTAAGTTTGAAATGAGTCATAAAGGATAGTTTTGAGAATTGATCGTAATCAAAACGAAGAAAGATCAATTACTAAATAATATTTTTGTTTATTTTATATTTTAGTAATTAATAAAAATAAACTAAACTGTAGAAGTGCGATACTTGTTTATGTTTGGACACGGGTTCGACTCCCGTCATCTCCACCACGCTCTTTTAGTTAAGTGGTATAACGGTTGACTCGTAATCAACTATCGCAAGTTCGATCCTTGTAAAGAGCACCATATAACAAAAGTTATCTAGAAGAAAAAAAGCGCCTTGTGCGCTTTTTATTTTGCTAAAATCTTTCGCTGATTAGTCTTTTTCTTGGTGGTTTTGCCTTGGAAATTATCTTTGAGAAAATTGAGTTTTCATTCGCGTTCTTTTGTAATTTTTTGATGTTTAATAATTACATTATTGATTGTACGACAATTTTGTTCTTTTTGGAGAAAATTAATTAAAAGTTCTTTTTGCTTAATGCTTTTTTGTAAAAATTCTTGATTTTGATCATATTTGTGTGAATTTTTATCTAACTCTTCTTGTTTCTTTTGGTTTTTATAAACTCAAGATTGTAAATTTTCAATGTATTTATTTACAAAAATATTTCGATTTCGTTTACCTAGATCAAGCTTAATTAATTCAAGCATTTTTTTACCACGCTGTAATTCACGAGAAAGCTGGTTGATTTTGTCGCGTTTGACAATTAATGAATCAATTATTTTTTGAGCTTTTGGTAAATTTTTAAGAATAAAAATGGTTTGTTTAACATCAGCTTCATTATAATTTTTCACCATTTCTTTAATTAAAAGAATATCATCGTAATTAAGTTTATCAATTTGTTTAGTTTCGTTATTATAATATGCAAAAAGAATATAACCTAAATAAGCTGCAATCTTACCTTTTTTATCAGTTTGAGAACTTAATTTTAAATTAATCTTATCTAATTCTAGAAAATGATCAACATCTTGGTAACCAAGTTTTAAAGCAACATTATCAAGCGAAATGTGATTATCATCAATTGAATTTGTTTGAATTTTAAGATATTTTGATGTTATTTTATTTTCAAGATGTGCATTTCAACCTAAAAATTGAATCGTTTGATTTGAAATAGTTAAATTTGGACCTACAAAATCATAAATAGCTTGTTCAAGTGTTTTAGTTAAATTATCTGAATATATTTTTACATCAAAGTTACTTAAATCAATAAAATATGTTTTAAAAATTGTTTTATCCTTATTAATTACTTTCCCTAAAGTAAAACAATAAACGATTTCATCTTTAATGTTTTTGTATTTTGGAATTTTATGTAAAAAATTAGGTGTAATTGCTTCAAAATCTACGAATAAAATTTGTTGAGTAAGTTTTTTACTCATATTTTCTTCTAGTTCTAAATTTTATTTTAGCTAAATATTTAAACGCAAATCCTAAAGCAATTGGTAAAGATGTTCCGATAATTAAAATTAAAATATTAAAGATAACAACATATAAAATAGAATTACCTTTGTAGAAAAGTGGATATTCAAAATTTAAAAATGGATAAATAGTTAAACCTGAAAGATCTTGAATTTTTGCTAAATGATATTCATTATTTGAAGCTTCAAGATGAATTTGTTTGGTTCAAGAATTACCAATAAAATACATTCCCATTGCAAAAAAGTAATAAATAAACATCGGAGCAAGAGATCAGAAGATTAACTTATTACTAAAAGTTAATTTTTTAGAATTAAATAAAAGAAAAGAAATACCAATAATTGGATTGACAAAGTGAGTAGTGATTGAAACAAGCATTCTTGTAGGTGAATAAACTTTTTCGATAAATAGCCCCGGGAAAATTAAACCTCAAAAAATAAGAAAAGTTACTGAAATATAAATGCCTGATAAAATTAAAAAATTATTAGTTTTAATTGAATTTGGTCTTAAAGCGTAAAGAAGTAAAGCCAAACCAATTGAAAAATTACTAATATAAGTAAATGTTAGTGTTTTTTTTCAAAAGTTTGCTTGGAGACTTGGGATTAAATTATGTCTTACAATTTCTAACTTACTTTGCTCTGAAAGTGCATTTCAGCGTGCTTGATTTTCTGAAACAACATCAAACCAAGAAATAATAAATCCGATTAATAAAATCAATAAAATTGTTGCTCCAGCAAAGAATGTTAGTCTTCGTGATTTAGTTTGTAGTTTGTCTAATAATTTTGTCATAAAGATCCTCCTTTCTTATAAAAAAGTTTATAAAAACCTTCATTTTGAGAATGAAGGTTTTTAAATTATTTATTAAATTGATTGTAAGTGTCAATTCTTGATAAAGTTTTTTTAAGCTTCACTTCTAATTTTGATAAATCAATGTTGTCTTTTTTAGCACTTGAAAGTTGTGCCATAATTAAATCGCGATCTTTTTGAGCACGAGCTAAATCAATATTTCGAGCATCAATGATGTCTTCAGTAATTATATTAACTTTTTCAGAATCAGCGTAAACTATTCCGCCACCAATTGAACATTTAATTGAATTAGGGTCACTTTCATAACCAATTACTAATTTACCAATCTCAATATTACTAAAAAGCGGTGTACGATGAGCTTGAAGTCCGATGTATCCTAATGCAGTTTTTAAAGAAACAATCTCTGTTTCTCCTTCATAAAAAATACCATTAGGTGTAGTGATTGTTAATTTAACTTTTGACATATTTAATTATTTTCTTGCAGTTTTTTATCAGATTCTTTAGATTCGATTTTTGAATATCTTTTTTTAACATCTTCGATGCTTCCAGCATATCTAAAGATTTCTTCAGGATATTCATCATATTGACCTGAAAGAATTTCTTTAAAGCTTCTAATAGTCTCTGAAAGTGGCACATAAGCACCAATAATACCAGAGAATTTTTCGGCTACGTGGAATGGTTGTGATAAAAAGTTTCTAATTCTACGTGCACGAGCAACGATTTTTTTATCTTCTTCTGATAATTCACCCATTCCTAAAATAGCAATAATATCTTGCAATTCTTTAAATCTTTGTAAAATAGCTACAACTTCTTGTGCTACATCATAGTGTTCTTGACCAACTACAAGTGGATCTAAAAGTCTTGATGATGAATTGAGCGGATCAATTGCAGGATAAATCCCTAATGCTGCAATTCCACGATCTAGAACAGTTTTAGCATCAAGGTGGTTAAATGTTGTAGCAGGTGCTGGGTCAGTTAAATCGTCAGCAGGAACATAGACAGCCTGCACAGAAGTAATTGAACCTCTTCTTGTTGAAGTAATTCTCTCTTGAAGCGCCCCCATTTCAGTTGCTAGTGTTGGTTGGTACCCAACAGCTGAAGGCATACGTCCTAAAAGAGCAGAAACCTCACTACCTGCTTGTGTAAATCTAAAAATATTATCAATGAATAAAAGCACATCTTGATTTTGTTGATCTCTAAAGTATTCGGCCATAGTAAGACCTGAAAGAGCAACTCTCATACGTGCACCTGGTGGTTCATTCATTTGTCCAAAAACAAGTGCTGTTTTATCAAGAACACCAGCTAATTTCATTTCATAGTAAAGGTCATTACCTTCACGTGTTCTTTCTCCAACTCCAGCAAAAACAGAAAGACCGTTGTGTTCTTTAGCAATGTTGTTAATTAATTCTTGAACAAGAACTGTTTTACCAACTCCAGCTCCACCAAATAAACCAATTTTTCCTCCTTTTGCGTAAGGAATTAAAAGGTCAATAACTTTAATACCTGTTTCTAAAATTTCAGAAGTAGTTTTTTGTTCTTCGTAACTTGGACTTGGTGCATGAATTGGTGCTCTTTCAACATTCGGATCAAGTGGTAAATCATCAATTGGATTACCTAAAACATCAAACATTCTACCAAGCACAACATTACCAACAGGAACTGAAATAGCATGTCCTGTATCTTCAACTACCATACCTCTTTGTAAACCATTTGTTGACACCATTGAAATAGTTCTAACAGTATCATCACCTATGTGCTGTGCAACTTCAAGAGTAAAGATTTTACCATCAGCTTCAATTGTAAGTGCATTAAGTAATTTTGGTAATTTACCTTCATCAAACCGAACATCGACAACAGGCCCTAAAATTTGAATAACTGTACCTTTGTTTTTTGTCATTTCTGGTTCTCCTTTCTATGTAGCATCAGCTCCTGCTACAATTTCATTAATTTCTTGTGTAATAACTCTTTGACGCTCACGGTTAAATTGTAAATGTAAGTTTGAAATAAGTTCATTTGCATTATTAGTAGCATTTTCCATGGCGTTTCTACGCGATGCCATTTCTGAAATTTTTGAACTACTTCCCAAGCAGTAAATTAAACTTCCAATATATAAAGGAATTGAGTTTTTGAGAACAACTTCTGCATTTGGCTCAAATTCAATATTTTGTGAAATTGTTTTTGTTTTATGCTCAATATCAAGTGGAAAAAGTTTTTTAAGAATTGCTTCTTGATTAATATTGTTAACAAATTTAGTATAAATTAAATTAATTTCACCAACTTGTCCTTTTGCATATAAATCCAAAGTTTCTTTTGTAATTTTATTAGCAATTGAATAGTCAACTTTTTCGCCGTAATTTAAATAATGATCAATAATTTGATCTTTAAGAGCAGTAGAATGTAAAATACTATATCCTTTTGTTCCTAATACAATCACCTTATCTTCTGAGGTGATATTTTTTTTGAGTAAATTAATTACATTTGTGTTGTAAGAACCACATAGTCCTAAATCACTTGTTATAACGATATAGATTTTTGATTTTACATTTTCATTTTTAGGAAAAATAGAATAAAAATCTTCAGGTTGAACGTGCTCGATTAAGCTATCAAAAGTATCATTTAATAAATTTAAGTATGAATCAATGCTTTCGAATTCTTTTTTAATTCTTCTTAATTTTGCCGTCGACACAAGTTGCATAGCATTTGTGATCTTTGAAGTGTTAGAAACAACTGAAATTCTATTTTTTAAACTGTTTAAATTAGCCATTATAAGTCTCTAAATTTTTCAGGAAAAGACTTGTACATTCTTTCATCATAATTCGGAACTGTTAAAATAATATCTTTAACAATGTGCACTAAAGCAACTTCAATTTTATGATAATCTTCTTCTGAAATTAAACCAGTTGTTTCGATGTGAGCATAAATTTCTTGACCTTCATGTTTAGTTCATGAAAGAACAGCATCACGATATTCGTGAATATATTCTGTTGGTAATGGGTTTACAATTCTTTCTTTAATTCCAACTAGTAAAATAATTTGATCTGGTTGAGAAATCGGGAAGTATTGCTCTTGTTTTAAAAGTTCATATACTTTTGCACCATGATTTAAAATATTTTTTGTTGAATCATCAAGGTCAGAACCGAACTGCGCAAAGGCTAACATTTCGTTATATTGAGCTAATTCAAGTTTAAGCGATCCAACCACTTTTTTCATAGCTTTAGTTTGAGCAGCTGAACCAACACGTGAAACACTAAACCCAATATCTACAGCTGGTCTTTGACCTGAATTGAAGAGACTTTCTTTGGTGAAAATTTGACCATCAGTAATTGAAATAACATTTGTAGGGATATAAGCTGAAATATCACCTTGTTGTGTTTCGATAATTGGTAAAGCAGTAATTGAACCACCACCATAGTTTTGATTCAATCTAGCTGCTCTTTCTAAAAGTTGCGAGTGTAAGTAGAAAACATCTCCAGGATAAGCTTCACGTCCAGGTGGACGACGTAAAAGAAGTGATAATGTTCTATAAGCGATCGCATGTTTAGATAAATCATCATAAACAATAAGAACATCCTCTCCTTTTGACATTCACTCTTCAGCTATAGTAACACCAGTGTAAGGTGCAATATATTGTTGTGGAGCTAATTCACTAGCACCAGCAACTACTACTGTTGTATATTTAAGTGCATCTGCATCTAAAAGTTTTTGAACAATTTGAGCAACAGTTGAATTTTTTTGTCCAATTGCAACATAAACACACTTAACATTTTTACCTTTTTGGTTAATGATTGTGTCTATCGCAATAGCAGTTTTTCCTGTTTGACGGTCACCAATAATAAGCTCTCTTTGTCCTTTTCCAATTGGAATCATTGAATCAATTGCGATAATTCCTGTTTCAAGTGGTTGATTAACCTCTTTTCTTGACATAACACCAGAAGCAACTTTAAAAATTTCACTTCTTTTTTTTGCGTTAATTGCTCCTTTACCATCAATTGGGTTTCCAAGAGCATCAACTACTCTCCCTAAAAGTTCATCTCCAACTTCAACAGAAATAACAGAACCTGTTCTTTTGACTGTATCACCTTCTGAAACACTATTAGCATCACCAAATAAAGCAACACCAACTGTTTCTTCTTCCAAGTTTAAAACAAGTCCATAAACACCGTTTTGAAATTCAACAATTTCAGAGTTTTTAACTTTTTCTAAACCAGAAACAACAGCAATACCATCACCGATCGAAATTACTTGTCCGATTTCACTTCTATCAGCTGTATTTCCGACATTTTTAATACGATCTTTAATAATCGCAGAAATATCATCTAAACGAATTGCCATATTCTATTTTCCTTTCTGTAAATCTGTTTTTAAAATATCTAACTTAATCTTTTCAAGATCATGTTTAATATTCATTTCTAAAATTTCTGTACGAGATTCAATTCTAATTCCACTAATTAAGTTAGGATCAATGGAATGTTTTAATTTTATTGTTCTTCTTGTAACTTTTTGTAGCTTATTCTTAATTTCTTCAAGTTGGTTATCATCCAACGGAAAAGCTGACACTACACGAACAAAGCGGATTTTGAGTTCTTTATTTGAAAGTTTAAGATATTCGATGATAATTTTTTTCAAATATGGACTCATTCTTCTTTGAACTATAACTTTTAATGTATTTAAAATAATCCAATGAAAATCTTTAAATACAAGTTCAATTGTTTTTAATCTTTCTTTTTCAGAAATTAAGTCATTCCCTAAATAAGTAACTAACTCTGGGTTTAATTTAATTATTTCTAATAAATTCTCAAATTCAGGTTGAATTTTAGATAATTCGTGTTCTTCTTTAACTAAGTCAAAAATCGCAACTGAATAAGCTGCTATATTTCTTTTAGCATACATAATTAAATTTCATCCACTTCTTTATCTGAATTTAAAAATTTATCGATAATTTCTGATTGAGTTTCTTGCGAAATTTCACGTTTTAAAATTTTGTCAGCAAGTTCTGTTGCTACTTGCACAACATATTTTTTCGAATTTTCTTCAAATTCTCTTTTTTGCGCTTCAATATCTAAATGTGTTTCTTCAAGTAAACGTTTAGATTGAGCTTTTGCTTTTAATGTATATAAATCAGAAACTTTTTCTGCTCTTAATTTTGCCTTAGTGATAATAATGTCAGCTTGTTTACGTGAATTAATTAAATTTGCATTTGCTTCATCTAATTTTGCTAAACTAATTTCAGTTTGTTTAACAGATTGATTAATATTTTCTTGAATATAATTTTGTCTCTCTTGAATCATTTTTTTAACTGGTTTATAAACAAGTTTAGTAAGCACAGTGAAGACGATGACAAACGAAATAATTGTGGCCAACATCATTGGTCATGATGGGAAAATTTGATTAAATTTTTCAGCAATTTTACTTACTGTTGATTCATTTTCCGCTAGTAATAAGTTAATGTTAGTTAACATACTTTGAATTATCCAACGAATTTAACAATTAAAGCAACAACAAAAGCATAAATAGCTGCAGTTTCAGCAATACCTGCTCCGATAATTAACATTGTACGAATTTTTCCTTCGGCTTCTGGGTTTCTTCCAACAGCTTCACAAGCTTTACCAGCTGCATAACCTTGTCCAACTCCAGTTCCGATAACACCAATTGCTGCTAAACCAGCACCAACTGCTACTAAACCTGCTTTTAATCCGCTTCCGCTAGTTGCTGCTTCAGTAGTAGCTGCTGTTGCAGTATTTGTTGTTTCTGCTAATAATTTTGTTACACTTTCAATCATTTTATCCTCCTAATAGATTGTTGCACTTTGTTTTTTTGTGAAAGTTTTTTTAAATACTAAAATTCTTCTTCTCTTTTCTGCTTTTGGTTTTTCATCTTGTTCAGATTCAATTAATCAATAAACTGATGTTAAAAGGGTAAAAATATAAGCTTGCAATGTTGAACCAAAAACATCAAAATAAAAGTGGAATGCTGCTGTTAAAGGAGATGCTATAAAAGTCACAGGTCCAAAACCTTTACCTGCGATAGCATCAGCATTACCGATCGAACCAAAAATCGCATAGATTAAGAAAAGAATACATGAACCACCTATAATATTTCCGTAAATACGGAAACTTAAAGAAATTAAAGGTGAAATTTTACCAATAACATCTGTTGGTAACATAAAAGCTTTAAGATATTTTCACTTACGGTAAATCATACCGCTTGCTAAAATACCAAGCCAACTTGCTAGAGCAAGAGTGAATGGAACGCTATATGAAGTAACAATTGGTTCTAAACCAATAAATGCTACTGCATTTCCAACAAGTAGAAAAGTTGCTAGTGCAAAAATATAAGTTTTTGCCTTTTGCAGCCTTTTGTCTCCCACAACGTCATGAAACTGTTTATCAATTACACCAACATAAGCTTCTGCAATAAAAGCAATTCCTGTTGGAGCTTTATTATGTTTAACTTTCTTAACTTTAAAATAGATTAAGAAAGATAATATCAAAATAACTAAAACAGTTACAACTAAAGAAAGGAGTTGCGGTTGAGCTCATTCTTTAAGTTTTTCTAGCATTCATCTCCTTTCTGGATTTTCTTTGTTTAATTTTGTTAATTAAGTAATCACAAACATGCACAAAGATTGGTAAAACAAAATTGAGCGATAAACCAACTATCATGGTTAAAAAGTTAATTGGATTAAAGTAGATATTTTTACCTAATTCATGATGCAAATTGTGATAAGTTTGATTAATTTTTAAACTTAAATAAAAAATTAAAAATAAAAAAACGTAATAAAAAAGATATTTTAAAAAATAAAAAATATACCTGTGTGCTTTTTTAGTAGTTGTTAAAATTCAAATTGCTCCGCAGACATTGATTTTATAAAACAAATAACTAACCAAGCTTCCTATAGCAAAACCAAAGAATAAACCTTTGTGATGTTTTCAAAAACATAGAAAGATAGATGAAAAAAATAATAAAAAAAATCAAAACAAGACTTCATAGTATTTATTATATTTTTTTCAAAACATGAGTCTCCTTTAGTATGCTTATATTTATTTTATAACTTTTATAAAGTTATAAAAAAATAATCAAGTTATTTTTCACATTTTGTGCTTGATTATTATTTTACTAATTGAAATAATTTTTGCCCTGATTTTGCTTCTTTAACAAGTTCTTCAATTGTTTGGAATTTTGAATCTTGTGTAAGAACAAAAACAAATTTATTATCAATATTTTCTGATTTGAATCTATTTAAATCTAATGTTACTAAAGATTTTCCTTGTTCAACAAATGAGTTTAAACCATAATGAGCATCAAAACCAATTCCATCTAATTTGTGACTATCTTGCCCTAATAAAAGCACAACTTCAGCACCATTTGAAGCTGATAATAAAATTTGGTTTTTTGTCGCAGGCATCATTGCGATTTTTCCTGAAAATGGAGCTAAAACTTCAACTTTTCCTGCTGCAAGATCCATTTCAATTGCGAATCCTTTTCCAACAAGTCCAGCAGAAAATACACCATCATTAAGTTCTTCTAATGAAATTACTTTTCCAGAAACAGGAGCGATAACTTCTAACGAGCTAACAACTTGTTCTTCTTTATCTGAACATTTGCAATCTTCTTTTTTAGCTTCTTGTGTTTCTGATGTAGATTCTTCTTTTAATTTTGATAAATATTTTTTAATAAGTTGATTGATTATTTCGGTTCCAACACCAAAGCAAATTTGAACGTGTCTTTCACGATCAAACATAACAATTTTTGTAGCACCCATGTCTTTTAATGCTGCTTCATTAACTAATGATAAGTCTTTAAGGTCGTATCTTAATTCAGAAACGCTGTTATTGAATGATAAAATGTTATTTACACCACCTAATGCTTCGACAACTTCTTTTACTTCGTTTGGAATTTGATTTTTTTCATTATATTCTTTTGCAAGAACTTCAAATTTATCAACTAATTTCATAAACTTCTCCCTTTGTGTAGCTTTCTTATTTTATAAACTTTGTTTAAGTTAAAATAAATTTTATATTAAATTTAAAAATTATTATTTTGCTTTAAGAGCTTATCACTTTTTTTATGGTAAAAATTCCACATCAAAAGCAATAAAAAATTCTAGGAACCCCTAGAATTTTGTGTTTTACTTAACGTTTTAGAATTAGAACCTGACTTTGAAGTTCTAACGAAAACTCTGTAATTCTTCTTCGCAACATCGAATTATCACGGAGTAGTTTCGTTGTCATCATCATCGTCTTCGGGTTCTATTTCATATAAACGTGAGTAGCCTTTGTCATCATCGGCTTTAATGTCAAAAATAGAACTGATTTCAATAGTTGAAATGTGTTCGTTTTTACGTTCAGCGTATTCTCTGATTGGTTCAGATTTGACAACTGTTTCTGATTCTGTATTGTAGTTATAAGCAATAGATGCAGGTTGTACTTGTGGTTTTTCTTCAACTTCCGGTTGTTCCGCAAATACTTCTTCTACGACTGTATTTTCTCTTACTTGGTTACTACTGACAAAATCATTATCAGCTACAAGATCTTCTTCATTCATAAGAACCTCTTTAGTAATAACGTCATTGTCTAGTACTAAATCAGCTGGACCTTCAGTTTGGTAAACTGTAGCAACAGAATTAATATCTGCTCCACCAGCGATAATAGAAACTTTGAAGATTTCTGAATTGTCTTTGGTTTGAACCATTTCTTGTCCAATGATGCATTCGTATTCATCACTTTCTTGGTTCTCACCTAATAATTCATGTACTCTATTAACTGCTTTTCTGATTTCGTTAATTGATGAATTTTTGTCATATTGAATGTTAACTAAAATCTTGCTTGCAGTTTTGATATTGTTTTCGTATAGGTTTTGTTCAAACGCTTTATCAACAGCTTTCACGGCACGATCTTTACCTGTTGCTTGTCCTATACCTACCACAGTAAGTCCAGCATTAGATAAGATTTTTCTAACATCAGCATAGTCGATATTAATTGTTCCAATACGATAAAGTATATCGTGGATTGATAAGATAATATTTTTAAGTGATACGTTTGAAAGTTTAAATGTGTCTTCAATTGGTAAATCACCAAAGCTATCAGCTAATTTATCGTTTGAAAGAATAATGTATGAATCAACATATTTTTTAAGTTGTTCAATTCCTTCTTTAGCAACTTTTTTTCTCTTGTTACCTTCGTATAAGAATGGTGTAGTTACAATCCCAATTGTTAAAGCTCCGTTGTTTTTTGCAATTTCAGCAACAACAGGGGCTGCACCAGTTCCGGTTCCTCCACCAAACCCTGCGGCAATAACCACCACGTCAGCGCCTTTAAGGGCTTCTTGGATTTTTTCAGAACTTTCTTTTGCAGCTGTTGCTCCAACAGAAGGATCACTTCCGGCTCCAAGACCACGTCCTTCTTTACCTAAAGGAATTTTATGAGGACATTCGTTGGTTGCTAATGCTTGAGCGTCTGTATTAGCTATAATAAAATCAACATTGGTGAAACGATCCGAAAGCATCATCTTAACAGCGTTGTTACCTCCACCTCCTACACCTATAACTTTTAATGAGATATTGGCAGTATTTTTATTAACAAGTGCTTCTGTTTCTTTTTCTTTATTAACTATTTCATCGTTAAAGATTCAGTCCATTTTATTCTCCTTTTTGTAATGTTAAAAATTCCTTTAATTTATGTAAAAATGATTTTGGACTGGCTTTTCCAATTTCAATTTCACTAGTTTGTGTTTGGACTTGATCATTATCA
The DNA here is from genome assembly GCF_900660605.1 of Mycoplasmopsis glycophila. NCBI lineage: Bacteria > Bacillati > Mycoplasmatota > Mycoplasmoidales > Metamycoplasmataceae > Mycoplasmopsis > Mycoplasmopsis glycophila. Next base: position 401,842 of record NZ_LR215024.1, on the reverse strand, counting down.
ACCATTAGTTTATCGCCATAATAAACTAATTGGTTGATAATTTTGTCATTGTATTCAGATTGAATAAATAAATCATTCTTACTTTCAATTGAACTAACATTGAATTGCGGTGATTTGATTTCAAAATAATCCATTAAACTATTTACCAATCAAGCCAGTTCACCAGTAAAGGCAATTTCAGTAATAATTTTAGCATTATGTTTCGAATTAAATTCATTAATTCTACGATTAATTTCATAATGTAAGAAAGATAGCAATTTATCCAATCCATTTTTGAGTTGCTTAAGATGTAAATCATCAGCTAAATCTTTTTCGCTTGTTTGGTGTATATAAGTTAAACGACTTAAAATTTCATCTTTACTTAATTTATTGAAAGAATTTAGAAAAGCTTTGATAAAACTCGAAGTACCCACTTCAAGTCTTTGGTAATCAACAACTTTACCAAGTCTTGTCACATTAAGAGTAATGTAATTTTTGTCAATATTAACAACTAAAATTGGTTTTTTAGTGTTTGTCAAATAACTTGCAAGCAACTGAGATTTAAATAAATAATTTACTTTTGCTTTTAAGTTTAATAACTCTATGAATTGATTGATATTCTTAAGGACTGGTTCATCCTTTGAGAATGTATATATAAAATAATGTTGCAAAATACTATCAAATTCTTTATTTGTAGGAATGTCACGATAAATTTTTATAACATTATCTTTTTTGATTGTGACCATATATGGATGGTGTAAAAATTCATAATTACGGTCAATTGTTTGAACTATTTTCTTTTGAAATTCAATTTCAAAGAAATTCGGTAAAAGTGATGTCCTGAAACTTTCTTCATGAAAATCAGCTTTTTTTAGATTTAAAACAATATTTTGTGTTTTCAAAGATTTGAAAATTGAATCTTCGAAAAGTACATTAATTTGTAAATCAAAATTTTCTTGTTCTTTTTTATTTACAAGTAAAAAATTTTGAATTTTATGAATGGCATTTTCTTGTTCTTTACCGGAATTGAGTTTTACAAGAAAATTTAATCCGCCATTATAATATTTATTAAGTTCATGTTTAATAAGTGTGATTTTGACTTTTTTAGAGTTGATTAAATGAAAATTTAAAAAATGTTTCATATCTTTTCCTTTCTAATCAACTTTTTGAATCACCCTTAATTTAGCACTTCGAGAGCGCTTATTTTCTTCTAGTTCCTGTTTAGAAGGTTTGATTTGTTTAGCGATATATCGCTTAATTTCCATTATTGGCATTTTACTTGGCATTAAATTGCTCGTTTTTTCTTTGAAAAAATTTTTAACAATTTTATCTTCGATTGAATGGAAAGTTATGATTGCAAGAACTCCTTTTGGCTTTAATAAAGCCAGAGCATCTTCCATCATTATTTCAAGTGAAGCGAGTTCATTATTAACCTCAATCCGTAAGGCTTGAAAAACAGCTTTAGCAGGGTTTTTTTTACTTAATAAAGCTGCGGGATAGACAGATTTGATAATCTCAACCAATTCCATAGTGTTTTGAATTGGACGATTTTCCACGATTGCTTTCGCAACTCTTTTATTAAGTTTTACATCAGCATATTTTCATAAAATATCTGACAATTCTTGTTCACTATATTCATTAACAACCTTATAAGCCGTTAATTCTTGACTGCGATCCATACGCATGTCTAAAAAAGCGTCTTTATTATAACTAAAACCGCGATCTGCTTGATCTACTTGAGGTGAAGAAATTCCTAAATCAGCAATAATTCCGTCAACTTGGTAAATTCCTAATTCACTTAATTTCGATTTTATATCCTTGAAATCACTTTTAATTAATTGATAATTAGAACCTATATTTCTGAGTCGAATGTCTGACTTTTCTAGTGCAAAATCATCCTTGTCAAAAGCATATAATTTACCATTTTTAAGATGTTTCAGAATTGCCGAAGAATGTCCTCCCATACCTAATGTTAAATCAACATAGATTCCATCAGGTTTAATATCGAGAGCATCAATAGTTTCATTTAATAATACGGAATAATGTAATTTTGATTGTTCCATTATTGTTTTGAAATCTCCTGTGCTATATTTGCAATATCATCTGGGCTAAACTGATTTTCGAATTCTTCAAAGCTTTCTTTAGATCAAAGTTCAATAATTGAACCTGCTCCTACAAAAACTACTTCTTTTGTAATGGATAGCTTTTCGATAATATTTTTCGGTAAACTCATTCTGTTTTGATTATCCAGCGCAACTTCGACAGCGTTACCCAAAATAGTCCGGGTAAGAATTCTGACCTTTCTATCGAAATAACTCTTATCTTCTAGCATGGATACGTATTTTTTGAAGTTTTCTTCCGATCTTAATTCTGCGTTTCCGTCAAAACCCATCGTAATATAAAACTTCGAACCTAATAAGTCCCTAAAATTTGAAGGAAGAACTACTCTTGACTTATCGTCAATATTACGAACTTGTTGTCCATACATTACCACTTCCTCCCACTATCCACCATTATTGTACATAATTAATAAGTTAATTAAATAAAAAAAATAAAAAAATAATTGTTTTCCACCATATGTGAAAAAACAATTACTTTTTTTCATTTTTACTGTTCTTGTTCGTTTTCTTCATTAAATCATTTTAAAGCAGCTTGAACATCCGAAACATTTCCTATTATTGTTAAACTATCATTAAATTTAAGTTGTCCTGAAGCTGTCGCCATATGAGGGGTTCCATCACGTTTAATTAAAACAATGTTGATTCCTCTTTCTGGTAATTTAAGATCACGAATTGGTTTATCAATTAGTTCGTGATTTTTTAAAGTTGTGGTTCCAATAACAAAATTAGATTCAAATTCAAAAAGATTTTCAGAATAATTAATAAAATCATTGTTTGCAGCTATCAAGGCAGCTCTAGTTCCTGCTTCATGTTCTGGCCGAATAATTACACTAACACCAATTTGTTTTAAAACTCTAGCATGTCTTTCGCTTTTTGCGCGAGCAATAATGTTTTTAACATTAAGTTCTAAAAGTGCAGCTACAATTTCGATGTTGTCAGATACAGCTACAACAACTGTTTCCATTTGATCAATTCTAATTCCTTTAAGTGCTCTCATATCAGCAGCATCTGCAATAACAACTCTTTGAACTTCATCAGAATAAACTTTTGCTTCTTCTTCGCTTTTGTCTACTATTAAAATATTTTTACCTAATTTAATAAGTTGATCAATTACAGCAGAACCAAATCTTCCTGTTCCTATAACTGCGATATCATTTTTATATTTAACTTTCATAAAAAACTCCTAACCAATTGCGATGTCACCATCAACATATTCGAATTTACGTGAATTATTTTTCTTTCTTTTTCAAACAAGTAGTGTCGAAGAAATACCAAATTGCCCAACAAACATAACAACAATTAAAGTGATTTTAGCAGTTGCATTGAGATATTGTGTAATCCCAGTTGATAGACCTGTTGTTCCGAAAGCACTAGCAACTTCAAAAAGCACCGAACCCATTCCGAATTTTTTAACATCTAAATTCCCGTTATTAAGCTCCTTAACTCATTCCAGGTTGTGAGATAAAAGAGTTGTCGCGCAAATTAGAGTAGCTAAAGAAAGAATTACAAGTGCTATACCAATAACATGCGACGACATTGAAACAGTATCTTTGTTGATTGCTCTTTTAAACATTCTGACTCTTGGTCATCCTGCTAAAATAGAAAAAATCGACATGACAAAGAGTGCAAAAGTTGTGGTTCGAATACCTCCACCCGTACTTGCAGGTGCTGCACCAATAACCATCATAATAGTATAAATAGTAATACTTGGTTTTGTTAAATCAGCTAAATCAAAAGTAGCAAAGCCAGCACTTCTAGTTGAAAGTGAAGTGAAGAAGATAGCGAAAATTTTGTTAAAACTATTTCCGTAATAATAATAATTTTTTAATTCCGGAAATTTTTTTAATGATTCACTTAATGTGTTTGTTTTTAATGCTTCTAAATAATTATTATAAGAAACTTTAATTGGTTCATTAGCTTGTGAAACATCAATTCGATTTCAAAAAGAATTTGGATCTTGGCTTAAAAGCTCAAATAAACTTGTTGAAATAAAACCAACTAAAAAAACAATTAAATACATAATGAGTGAAACTTTAGTAAATAAAGTAAAACGATACCTTCTTGATTTTCTTCTCATTTTATGTAAGATAAAGCATCTTAAATCATAAATTACAGGATATCCTATTCCGCCTATAATTAATAAAACTATAAAACAAAACTGTAAAAAGTAATCTTTATAGTAAGGACTTAAAGATTTTCCAGAAATAATGTCAAATCCTGCATTATTAATTGCAGAAATTGTATGGAAAATACCAAAACGAATAGCTAATCCTCAATTTCCTTTTGGATTAATATACTCATTATTTAAACTATTTAAAATCGAACTTGTCGTCTTAATGTCTGTAAAATAAAAGTAAAGACTTAAGATGATAGAAAAAATAAAGATTGTGATAAATAAAAACTTCACTGACGAAATAATTAAACGAGAAGTTTTTCTCTCTTCGGTACTTCCCCGCTCTGTTTGAATTAACATCATATCTCCAAGCGAAGATGATCTCCGTCTAAAAATATAAGTGATAACAAAGAATTTGAGAGCAAAAAAACCAATTCCACCAAATAAAATTAAAATTGTGATAATTCCTTGACCAAAAATATTTCAGTGACTAAAAGTATTTTTGACAACTAAACCAGTATCACTAAATGCACTAGCAGTTGTAAAAACAGCATCTAAATAACTAATTTTTTCGTTTTCAGGACTTAAATTTTGAGTTCAAGGTGAAAAAAGTAATAAACTCGAAATTAAAATTATGACAAAATAAACAAATAAGAGATATTTTAATTTTGAAATATTGCTTTTTCAATACCAAAATTTATCTAAGGCTATTTTAAATTTACTTTGTTTAAATTTTCTAGCAATTTTTTCAGAAAATTTCAAAACATCTCCTTTCTAAAGAGATTTAAAAACTAATAATAAAATTATAAACTTTTTTAGTTTCAATCTTATATTTTATTAAATCCAACTTTCCAATTGAATTTATGAATATGATAATTATTTTAAACAAAATATTCAAAGATAGAAAAATTTTAAAAATCTTTTCGAAATTAATTTTGACCGTTACATAATTTTTTATGTTAGTTGAATGTTAACTATCTCAAAAAGGAAAGGACAAATATGTTAAATAAATTTAAATTATTTCAAAATTTAAATATCACAACAAAATCACAAGTTAAACTAGGACAGCAAATATGGACACAACCATATTTGCTGTCCTAGTTTACTTCTTGCTTTTTTAAAATACTATAAGTTCCGAAAATACTTAAAAGATCTTTTATTCTTTGGTAAATTTGCTGTTTGACAACTTCATTTAAACTAATCGATTTTGTTTTCTTACAATCTTTAAAAATGTCAAAATAATCAATTAACGCAGAAAGAACATCTAATCCTTTATATCTTTCATAAAGTTCATATAGATTTTTTTGGTTGTTTTTTACTTTTTCGTTAATTATTTCTATAATTTTTTCTTTTTTTTGTTGCTAGCGGAATATCTTTAATAATTTTTTTAATGTTTTCAATTGGATTTTTTTGATATTTTAGATAATCATGCTTATATCCAATACCCAATCTTGTTTCGCATCCCTTTCTTTTTTCTTTCTATAACTGATTTGTATATATTTTTCAGAAGACTGTTTCGAAACACAAACAATTCAAGTTCTTTTTGAGTTTTCTTTTTTCATCATTGTTTAATGAAACCACATTTTTTCTAGTACGATACTAGTTTTTTACATATTTATAAATAAATATGTACATTAAAAAAAGTATAAAAAAATCCCGCAAGTGGGAAATGCGGGAAAAAACATAGAAGTTTTGTTTCTGTGTTTAATTAATTTGGTTTATTTTGATTTTTTGTTTTTAGCAATAAGGTAAACAAACGGAATAGTAAGCACACCTCAAAGAGCTAATAAAATGTATCATCATACACTTAATTTATCTTTAATCTTAAATCCTTTGATTGCTTCATAGTGATTTTATGCAGCATTGAAAATAACATTTGAAGCATCTTTTTGAGTTAAGTTAGCAAGTTTTTCAATTTCTTCATCAACTAATGCATTGTAATCTTTTATAACTAATTCAAAGTAATTAATTTCATCTAATTCTTTAGTGAATTCAGCGTATTTTTGTGGATCAACTAATTTTAATTTATTCATGTTTTGATCAAACATTTGCTTATCTTTTTTCATGATTGCATCAACAAGATTAATTTCTATTTTACCCACTTTTGCGATTTTATCTTGTTGTTCTTTAACTTTATCATAAGCTGCTTGAATCTTAGGATCTTTTAGTTGTGAATGACTTAATTGATTAATCAAATCTTCTAAATGAGATTTTTTAATTGGATATTCTGGAACTGAAATAGTTGAATTTCGATATTGTTCTAATGCATCTTTAAGTTGTTTAAGATTTTTAAGAGCTTGTCCAACTTTAACATAATCTTCATTATTAATTCCAGCTTCTTTGATTTTGTCTAAAATTTGATCAATTTCTGCGTCGCTTAATTTAGTGTTAGTTTCAGGATTTAATAATTTTTCAATTAACTTATCAACTTCAGAAACTTGGTTTTTGACGTCGTTAAATTGACTATCATCTTTAAACTCTGTATTTTTGATTTTGTCGATTAATTGTTCTTTATCTGAATCACTTAAGTGTTCTTGATTTTTAACAAAGTTAATTAAATCTTCTTTTTTCTTATTGTAATTAGCATCATATAGTACTTTTTTAGCTTCTTTAATTTGATCGATTGCATCTTGAATTTGATCTAAATTGTGTTTGTCAGAGTCTCTAATAATGTCTTTACCGTTTTGAATTGCATTGTCATAATTTTCTTGTTTTTCAGACTCACCATTTTGATAATCTACACTATTGTGAACTTCTTCTTCCTTATCAATTAAATCTTGAAGTTCTTTAATTTTTTCTGTACGTCTTTGATTTCCATTTAGAGCTTCGTAATCTTGTTTTAATTTAACTAATACTTCATCAATTTCGCTTGCTGCAAGATTATTTCCAGTATCTTTATTTAAGTTATAAAGAGCTTTTTCGTAAGATTCTTTGAAGTTATCTTTTAATTTTTGATCTGCCTCAATGTAATTATTATCTAAATAAGGATCTGAATCATTACCTTTTTGAACTATATTTTCTACATATTCGTGTAATTCACGCATTTTGCCGTTTACTACTTTAGCTTGTTTAACAATTTCTTCAATTGAATTTGACTCACCTTTAATTACTGGTGCATTTTGAATTTCATAAATGAAGTTAGATTTTTGAGCATTATTTAGATAAGTTAAATCATCTAATGAAAGAATTGCATTTGATTCCGATTGATCTCGATTAGCTTTTGCACTAGCACTTAATTGATCAATTGCTTCTTGAGTTTCTTGTTTTAATCTCTCAATTTCATTTAAAATATCATTTACGTTTTCGTGATTGTTGTAGTAATCTTCATCATTAGTTGTATCATCTAAAAATGCACTATTTTCATCAATTTGGTTACTTAAATTAATCTTTTTCTCATCATCAGCATTTTTATAGACGTCACTATTTTTGATTTCTTTTGCTTTTTCTTGTAGTTCTCTTAATTCTTTGGTTTTATCAGATAATTGATCTTTGAAACTTTGAATTTCCTTGATTTTTGCATCATCTTTAGCTTCGTCTAACAAATTAATTAATTGAACTTTTTCTGCAATAGTAAGATTATTATCTGTTGCAATTTTATCAATAATTTCATCTTTAGCACTAACCATACCATTTAATACAGCAGTATCTTTTTTAAGTTCACCCTTAAGAAGATTTATTTTATCAATTTCACTGTCAAAATCGATTGTATTATTGTTGTTATTGTCGTTTTGTTCATCTCTTTTTGCGGTTGCACCTTTTAATGATTGATCAAACGCATCTTTAAGATTTTGATCTGCTTTATTATATTTATTAGTTAGTTTAACAAGTTGAGATTTATCAATTTGAGCTCTTAACTCTTTCATTGCATCATCTAGATTTTTAGCTGGACCGCTAATAACTACTGATCCATTTTGTTGCTCACTTTTACTAATGATTTCATTAACGTCATGAATTGAATTTTTTGAATCAATTAAATTATTAATTGCTTCTTTTTGTTTTTCATTCAAGTTTTCAAGATTTGCAACTAAATATTTAGCTTGATCTTTTGCATTTTTAAGATTTTGTTCACCATTTAATGCTTGTTTAGCATCATCTAGAGCATTAAATTCCTTTGCTGCATTAGCAATTTCCGAATCTAAAGAACTTAAAGCATTTTTAGCATCATCAATTGCTTTTTTGAAAGCGTCTTGTTTATCTTCATCAGCTTGAGTATATTTGATATCATTACTATTTTTTAAAGTTTCTGATTTTTCAATTAACTCTTTAAGAGCTTTCATTTTGTCATCTAAGTTTTTTGCAGAACCTTCAAGAGTTGTAACTCCATTATCTTCTTTTGATTTGATTATTCTGTCGATTTCATCTTGTGAAGTTGCTTCTTCAATTTTTAATTCAAGCTCATTTTTTTGTTTTTCATTCAAGTTTTCAAGATTTGCAACTAAATATTTAGCTTGATCTTTTGCATTTTTAAGATTTTGTTCACCATTTAATGCTTGTTTAGCATCATCTAGAGCATTAAATTCCTTTGCTGCATTAGCAATTTCCGAATCTAAAGAACTTAAAGCATTTTTAGCATCAACAATTGCTTTTTTGAAAGCGTCTTGTTTATCTTCATCAGCTTGAGTATATTTGATATCATTACTATTTTTTAAAGTTTCTGATTTTTCAATTAACTCTTTAAGAGCTTTCATTTTGTCATCTAAGTTTTTTGCAGAACCTTCAAGAGTTGTAACTCCATTATCTTCTTTTGATTTGATTATTCTGTCGATTTCATCTTGTGAAGTTGCTTCTTCAATTTTTAATTCAAGCTCATTTTTTTGTTTTTCATTCAAGTTTTCAAGATTTGCAACTAAATATTTAGCTTGATCTTTTGCATTTTTAAGATTTTGTTCACCATTTAATGCTTGTTTAGCATCATCTAGAGCATTAAATTCCTTTGCTGCATTAGCAATTTCCGAATCTAAAGAACTTAAAGCATTTTTAGCATCAACAATTGCTTTTTTGAAAGCGTCTTGTTTATCTTCATCAGCTTGAGTATATTTGATATCATTACTATTTTTTAAAGTTTCTGATTTTTCAATTAACTCTTTAAGAGCTTTCATTTTGTCATCTAAGTTTTTTGCAGAACCTTCAAGAGTTGTAACTCCATTATCTTCTTTTGATTTGATTATTCTGTCGATTTCATCTTGTGAAGTTGCTTCTTCAATTTTTAATTCAAGCTCATTTTTTTGTTTTTCATTCAAGTTTTCAAGATTTGCAACTAAATATTTAGCTTGATCTTTTGCATTTTTAAGATTTTGTTCACCATTTAATGCTTGTTTAGCATCATCTAGAGCATTAAATTCCTTTGCTGCATTAGCAATTTCCGAATCTAAAGAACTTAAAGCATTTTTAGCATCATCAATTGCTTTTTTGAAAGCGTCTTGTTTATCTTCATCAGCTTGAGTATATTTGATATCATTACTATTTTTTAAAGTTTCTGATTTTTCAATTAACTCTTTAAGAGCTTTCATTTTGTCATCTAAGTTTTTTGCAGAACCTTCAAGAGTTGTAACTCCATTATCTTCTTTTGATTTGATTATTCTGTCGATTTCATCTTGTGAAGTTGCTTCTTCAATTTTTAATTCAAGCTCATTTTTTTGTTTTTCGTTAATATTTTCTAATTGATCTAATAACGAAATTGCTTCATCTTTTTTATCTTTTAAATTATTTTCAGGATTTGCAGTGTTTAAATCATTGTATGCATCTTTTAATTTTTCGTATAACTCATCAAGAGTTTCGATGTTTGTTGCTGCATCTTTTTCGTTTTTAGCTTTTCGCAATGCTTCTTCGAATGTATTTTTAGAAGCTTCTTCATATGTATCATATGTATCTTTGTCAGCTTTAGCGGCTTCTGATTTTTTAATCATTTTTTGAAGTTTTTTCATTACTGAATCAACTTTTTTAGCATTGGTTAAAGCATCCTTAAAGACTGAAAGTTTCTCATCTTTAGTAGAAGCATCATTTTTCATTGCACCATTCACTTGATCTATAAAATGAGTTTTTTGAGCAGGTGATAAATTACTTAATTTATTAATTTTTTCTAATGTATCAAAGTAATTTCAAAGAGTTTCAATCTTGTCGATTTCATTTTGAACTTCAGAAGTAGTAACCATCTTACCTTCTTTTGTACGAAAAACATGGAGTAAGACCGCATTAAAAGTATCCTTGTATGTTTGGTCGTAATTGTTAAATGAAGGATTATTTCTTCTAAAGTCACTTGATTTTTTAAATAAAAGATTTAACTCTTCCATTTTTGAATCAACATCTTTAATTCTTCCGTTATTTTGGTTATCAAGATCAATCAATTCTTTTAATTGTTCTTCATTTTGAGTTAATTTTACTAATCTTACAAATTCTTCACGTTGTGCTTTATTTAGATTAACAAAATTAGCTGAATCTTCAACGAATTTTTTAGATTTAAGTCTCTTAAGTTTAAAATCATTAATTACATATTTAGCATTAAAAATTAAACGGTTTGGATCTTTTGGATCGATTTGAGCATCTGAAATTTCAATATCTCAAATATCTTCGTCAAAATTGCTAATTTCAGTTTTTAATGTTCAAGTAGGGTATACAAATACATCGGAATTATTATTAGGTGATTTAGTAATTCAAAAATCTCTAGCAGTTTCCAAATCAATTGAACCAAAAGTACGTGAATATCAATTGTCGGCATTTCTTCTTTTTCTATCTACATCTAACTTGATTTCGCTATCAGGAACTTGAACTGCTGGTTGATCTGATCCTTTAGGTTTAACTAATGTAAATTCAACCGACTCAGGTAATTTATATTCAACGTTTTTTTCACGGTATTCTTTAATGTCGATTGAATAGTTTTGACGTGTAGGATTAACATCAGCAGCTTTTCAGTTAAAACTATAAAGATCAACATTTTTATCATATGTTGTTCAACCAGCCATTACATAAGCTAATCCACCAGTATTTTTCTTATCAAACATCGATTGATTTTTACGAGTTTTGAATGTAATTTTAAATCAGTTTTGATCGTTGAAATCTAATGTAGGTTTTGGACCGGTGTTGTAACCAAAACCAAGAATTGTACCTACGTTATCTCGGAATTTTTTACTCATTTGTCAATTATTGGGTCAGTTTTTACCTGACTTAACAGTTCCATCAACAATTGATTTAGGTGGATATCAAAATCTATTACCACCTTTTTTATTTATAAGATCTTCAAGTTCACTTCTTCAGTTGTCTATAAAGTAAGCTCTAATTGGTTGCGAATCCGCACTAGCACCGTGACGTCAATCAGTTAAAAGATCTTGATACTTATCATTAGGTTTTCAAGTAGGTTCTAATCTTCGAGCACCTTCTCAAGTAACAAGTGAAGATGTTCATCTGTTGTAGCTAGTTAAATAACCTAATCATTCTGAATTATATTTGTTTGGAATCGGAATATCTTTAACAATATTATTCATCTTAAACTCAAGATCCTTAATCTTATTTGTGATTCTTGGAGCTTTTAGTGTTTTATAAACTTCTTCAGATTGAGTGCTTTTATAAACTGTAATTTCTACACTGTCTTCCACAAACTCTAGCGCTTTAGATAATACAATACCAAAGCGTGGCGAACTGCTTCACATATCAAAATCATATCCCTCGATTTTTAAGAACGGTGCGGTTCGGTTAAATGTAACTTCTCACTCTTGCTCGCTTTCGTATCAAAGATCTTGATTTTCTAATTTATTATCTCTTTCACCTTTCATTTTGATGGTTGCAATAGAATAATCTTTATTACCATAAAGAGTTCTATCAAAACCTTGATTAAAGTAATAGTTGCTTTTGAAAGTACCATCTTTGAAGTTGTATTGATAGTGCTGTGGATTTGTAAAAGTCATTTTACTTTTATCGGCAAAAGCAATTGAAAGCGGTCTCTCACCAACAATAGAGACGTCGTTTAAATCAGTTTCATTAGTTGAAGTTGAAAGCACTAAAGTAGGGGATGCGATAGTGATAATTCCAAATGATCCTAAAACTATTTTCATTTTTTTCATTTTCTACCTCATATTATGAAAATTAATAACATGTTTATTTAGTTTAAAAATAATGCACATTATGCAAAAAAGCTTTCTAAAAAGAGAACTTTTAAACTTTAGGTTAATAATTTAATAATACCTATATAAATTTTAATCTTTTTTTTGCAGATTTTTGCAGAAGTGAGAGATTTTCACAAATTTTTGAGTGTGCGAAAATTTTGGTGGTCAGCTTTAAAAAAGCTGGCTTTTTTTGCTTTGAATATCGGCTAATAGAGATATTTTTTGAAAATGCTATAATTAAAAGAAAGGTTTTAGCATGAAAAATATTTTAAATTACGAACACAAAATCAAGTTATTAAAAAGAATGAAAAAAGTCATTTTTGATAATCTCAAGACAATAAGCAAGGCACTTTCTAAAGATTTAGCAAAACAACATTACGAAGTGATGTTAACCGAGATTATTCCAACAATCAAAGAGATTAATTTCTTTCTCAAAAAAATTAAGAAAGATTCATTTTATAGTTACCAAAAATTTTCATTAAATAAGAGGATCGGTTATATTTACAACCCCCGCGGGAACGTGCTTCTCATGAATGCTTGAAATTATCCTTTTCAACTTCTTTTTGTTCCGCTTGTTGGTTCAATTGCAGCAGGAAATATTACAACAATTAAGTTACATCCTTATTCAAAAGAATTAAATAAAGTTATCAAAAGTTTAATTAAAGCGATTGATCCTGATAGCTCTTTTATTAAAATTGATCATTTTGAATCAATTGGCGAAACTTTTGAACAAAATGAATATGATTTTGTTTTTTTCACCGGAAATAATAAAACCGCAGAATTCATCTTATCGAAAATTGATATTTCCAAAACAGAATATTGCTTTGAGCTAGGTGGTAAATCTCCTTTTATAGTTACTGAACATGCAAATATCAAAAATGCCTCAAAGATGTTTTGCTATGGTAAGCTTTTAAATAAAGGTCAAACCTGTATTGCGCCTGATTATATCTTTATTCATCAAAAAGTTTATGCTAGTTTCATAAAAGAAGTTGATAAAATTATTCGAAAATTCAAAGAAGAAGAATTTACAAATATTGTTTTAAGTGAAATAATCCCTGAACCTCGTAAAAACAAGATTACTGATTATCTAAAAAATAGAAATGCAAAAACCGATTCTCCCCTTATTCTTTTCCAAGAACAAAATTTAGATGATTATATTTATAGTGAAGAAATTTTTGCTCCAGTTTCTCCTCTTTTTGTTTTTAAAAACCAAACTCAATTTGATAAGTTATATGCTAAAAATCCATTTCCGCTAACAATGTACATTTTTTCAAAAAACAAAAAAGAAATTGAGTATTACACAAATTTTATAGCTGGTAATTATATGATTAATAACACTATTTCTATTTTTGAAGACAACAAACTTTCTTTTGGTGGACACAAATTAAGCGGCATCGGAAGATATCGCGGAATGGCTTCGATTGAACTTTTTTCATATAAAAGTTCATTAATTAAAAAGCCTAAACTAGATCTTCTTTTTAGTGTTAAAAATAGACCTTATACAAGCTTCAAAAAGAAAATTATTTCTTTATATTTGAAATTTCTCAAAATTGCAAAATAAAAGTCACAGGTATAAATGTGACTTTTTTCGTTTAATAAACAAGAACTTTGAGTTCTGGAATTTCGTTGATTTTAATTTTTTGTAATGCAAAAATCGGAAGTGTACGACTTTGATTGCTTCGTTGACCCGTTATATCGTTACCAGCAGTTGTGGTATTTCAAACCAGTTGTCCATCAACAGATAATTTCATTCTGAATAATCCTGAAAATTCTCCTACTATTGGGTTTCTACCACTTAAGTTCTCTCCTTTAAATGTTTCAGTTAGAGTGGCACGTAAAATTTCGCCTTTATTATTCGCAATTGTAATGCTTTCGTTTAAACTATTTTCTAACGAAAATGTCATAACCACTTGTTGTCCTGGTTGTAAAATTTGGTGTTTTACACCGATATTTTTATCAATTAAACTAAAATCAAAAAAGCTTCCACCTAAATTGTTAAATTTTGTTCTTGTATCATATTCTTTTTGAACAGTTGCTTTAATTTGAAATTCAAAATTTCCTTTTGAATCAAATGGTTTTGTAAAAATTGTTTGGTTAGGATCTATTGTAAAATATTCACTACTAAAATTAGATTCTAAAATTACTTTCATAAGGGTAACAAATACTGCATCTTTGTAACTGAATGGAGTGTTATCTGATATTTTATTATTTCAAGCACCTTGTTGTTGTTCGTTATTAATTCTTGTTTGCACTGCGGTTTTATTAAAGTCTATAATCTCTTTTCGAAATTGTATTTTATATCTTCTAGGGAATAATCAATAATCATCTAACGAGTTAGTAACAATAGAGTTAGCTGAAGGAGTTAAATCAGGCATTTCTCCTCTACGTATGAATATATTTGATGAATCAGGATAAGTTTCATCTTTGAAATCAGTAACTTGAGTTTTTAATCTTAACTTTAATGGTGCATCATCGTTTCCTGAAACAGAATCAAAAGGAATTGTTAAAGCGCTTGTTTCATAATTTATATTTGATGCTACTAAACTAGAAAAAGATCTAGGTATTCTTGTTAATTTATACTCAAATGCTGTTTGATTAGTTTTTAACAGTTTATATAGATATTTAAGTTCGTAGCTATTTTGAGGATTTGAAGCTTCTTTTAAAGTGACTTTGACTTCAAAACTATTTTGATTACCAATTAAATATGAACCACTTCCTTCTTTTGGATAAGAGAATTTTAAATATAATTTATATTTATCCCTTACATCAAGTGTTATTGAATCTGAATTAGTTTTAAACTCATTTATTTTATTTGGTAATTGCAATAAAGTATTGTAATTAGTATTAAAATCGTTAATTTTAACTTTAAAATCAGTTTGATTTTTAATTGATAAAAGAGAATTAATACTTCCTTCAAAATCTTTAAAGTAGTAATCATCGTCTTTAAAGGTTTCGTATTTAGTATTTACATCATTTATTTTTTGATCAATTATCGAATTTGCTTTTGCAATAGTTTCATCTATTTTTGCTTTAATTAAATTAAGATCATCTTCTGATTTTGATTCTAAATTATTAAAATCAATATTTTCCAAGCTGTTTTTAAGAGCTTCATTATTATCAAAATGTGATGCTAGATTATTTTTAACACTTAAAATCGTGCTTTCTCAATTTCTAATTTCTTGAATTTTAGCTTGCGAATTATTTGCTCCTGGATTTGGATCTCCACTATCACTTGTTGGTTGATTATCGTCGTTAGTAGCTGGTGAAACACTAGAATCTCCACTATTTGACGGATCATTTGTTTCCTTTTCTTTTGGAGCTTCAGGGTTTTTATCTGGTCTTGCGTCTTTCGAAACAACTTCTATAATGATTTCTCCATTTTGGTAAGGTATTGAAGTTTGAGATTCGTCTTTTAATTTGTAGTTTTCAGGAATTAAATTAGTTAAATTAATAGTTGACATTTCATAATTTATGTCTTCATTAATTTCCTTAATTAAATTATTTTCATCCATAAACTTAATTATTAATTTCTTTGTTAACGGATTAACTTGGACTGTGAGAGTTGAAGCGTAAGGTATATCAGTTATTGTACTTACAGCTTTATAATTTTGTGGAATTTGATCTTGTGGGATTGTTAATTTATTATCATAATAATCTATATTTAAGCTTATTTGAGAAATTTTTTGTCCTTGATGTTCAAATACAATGATTGCATTTTTTGTAAGTGGCACAACATTAATTTGAACTGTTCCATTTGTAAAAGGTATGTTTCTAGCTTGGTTTCTGTTTATTTGGTAACCTTCTTTTAAGACGAAATTATTTAAGTCAACATCAGATTGATTTGGTTTTTTGATTATTTCAAATTTGTTAATTAACTCATTTTGATAAACAAAATGAATTTGCATAATTTCATCTTGTGTTTCTCTAGAAATAGAATTAACTCTAATCTCGATTGTTTGAGCATAAAGAATGTCAATTAAAGAATCATTAGTTTGGTAACCTTCAGGTATTTGATTTTGATCGATTGTAAAAGTTGTATTTTCAAAAGGAATCGAAATTACAATTTCACCAACTTTAAGATCTCCGTTCTTGAAATTAACAACAATTTGCTTATTAATAGGGGCAACTTCTAAATTAAGTTGTGGTTGATATGTAAAACTTGTTATTTCGTTTTTGAGGCGATATCCATTTGGTAGAGTAATTAACGATAAATCAATTGAATCTTTCTTGAATGGAATTTCAATTTCAAAATTTCCAACAACATTAGCATCATAAACAAATGAAATTAATGATTTTTTAGTAAGTGGCACAATCTCTACAATAATTTTTTCAGCAGTATAATTAACAGAATTATTATTCTCGTCTAAAAGTTGATATCCACTTGGAATGTGGTTATCTAGTAAAATTCTTTCTATGCTATTTTCAACATCAAAAGTTTCTGTTTTAATGACTTGATTAGAATATCTAAATTCTAAATTGACAGTTTTGAATTTTTTATTTGGAATTTTTGAAATAGAAATATTCACTACTTCATGATAAGTAATTTGACTTAAATTATCATTGGTAAAATAACCTGTCGGAATTGCTTCTTGATCTAAAGAGAAAAACTCATCAGATGAAGGTATTGTTAAATTCACAGATGAAATTACTTCATTTTCAAAAACAAAATTTATTTGAACATTTTTGTCAGTAGGAGTTTTTTCTTTTGGATTTTTGTTTGAGTTTAAATTTTGTTCACCTTTCTTATCAACTGGATTAATAATACTATCATCAACTGCTTTATTATCAGTTTTTTCTTTTTCATTTTTAGCTTGATTTTTAGATTTTGCAAGCAAAATTGCAACTGTAGTACCAATTGCTGTTGTTGTTGTTAAAGTTGCTGCAATAATAAGAGCTGCTTTAAGAGATTTTTTCATAAACTGACTCCTTTTTTATTTCTGTATCATAATCTTATACTCTTATCAAAAATAATTGATAAAAAAGGTCTTTTTACCCTTCGAAAAGAAAACTTTTACATAAATTTACAGCTTATTTGTCTAGTAACAAAAAAAGATGCAACCTTGCATCTCTTTCAATAAATAATTTCTTTAAAATTAAACTAATTGATCAAAAATATCATCTCCTGTTTCTTCAACAGTAGCAGCACCAAAGTTTTTAGCAACAATATTACCTAAAGTTCCAAGTCCATTTAAAACTGGCAACACTTTTGGTGATTTGAATGATTTTGAAAAAATTGTGGCAGGAAGGTATTCTCTTGTGTGGTTAAATCCAGGATAAAGAGGGTCGTTACCGTGATCACTTGTCATGATAAGTAAATCATCTTCTCTCATTGCATTAATTAATTTTCCAAGTTTAAGATCTAAATCAGCAATGTTTTGTGCATATCCATGAACATTTCTTCTGTGTCCATAGTGTGAGTCAAATTGAACAAGGTTTGTAAAAATAAATTTATTATCACCTTCTTGCATAGCAAGATCAATAGTAATGTCCATACCGTTAGCATCACCTGCACTTGCAAAGTGTTTGCTAATTCCTTGACCTACAAAAATGTCATTGATTTTTCCGACAGAAATAACTTCAACTCCTTGTTTTTGTAATTCATTAAGAATCATTTCTCTTGGTTGGTTAGCATAATCATGACGGTTGAATGTACGAGTGTAATTTCCTTCTTCACCTACATAAGGTCTAGCGATAATTCTACCTACGTTTCATTCTGGTCTACTTGAACAAATTTCTCTTGCTGCTTTAGCATATTTGTATAAGTTATCAAGTCCTGTTCATTCTTCGTGTGCACAAATTTGTAAAACTGAATCCATTGATGTATAAACGATAATTGCTCCTCTTTCTTTTTCTTCATGAGCAAGCTCGTTTATAATATCTGTTCCAGAAGCTGATTTATTACCTACAATTGGTCTACCGTCAAATGCTTTTGAAAGCTCATCAATAAGTTCTTGAGGGAAACCGTGTTCTGTAAACGTAGGGAAAGGAACTAAAGTTTTAATTCCCATCATTTCTCAGTGTCCAGCTAAAGTGTCTTTAGCATTTGACACTTCTTGAACTTTCGCTACATATGCAAGTGGATTTTTAACATGATAATTCCCATTTAAGTTTGTAATATTCCCAATTCCTAATTTTTTTCAAGTATCAATTTTAAATTCTTCTGCCATTGATGCTGATCTAATTGTATTTGCTCCAGCATCTCCGAATGCTTTTTGATCACGGTCAGGCCCAATACCTAGACCATCAGTCACGATCATAAATACACGTTTAAATTTAGCCATTTAATTCTCCGTTCTGGATATTATTAAAATAGAATAATATCTATAATATTTTAGATTTTTATTTAATTTTGTAAAGCAAAACCAGGTAAAGAATTGCAAAAATTAAAAAAATTTTCATATAATAAAGAGTAAAAGTTATTTTTTGCTGACCTTTTAGGTAAAATTATTACTATAAATATTTTTAAATTCGACAAAGGAGATTTTATATGAAAAAAATATTGTTTTTAGATGGTAATTTAATAAGCAATGAAAAGTCTTATTCATGACATATTATGAATAAATTTCATGAAATAGCAAAAAATAGTAACAAATATGAAATTTCTAGATTTGATTTAAATAAAACCAAACATGGTGAGATTTTCTTAACAAAAGATACTTTTCCATACTATTATGATAAAGTAGAATCTGATTTTTGAATTAACAAGTTAAAAGAAACAGATATACTTGTTATTTCTTGTTCAATGATTAATTTTGCTGCTGCGCCTGTAGTGAAGAACTTTGTTGACTCTATAGCTGTTGCAAACAAAACTTTTTCATACAAATATTCAGCAAAAGGTGACGCAATTGGACTTTTAACAAATATTAATGTGATCATTTTAGGAACTCAAGGAGCTCCAAAAGGTTGATATCCATTTAGTAGCCATATTGAATGGCTTAAAGGGACATTTAAATTCCTTGGAGCTAAATCGGTTGAAGCAATTGAAATTTTAGGTACAAAAGTTCCGCCAATTAGTCAAATAGATCCAGATTCTGTTTCTGATGCAATATTAGAAAAATTCTCTGAACTAATTAACAAATAAAAATAAATTAAGCAATAAATAAGGACACAAAGTATGAAAAACCATATTTTGTGTCCATTTTTTATCTTCAAAAGTTATTTATTTTGATCGTTATCAATTAGTCCAATTAGTTTTTGACGAATTTGACTGATTAATTCAATATCACGAGCATAGTTTTCGATTAGTCATTTAGTGTCAATCAAAATTAGATGAACTTCTTGATGTTTTGACTGATTGTTTCTCTCCTTTGTGAAAAAAGATTTACCTGCATAAAACATTTTTTCACTAGTTTCGAATTTATTATTTAAAGAATCAAAAGGCGACAAGAAAGCATTATAAGTAGAGAAAGTTATATCGTGTTTCTCTTTCTTTAGTTCATTTGAAATATAATCTCCATAAGCGATTTGTTTAATAATGTCACTTGCTTGTGGTAAAACATTCTCGCCTCTTTCAGGGTAAATTCCATATTTATAGTATTTAGCATCCAAAATATAGTAATTAGTTTTATTTGAATTTAAGTCTACTGAACGCATAATTGAATCTGGCAATAAATTTAATATAATTTAAAAAGCATATCATAGGAGGATTAAAATGCAGAAAGATTTAAATACTTCAATATTTAATGACAACGAAGAAAAATCATTAAAAGAACAATATTTAGAAAAGATAGACAATCTATCTACAAGCACATTTAACAAAGATCAAAAAGAACTTTGTAAAACAATTATCGAAAGCGCAAAAGAAGAAGATGTTCAAAACATTTACCAATTATTAATTCAAAGAATTAAGCTTGGGTTTACTTTTGATGTAGCTCCAACACCAATAACTACAAACAAATTTATTACTTTACTTAAAGAAAACAAAGAACTTTCTTTTGGAGTAGAAAAACTTGAGCTTAATAACTCAAAAGAAAAAGATATTCTAATCATCGGTGAAAACTTCGATGTTTTAAACAATTTAATATTAATAGAGAGAGAGAGAGAGAGCAGGTCTTGACTTTAATTATGATGTAATCTATCTTGATCCTCCTTATAATACTGAAGCAACACAAAAAGATGGCAATAATTTAGCCAATGACAAAGAAAATGTGTTGGCTTCCAAATTTATTTATCGTGACAAATTTTCTCGTAACGGTTGACTTAACATGATTAGCGAAAGACTTATGAAAGCTAGAACCATTCTCAAAGAGGATGGTGTAATTTTTGTATCAATTGATGATGCAGAACAAGCATACTTAAAAGTTCTTATGGATGAAATTTTCGGAGAGGAGAATTTTGTAGCTAATTTATCTTGAATTAAGAAAAAAGGTCCTGGCGGAAATGCTTCAAACAAAAAGAAAATTGTTAAAAATTGTGAATATATACTAGTTTATACCAAGAATATAGAAAAAATTATGTTTAATTACAAAATTCATGATGAAGAAAAATTAAAAAAACTTGGTTATGTACATAAAGATGAATATTTTAACCAAAGAGGATATTACAAATTAACAGATCTACACCGTCCTTCTTCAACCGGAAGTTTTCAATACACGGAAAGTCTTGATTATTTAATTAAAGCTCCAGATGGGACTGATTTTCAATTGTATGCAAACATTATAAAACCTAAATCAGCTAGATATACTTGAGGTAAAGATACATTTGACAAAGGTAATGAATTAGGTTTTATTTTCATTGATAAAAATAGTCAAGGATATTGACAAGCTTATCGAAAACAATATCAATTTGTAAAATTTGACCCTAAAAGCAAGAAAATAATTAATGAGTCCGCCGGACAAGAGTATGAAAGTTACATTACAGAAATAGAATTAATTAAAGAAAATAATTATGTAAAAGAAGATATCTACAGTCAACATGGCGGAGCTGAAATAATAGATATTTTAAATGACAAAAATTCATTCGATTTCCCTAAACCTGTAGAACTTATCAAATATTTATTGAAAATGAGAACAAACAAAAAATGCTCGTGTTCTTGATTTTTTTGCAGGTTCTGGAACAACTGCTCATGCTGTTTGAGATTTAAATAGAGAAGATGGCGGGAATAGAAGCGTGACACTAGTAACTAATAATGAAAATGGTATTGGCAAAAATGTTACTTATGAAAGATTACATAGAATTTCATTAGGAAAAAGTACCGATGGAAATGCAAATTTCAAATGATTAGATAAAAACGAACCTTATCAAGTGCCTTTAAAAGTTTATGAAACTAAACAATTCTCAATTGATATAAATAATAGCTTAGAAGAAAAAACTGAATTATTTATTAAAGAAGTCCAAGAGTTAGCTAATGTTAATTTAGATGAAAAAGATGATCATGAAAGAATTCTTTATTATTTAAAACAACTTTATTCATTAAAAAATGATGAGGATCAAAATGAAACTAACTAATGTTCAAGAAAGAGCTGTAAGCGAAATCGCTAATTCTTTTGATCTTTCACCCAAAAACAAAGTAATCTTTAAAGCCCCAACTGGTGCTGGTAAAACTTTTATGATTTCTAATGTAATTGACAGAATAATTAGTCAAAGCAATGGTAAAAAGTTAATTTTGTACTAGCAACTATTTCTGATGCCGCGCTTCCGCAACAATTAGAAACACATATAAAAAAGTATTTACCTTATTTAAATAATAAATTTGAAATCAAGCACGTTGTTTCTCCTTCTTCTTCAAAAACAGGTAATAAAGTTAAAGATTATTCTGCAAATATCCCGGTTATGCATAATGGTGGTCTTTTGATTTTTGGGCTTGCTTCTTTTGGGAAAGGTAGAATTTTTACCGAAGAAGGAATTTTAGATACTTTTTTAGATAATATTAAAAACTCAATAGATACTGAACTTATTTACATTCGTGATGAAGCACATCGAGCTAATGAATCTAATAAATTAATTGAAGATACACAAAAAGCTAATGATAAATTAAAAGAAGCTGCTCATTTTTATATTGAAATGACCGCAACTCCACAAAATATTGATGATTCAATTATTGTCGAAATTACAGAAAAAGAATTAAAAGAAGATTCAACAAAACTATTAAAAGAAAGATTAGTTTATAACGAAGGAATAAATGAATTAGATGAAGATGAAATTGAAAATATAGATTTACTTGCAAAAGCTTGCGAAAAATTCAAAAAGATTAAGGAAGCATACATTGACAAAGATAACAAATATGGTCTTAAAGGAATTAATCCAGCAATGTTAATTCAAGTTGAAAATAAAACGCAAGAAAATCAAGAAGAATTTGAAAAAACAATTGAAGAAATTAAAACAGTTCTTAATAAGTATCATTTAAACTGGGTTACATATTTTTCAGATGATAAAAAAGATTCAAGTGGTAGAGAAGAAATTTCGTTGGAAAAAATATCAAAAAATAATTCTGATGTTGATATAATTATCTTTAAAGTAGGCCCTTCCGTAGGATGAGATATTCCTAGAGCTTGTATGCTTGTGCAACTTAGAAACGTTTCTTCTAAAACGTTAAGCATTCAAACTGTTGGAAGAATCAAAAGAAATCCAGCAGTAAAAGATACTAACAATGAGAATTGAGATTCAAAAAATCCTGCTTTTTCTTACTATATTTATTCTTACTCAAAAGTTCCTTCGATTGAACATTACGCTTCTTTCGTGCTTAAGCGAGAGTATAAAAATACCGAATTTATATCGGGTGTGATAGATAAAAAGCAATACTACGATTTTAAAAGGTCAATTGAATATCAAAACAAAATATTAGAGCTTATAAATACTTCGCAAATAGAAGAAAAGTGTGAATTACTTACCGCAGAATTTAAAGAAAAAGGAAAGATTGTTTTTGAAAGTGAAAATCTTTTAAATACAGATAAAAAGATCATTAGCAAAGCTATTTTTAATACTATTGATTTAGCTTTAGCTAATGAAGAGTTAATTGGAAAACAAAAAAATTATTGAAACGAAAAACTTAAAGGTGAAGTTTTAAGCAAATTAAAAGATGTAGCAAAAGAACTAAATTTAAGCTACGAACTTGTTGTTTATGCTTTTTTTACAATCTGTAAAAGTGAAATCAGAAAAATATACTTGAGTTTTCAAGAAGAACAACACAAAGCTAAAAAAGGAGTTGATTATAAAATCGTCAAAACAAAACTTCCTGATTTTGTTTCGGTAGAAAAAATAGAATCGACATATAAATTAAACGTATTAAAACTTAAACTTGAAGAAAATTTAAATATTAAATCAGCATATCAAAGTTATTACTTATCAAAAGAAGTACGTGGTTCGAAAAAAATAAAAGAAGAAGATAAGTTCCTTATTTATAGTTCAAATCCAGAAAAAGAATTCTTAAATAAATTAAGAACATTTTTAGATCTAAAAATCAATAATATACAGCCAATTCAAACATGAGCTATCAATCCAGTTCATACAGGTGTCTATTTCGAATACATTGACGGAACATCAAAAGATATTCGAAAATCTTTCCCGGATTATATTTTAAAAATAAAAGATCATTTCGTGGCAATCGAAGTTAAATCAATCAATGATTATGATGAAGAAAAAACCAAAAAAATCATGGAAGGTTATAAAGAGTTTTTCTACCAAAAAGACTTAAAAATTATCAAAGATTCATTCACATTAGTTGTCTTTAAACCAGAAGAAGATAAATTCAATGGAATGTCTACAATTGAAAATGTTAACAATAAAATCCAAGATTATCATAGACTGAAAGATCTTTTAAATGACATCATTAAAGATGTGGAAAATAACGTTTAAAATTACATTTAAGCTTCAAATTAAACAACAAAGATGAACAAAAAAACGAAAGATGAAATTAAAATTCTCTTTCGTTTTTTCTTTTCTTAATATCCATACAACAACAGTCCTAAAGTAATTCCTTGGTTAAATTACTTTAAGGTTGTTTTAGATATTGATTAATTATAATTTAATTAAATTTTTCGTTAAGTAAATTTACAACAATTTCATTTGAAACTTTAGGGTTAACTTGTCCACCTGTTTGTTTCATAATGTCGCCTAAAATAAATTTAATAACTCTTTCTGGGCGTGTTGGGTATTCTGATAAAAGAGCTTCGTTTTTCTCCATGATTTCGTTAGCTAATTTAGTAATTAAGTTTGGATCTGTAATTTGTTTTAGGTTGTGCTGATCTAAAAGATCGTCGACATTACCTTCAAAGTTTTGAAGTAATGGAATTAATTTTTTAAGTGATTTACCTGAAATAATTTCATCATCTAAAAGCTCAAGAGCTATTTTGATGTGCTCTGGTTTGATGTTTACTTGGTAGGCAGGAACTCCTTGCGCATTTGCTAATGAGACAATTTCAGCAAAAAATACTTTTGCTAGTTTGTTTTTGTCTTCATAATTAATTGAGTCAAAATATTTAGCTAATTCAAAATCATCAATAAGTGATGCAACATAGATGTTTGGGATATTAGATTCAAGATAACGAGCTTCTTTTTCAAGTGGAAGTTCTTGTAAAATAACATCATCGACAAATTGATTTGAAAGCTTAATAAAAGGAATATTTGGTTCAGGGAAGTATTTGTAATCAACTGTTCCTGTTTTAGTTCTCATAACAATGTTAGAGTTTGTTTTATCATCAAATCTTTTAGTTTGTTGCAAGATTTCTTGTCCAAGCATAATTTTTTTACGTTGTTCAACAATTTCGAATTCAATTGCTTTTTTAATATTTGAAAGTGAATTCATATTTTTGATTTCAACTTTGGTTCCAAATTTTGGATAACCTTTAGGACGAAGTGAAATATTAATATCAGCTCTTAAACTTCCTTGCTCGAGTTTAGCTTCAGAAATTTCAAGTGATAAAGCGATTTTTTTAATCATATCAACATAAGCAGCTGCTTCTTCAGCACTTCGAATAACTGGGTGAGTAACTATTTCGATGAGCGGGATTCCGGCACGGTTGTAATCTAACTTGGTTCCATCTTCATCGTGATGTTGTCTTGCAGTATCTTCTTCAAGGTGAATACGTTCAATTGCGATTTTTTTAAGTCCTTCGCTAGTTTTGATTTCAACGTATCCTTCTTTACCAATTGGTCTATAAAATTGAGTGATTTGAAAACCTTTTGGTAAATCTGGATAAAAATAATTTTTACGGTCGAAGTGTAATTCACGATCAATTTCCATGTGAAATGCTTTTGCTAAAGCAATAGCGAATTTAACTGCTTGTTTATTAATTAAAGGTAAAGTTCCAGGATAAGCTAAATCAATTTGATTTGCACAAGTATTAGGGGCGGCATTAAAATTAATTTCAGCAGGCGAAAACATTTTAGTTTTGGTTTTTAATTCTAGGTGAATTTCAATTCCAATAATAGTTTCAAAATTATTCATTACTTACCTCCCTTAATTAATTCTTCGAAGTATTCGGCAATACCAAGTAATTTAGCATCTTCATAAATTTTTGCATCAATAGCTAAACTAAAAGGTAAATTTTGATGTGTTGCAAGCGGGATTGTTAAAGATGGGTTTCCAACTAAATTACTTCCAGTTAGAATGTAATCCATAACTCCATATGAAGCTGGATTAGCAAATAAAGGAGCAACTCCACCATAAGCTGGATAAATAACTGCATCAGCTTGTTCATGAAGACTTGTTAAATAATTTTTAATAACTCTTCTTGCTTTTTGTGCTTTAATAAAAATTTCAGCTTGATTTTCTTGATAAAGGAAATAACTACCAAGACTTAGTCTTTCTTGTACCATTTTTCCAAATTTCAAGCTACGTGTTTGTTTCATAACTTCTTCTCATGAATCACCATTAACACGATTTCCGAACGCAACACCATTTAAGTTCGAAAGATTTGATGAAGCTTCTGAGAAGCTTACAATTTGATAAACTGGCTTAATTGTTTTTAAAATAGTAAGATTTGGTTTAATTATTTGTACCTCTACACCTTCATTTTGAAGTTTTTGTACAAAATTGTCAAAAGCTACTTTGACATATTCTTCAACGTTTTCGCTAAAGTCAAGTGCAATAACTTTAGTTGGTTTTGTTTTAGTAACATTGTCAATTGCTACTTCAACTGTAGTCATATCTTTTTCATCTTTACCAAAAACACTTTGTGAAATACAAATTAAATCATTAACATTGTGTGCAAAATAAGCTACAGTATCAAGCGAAGAAGCGTAAGCGAACATTCCATAACGACTAATTGCACCATATGAAGGTTTGAATCCAGGTACACCATTGTAACTACCAGGTAAACGAACAGAATCTCCTGTATCACTTCCAAGTGCAATACCAATATTAGAAGTAAAGGTAGCAGCTGAACCAGATGATGAACCACCAACAAATCTTTGTGGATCTTTTGGGTTAACAATTAATCCAAAACCACTATGTGTTCCTGTTCCACCAAGTGCTAGTTCATCATTGTGAACTTTAGCAAGTGCTATAGCGCCTTCATTAAGTAATTTTTCCACAACAGTTGCATTGTAACTAGGTTGGAAATTTTCTAAAAGTTTTGAACTAGCTTGGGTTGGTAAATCATCTGTTGCAAAAACATCTTTAATTGTTAAAGTTGCATTGGCTAATTTACCAGATTGAGTAATTTGTTTTGGTGTGCTATAAATATGAGCCACAGCATTATTATGATCATTTTGTAGCTCTGCAAGAGCTAAAGAAGCATTACCTAAATTTTGAAATTTTCTGAAATTAGCCATTATTTAACCACCTTTGTTAAAATTACATAATCACTATCTTTATCTGCTGCATTTTTTAAAATATCTTCTTTTGTGATGCTTCATGTTGTATTTACTTCATCGTCTCTTAAAAAGTCAATTTGATAATTTTCGTTAATATGAGTCATTGGGTCAATGTTTGCAAGATCTAGTTCATCTAATCAACTTAATTGTTTTTGAATTTCTGTTCAATTTTCTGTAATATGTAAAAGTACATCATCAGTAGGTTCAAACATAAGTGAGCTAACAATGTCTTTTAGTTTATCTTTATCCATTTTTAACATATCTTATTTTCTCCTTCTTATTTTGGTCATTTTGGAAGTGAATAAAATTCAACTTTATTTAAATAAGCAAGCTCATTTTTAAGTCCATTTAATTGAAGATAATATGAATGAAGCATTAAACGTGAAGCTTTTTTACCACCGTATTTTTTATCACCATAAATTGGTTTTCCAATGTTTTGAAGTGCAACTCTAATTTGATGTTTTCTTCCGGTTAAAATTTCTGCCATTTTACGCTTACCATCAAAAGTTAAAATAGTAATAGCTTTCTTGCTATTTTCAACAGGTGTTCGTGAAGCTTTCATTTTCCCTGTTTGATAGTCTTTAAACATATAAAGTTCAACAACACGTTTTTCTTCTTCGAAATCGCTTAAAAATAAATATTTTTTAGTAAAGTGTTTGCTATTATCATTTAAAGCTACTAGAGCTAAATAAGTTTTCGCGTAAAGAATGATTCCGCTAGTATCTTTATCTAAACGTCCTACATGAGATGGCTTAAAACTATCTACTTGTTTATATTTTAAATATTTGAGTACTTGATTATCAAGGCAATTATTATCACCATGCACCTCTACTCCACATGGTTTGTTAATGACTAAAATATTGTCATCTTCATATAAAATTTCTAATTGCAGAAACTGAGTTGGAGTTTCTTTAACTTGCTCTTTTTGAACATCTGTAGCACCATAAACTACAATGTGATCGCCTTCGCTAACAATTAAACTTTTATCGTTTGTTCTTTTACCATTTACTTTAATATCTTTTTTTCTGAAGAGCTTTTCTAACTTGCTGATTGGCAAATTATTTAAATACTTAATTAAAAGTTTAAACAAAGTTCGCCCTGCATCATTTTTGGTTGCAATTAATTCAAACATAAATTATCTCCTTATTTATTAAAAAATAATCCTTTCTATGGATTATTCTTCTCTTTGACTACTAAATAAATCAAACTCATTGCTTGATTCATTGTCAAGTCCTTCAATATAATTAAAATCATTAAGCGAAGGTAAATCTCTCATTGTAGAAATTTTAAAATAATCATAAAACTTGTTAGTTACTCCGTATAAAACTGGATGACCAACAGTTGGAGAAATACCAACTTCTTCAATTACACCTTTAGCAAGTAATGTGTTAATAACCTGGTCACTAGCTACACCACGAATTGTAGCAATTTGACCTCTTGTAATTGGTTGTTTATAAGCAATAATTCCAGCTACTTCAATAGCAGCATTAGAAAGTTTTTGTTTTTTAGTTACAGAAACTAATTTTTGAATATATTCTTTAACACTTTCTCTGGTTGCTAATTTATACACTTCATTAAAAGAGACAACTTTAAGACCACGTTCTTGCTCATTAAAGCTTTTTAGAAAATCTTGTAAAACTTTTTTAGCTTCAGCTAAATTATTTAGCGCAAAAATTTCTTGAACTTGTTCTAAAGTTAAACCATCATCACCTTGAATATATAAAAGCGCTTCTAAAATTTTATTCTTCATGGAAATCTCCTTTAATTATTCTTAATTTATCAAATTGATTATCTTGTTCAATTTTAAGGTATTGTTGTCTCGCTAAATCTAACAGAGCAATTAAAGTTACAATAAAGTGTTTTAAACTTGGTTGATTAAAAATTTCTTCAAATTCTAACGTTTTTCTAGTTGCTAAAAGTTCTTTAATTTTGACCACTTGTTCAGCAGGAGTTAAATTAAAATTATCAATTTTAGTTTGACGAAGTTTATTCGCATAAATTCTCTCAAACATTTTCCGAAGCACAGAAATAAGCTTTACAGGGTTAGAGTGACCATCTAATTGCGAATTATCATCATCTAAAATAAACTCATCTACATTACTTGGTTTTTTGATAAAAATTTCTTGTCTTTCGTCCTCAAATTTTTTCAAAGTGTCTTTGAGGTTCTTAAATTGTTGATATTCGATTAATTGTTGTAAAAGTTGTTGTTTTTCTTGTTCTACTTCTTGTTGTTCTTCTTCATTTGGATTATCTAAAAGAAGTTTGGCTTTGAGTTGAATTAGCGAAGCGGCCATAACTAAATAATCGCTAGCTAAATCAATTTCGCTTTCACGAATTTGTGAAATAATTTTTAGATATTGATTTGCTATTTCAAGTAAATTAATTTCAAACAAACTAATTTTTTTATCTTTAACAAGTGATAAAAGTAAATCAAGTGGACCATCAAAATTTTGGAATTTGAAAGTATATTCTTCAATCCGAAAGTCTTCAGAATTAGTTTGATTTACTAAATTTTCATTATTGTTGTTCATATTTATTTATTTCATCAGAAATTAATTTTCTAACTTTTTCTCCTAGTGCTTTATTATCTTGACCGACAAAAGTACTTGCTTTAATTGGTTTTAAAAATGAAACTGTAACTTTAAGACGTCCTTTACGACTTGAATCTAACGCTTTTTCTGAATTTACAATTGCTACAGGAATAATATTTAAATAATTCTTTTCAGCAGTTTTAAATGCACCAGCTTTAAACTCACCTAATTCTTT
This sequence comes from Mycoplasmopsis glycophila, assembly GCF_900660605.1. Taxonomy (NCBI): domain Bacteria; kingdom Bacillati; phylum Mycoplasmatota; order Mycoplasmoidales; family Metamycoplasmataceae; genus Mycoplasmopsis; species Mycoplasmopsis glycophila. The sequence goes on along the minus strand of NZ_LR215024.1, from coordinate 372,014 downwards.
ACCAGCTACTCTAGTTCCTTCAGGGAAAATAACACCATAAGTTTTCTTTTCTTTAATAAAATCACCGAACTCCATTAACTTCGCAATACTTTCTCTAAAGTTTTTACGATCAATAGTAAAAGTATCTAAAACAGTCAAAGCATTCCCAATAATAAATTTCTTTTCTAACTCTTTTTTAGCAACAAAAGTAGGAATTTTGTGTGCATCATCGTTTGCTTGAGTTTGCTTTCTTAAAGCATAAATTAATGCTAAAGCATCAAAATTTGACTTATGGTTAGGCGCAAGAATAACACCACCTTTATTTGGTAAATTATCAAGTCCGACTACTTCCATATCAATATTGTGAATATTCATAATTTTTTTCGATAATTTTAAAAGATAGCTAAAACGTTCGTTTTCTGATAGCATTTCAGGTGATTTTTTATGTTTTCTAGCTCAACTTCATAATTTTCTCGCTCTAAAAAGTCAAGGTAAAGCAAAAATCATTTTCTTAAGTTTTATATTAAATGCAAATTTCTTCATATTATCTCCTAATTTTCAATCACAAAAGCAATTAACGTATCGCCATCATGACTAATAGAAATACTAAAATTCAAAAAAGTTCAACGGTGATTCTTTTTTATAAGTTCAATTTTTGAATAGCTAAAATAATCATTATTAGCTTTAAAAATAGCTTCCTTAATCGCTCATGCGCGTGCTAAAAAAAGTGGTTTTTTCGCATCTTCAAGCATTAAAAATTTTTCAAATTCACTACTTGATAAAATTCTATGTGCAAAAGCAAGAGAAGCATTTTCAAATCTTGAAATTTTAGTAATGTCTACACCAATATTTTTCATAATTTTAATTATAAAATAATGTTGTTTTTTTCTTATATAAAAGCACTAAAACTTCGCTTTAGTAGCGAAGTTTTCTATTCTGAAATAGTAAGTTCAATTGTGTATGAACCAATTAATACAGATTCAGTATTTACAACTCTTGATAAAGAGTATTCAAACATATAATAATGTGGTGCATCAAATTGTGTTTTTGTTCAGTTAGAAACTAATTCGAAAGTTTGTTCGCTTCCGTCTTCCATTGGAATTACTAATGGAAACTCAAAGTTTTGATCTTTTTTAAGTAAAACTGTTGTAGAACCTGCAAAAATATTAATTTCTTGTTCTGAAACTTCAATACGGTTGTGAACATCAGAGTTTGGTTCTGTAAAAGAGAAAACAGTAAAATTACCTTCTTTAGTAATTTCTACTGGTGAAGAAAACTCAATAACTTGTTGTTCTCCGTTTTGGTGGATTGTTGATTTAAAATTAATTTTCATTATTATCTCCTGTTATTATTTTAATCTTTCTAATACTACTTTTTCACCGAATAAGAAAATCGCTTTAGCTAGTTCAGGGCCATGAGCGTTAAAAGTAGTTGCTAAACGAATTGGCATAAATAAATTTTTACCTTTAACTCCTAAATTAGAACTAGTTTCATTAATAGCTTCTTGAATCATTTCAATTGAAAAAGGTTTTTCGTTTAATTTGTTTTTTAAAATATTAGCAAATTCAGTAATAACTTTTTGATCATTTTCAGAAAGTTCTACATCAAGTTCATTTTTAACATTTAAATAATCATTTAAGTAATTTTTAAGTTCAGTAAGAGTCACGCAGCTTTGCTTATAAGTCGAAACAAAAAGTTTTAATCATTCAAAATCTAATCCTAGCTGTTCTAAATTCATCATTTGGATTAATTGTTCATCATCTTTTTCTTTAAGATAGTGTTTTGAGAATCAATTCATTTTACTAATATCAAATTTTGAAGGACTTTTGCTTAATCTTTCAGGATCAAATTTTGCAATTAACTCTTCTTTACTTAAAATTTCTTGCGCATCTGCACTTGTTCACCCTAAAAGAGCAAGGAAGTTAAAGATACCTTCAGGCATGTAACCTTCATTTTTGTAATCTTCAATAAATTGTTTTAGTGTTAAATCTCTTTTTGAAAGTTTTTTACCTTCCATATTAGTGATAATTGTAAGGTGTCCAAATCTTGGTGCTTCTCAATTTAAAAATTGATAAATAGCTAATTGCTTAGGTGTATTTCCAATGTGCTCTTCACCTCTTAAAACGTGAGAAATTGACATATCATGATCATCAACTACTACGGCAAAATTATAAGTTGGGAAACCATCAGATTTGTAGATAACTCAATCTCCAAGATCACTTGAGTTAAATTTAATTTCACCACGAACAATATCATCTCAAGCATACTCAACATTATCTGGCATAGCTAGACGAATTGAATATTGACCAAGTTTATCTCTTCTTTCTTTTTCTTCTTCTGAGATTTTAAGTCAATTTCTATCGTATCTAAAGCTTGGAATTCCTTTAGCATCACTTTCTGCTTTTTGATCATCAAGTTCTTCTGTTGTGTCATATGCCTTATAGGCAAAACCTTTGTTCAATAACTCTTTAGCTACTTCTTGATATCTTTCTAATTTTTCGCTTTGTCTGTACTGTCCACAAGCAGGGTTTGGTTTAAATGGACTTTCATCAGGAATAATTCCAAGTCAAGCTAAATTATCAAGTTGTGAAGCTTCTCCACCTTCAACATTTCTTTTAACATCAGTATCTTCAAGCCTGAAGATAAAATCACCACCAAAATGTTTTGCAAATAAATAACAAAATAGCGCTGTTCGAGCTCCCCCGATGTGTAAATACCCTGTTGGGCTAGGAGCATAACGTGTACGAATCTTCTTCATAAATTCTCCTTTTTGAATAAACAATTTTAATTTAAAATAAAAGGTTTTTCTTCTTTATATAAGTTTATTTAAATTATATTGATTTGTACAAAAAACCATTATAAAAAGTTTTATAATTATTTATGCATCGTTAGCTCAGTCGGTAGAGCAGCTGGCTCTTAACCAGCGGGTCGCAGGTTCGAACCCTGTACGATGTACCATTTCACATTTGTGACCAAAATAGAGGTACGATATGCAAAGTAAAATTTTAATTAAAAATGCTTGCGTTTTAACGATGGAAAAAGAGGAAATTTTAAAAGATCAAAACATCTATATTTTAAATAATAAAATTTTTCACGTCGGAAAAGAAATTCAAAATTTTAATCCAACTTATGTTATTGATGCCAAAAAAAATCTTGTAATGCCCGGTTTAATTAACACGCACACTCATGTTGCCATGACATTACTTCGAAACTATGTCGATGATGTCAATTTAGAAGATTGACTTTTTAATTACGTTTTTCCAATTGAAGACGAACTAACACAAAAAGATATTTATTATGGTGCTTTAGTAGGTATTCTCGAAATGATTGCTTCTGGAACAACAACATTTTTAGATATGTATTTCTTTGAAGATATGGCTGCAAAAGCTGCTCAAAAATTAAAAATGAGAGCTTTTTTAGGTTACGGAATCGCTAAAAACGACCTTGAAGCAAGAATAATTAAAACATCAAATTTCTTCGCAAAATATGAGAAAAATAAACTAATAAACCCAATTGTTGCTCCTCATGCAATTTATACAAATAACGATAAATCACTTCAAATTGCAAAAGAGTTACAAGAAAAATTTGATGCTTTACTTACAATTCACCTTAATGAATCTCGAAGCGAAGTTGAAAACTCACTTAAAGAACATAATTTAACACCTGTTCAAAAAGTTGACCAATTTAATTTAGTTAATAGTAAAAGTATTGTTGCTCATGCTGTTCATCTAAATGCCAAAGATATTCAAACAATTAAAAAAAATGATGCTACTTTAGTACATAACCCAATTTCTAACTTAAAACTTAATTCAGGAATTATGGATTTATTAAATCTACAAAACGAAGGTATTAACATTACTTTGGGAACAGATGGTGCAGCTTCAAACAACACATTAGACATGTTTGAAACTATAAAAATAGCTTCTCTTTTATCTAAATACAAAAATAACACACCAATTGGAATTAAAGCATTTGATATTCTGAAGATGGCAACAGTGAATGCTGCAAAAGCATTACAAATGGAAAATGAGCTTGGTAAAATTCAAAAAGGTTTCCTTGCTGATTTAATAATTGTAGACATTAACAATCCTGCACACAAACCTCAAAACAACATCATTAACTCACTAGTTTATTCAACTAGCAAAGGGGACGTTTTAACTACTATAGTTAACGGTAAAGTTCTCTATGAAGATCGCAAATTCAAAATTATTGAACAAGAGCAAATTGAAAAAATACTTAACCAAGTAGAAAAAATAATTAAAAGAGTTTCTAAAAAAATACAAAAAAACTAAAAAGAACAAAAGTGTTTTTTCTGCTAGCAACTATTTTTTGCAAATCTGGCGCAAAAACAAAGGAGATAAAATGTATTTAGAACTAAAATTCATCATTGGTTTTTCGCCCTTTTTTATCATAGTATTTTCACTATTCTTTTTTATGGTGAAGATGAGAAAAAGATTGGATACAACACTTACTTTTAAAAGTTGTTTTAGTCTTGTTTACAAGAAAATAATATTACTAAATGAACATAAAAACTCTTATGTGACAAATGCTATTTTTTTAAAAGCATGAAATATCTTTAAAGCTAAAATAGAAAAACAAAATAAAACTTGTCTAATACTTGTTTTAGGTTCATGAATTTGATTTATTTGCTCTATTCTTTTAATTCCAATAGAGATGCTCATAGATCGAGATAATGTAATTGTTGCATATATTTCAATGGGACTAACAGGAGCTATCTCAATTTTGCTTTCGTTACTTATTTTTCCGTTTTTTTACACTAGAAAAAGAAAAATAAAACAAGTTGATCAAATATTAAGTAATTGAACATTCGACGAAAATGATTTATATTTTGATAAAAAATATAGCCAAAATAATGAGTTTTTAGAAGATTCATATATTGAGTTTAAATGACAACCTTACATGTATGAATTACCTTTTAAAATAATCAAAATTAATGTAAGAGAATTTACTGATGCTTTCGAAGAAAATAAGGCAGAAAATCTTTGATTTACATACTTTATTATTTGAGGAATACATCTAATCCCTTCCGAATTTCAAAATTCAAATATCGAATCTGTTTATCAAGAATACGTAAATAGCTTTAGTGAAGAACTTGAAAAACAAAACATCAAATATTAAATTTGCAAACAAAAAGCACCTAGCAGAATTTTGTTAGGTGCTATTTTTTGTTTATTATTTACAAAGTAAGCTATTAATTCCCTGCGTTTCCAAGTTGTAATGAAGAAAAAAACGAATACACCTACAAATAAGGCGTATTCGTTTTTTGTACTTTTAAATTACAATGATAGACCATCCACTACATATTGAAAATCACTATATATTTTGTTTAATTCCTTATGTTCTGGGTCTAAATTATTCTTGATTTCACTTACAACTTTACCATTCACAGTCTTTGTTGTGATTGTTATAAGTTTCAATGCATCTATAAACATATTCATTGTGAGTTTTTGGATCTCTCCATTATCTTTATAAAATTTCTTTAATTTATAAATGCAATATTTCAAAACAATTAGAGACAAAAAGCATAAAAACACATGAGATTGAATATGTTCATCTTTATAGACGTACATCGGTCTAACTTCGATTGCTGATTTTAAAGTTCTAAAACCTTCTTCCACTTTTCATTGTCCCTTATATATTTCATTCGCTTCTTTTGAATCTATATTTGTTATGTTGGTTTCAATCATATAAAAACCATCTTCATTAGCGACTTTTTTAATTTTTTCGATATTTAATCTTCCAACTGTTTTACCATCTACATCCATATACTTTTTCTTATATTCAGGAACCAAAGCACTTAATGGAAATTCACCGTTAATAGATTTTTTCTCCAATTTATTAATAAGATTTTGTCTTTTTATTTTGTCTAAAGTTTGTTTTGAAGGGCTAAAATAGACAAATTGTTTTCTAAAGGTATCGCTATATCTTTTTTTATTTTTATTTTTAGCTCAAACAGATTGGACGAGTCTAGATTTAGTAAAATAATCATTTTCCTGAACAAACCCTTGATCATTTACTATAAATGCTTTATCTTCTTTTCCAAGAATATCAATACGTTTCTGAACTATATATTTATATCCTTTTTGTTCTAAATATCTTAAATTTGCATTTTGACTAATACCTTTATCAGCAACTATTACTGTGTCTTTTGTTTTGTAAATTCTTTGCATTTCAATTAAAAATTTCACAAGAGTTTTAGAATCTCCAGTATTTCCTTCGAAGACTTTATAGTGAAAAGGAATACCATTATTATCAACTGCCATAGCCACAACAATTTGATCTTCATCATGCTTTCCGTCTTTAGAAAAACCTCTTTGTCTCAAACCATCTCTTGAAAAACTTTGAAAATAAACAGTTGTATTATCAAAATGCATTAATTTTGTGTTTCTAGTTGTCAATTCTTGCATTTTGTTATAAATATTGACTAAAATTGTATTTTTATATTCTAAAAAAGTATCAAAATAGTTATAAATTGAAGATTTTTTTACATCTATCTCATGTAAAAAATCATTTTTGTTTTTGTATTGACAAATATAACTTCTTGGTTGAATTATTCTTGTTGCAACAATAAATTCCAATACTTCTTCTAAAGATTTGTGTTTAGTTTTAGGTAATCCTTTAAATAAATCTAGTTCTTTAATTACTTTATAAATAAGTTCAATACCAACGTTTTTCACATTTGTTTCGACAGATGTTGGGTTAAGCAATTGGAAAAATTTGGTTTTAACTTCAATTTTATCTTCTCCAACAGGAACCAATCTAGCAATTGGTTTTAAATCATCGATGTTTTGTAGAGAATATTTTTCTTTAATTTCTTCTCAATAACCTAATCCAACTAAATTCCCAATCCCTTTACCGTATCCTTTTGATATTCCTAATGCAATGTAAATCCCTTTTGGGTTTTTTCTTTTATACAAAATGTAGTTGCTCATATTTATATTATACATTATTATCATTGTAATCATTGTAAAAAGTTAAAATAATTGAAAATGGTACTTATATACAATGTATATAAGTAATAAGGTAAAAGGTATAAAAAAGAGCTTCCAACTTGGAAACTCAGGAAATTCAAATATCGAATCTGTTTATCAAGAATACGTAAATAGCTTTAGTGAAGAACTTGAAAAACAAAACATCAAATATTAAATTTGCAAACAAAAAGCACCTAGCAGAATTTTGTTAGGTGCTATTTTTTGTTTATTATTTACAAAGTAAGCTATTAATTCTTTCTTTTGTAGGTTCGAAAACTAAATATGTTCCTGCAACACAAGCATCAGCTCCAGCTTTAAAGCACATTGGTCCTGTTTCAGCATTAATTCCACCATCTACTTGAATTAAATAGTCATAATTATTTTTAATTCTTTCTTCTTTAAGTTGTTTAATTTTATCCAGTGCGATTGGCATAAATTTTTGTCCGCCCTTACCAGGTTCAACAGACATAACTAAGACTAAAGCTAATTTATCTAAAAAAGGTTTAATTTCATCAACTGATGTTTCTGGTTTAATAGCTAAACCAATTTTTAACTCATGATAATGTGTTTCTAAAAAATCTTCAAATTTTTCTAAATCGTCCATAATGGCTTCATAATGAAAAGTAATAATATCACAAATTTCCGAAACAAGCGGCACATAATCATAAGGATTGATAACCATTAAGTGTGCATCTTTAATATGTTTTAATCCTTTTTCATCTATTTCTTTTATTTCTTTAACTGGAATAGCTGTATTTGGAACAAATTCACCATCCATAATATCATAGTGAATTCATTTGATTCCATTTTTAATAAGTTCATTAGCAACATGAATTCTCTGACCTTCTTCAATGTTTAATAAACTTGGTGTAACGTATTTTTGCATAATTCCCCCCTATTTAATCTCACTTAATAATTTTAAATAATTTTCATATCTAATCAAAGGAATGGAAGATTTTCCAACATTTTGTTTCACATAACATCACTCGATTGGTTCGTTTGAATGTAAGCAAGAACGAAATTTACACATCTTGCTATAAGTAGCAAAAGTGCGATAACTTTGCGCTAATTCAATTTTTGAAAGATCTAAATCTAACGAAGAAAAACCAGGTGTATCAATTAAATAACCAGAATTAAATGGAATGATTGTAACAACTCTAGTTGTGTGTTTTCCGCGTCCTAATGCCTTTGAAATAGCTTGTGTTTCATAGTTGTAATTTCCCAAGCTATTAAGTGTTGTAGTTTTACCAACACCACTTTGACCCATGAAAACAGAATATTTTTGAACTAAAGATTTTTTGATTTTATCAATCACATTAGAATCGAAATTTGTATTATCAATTAGAAAAACTTCATAACCCATGTTTTGATAATACTCTGATCATTTTTTGCTATTTTCTAGATCAAGATCGATTTTGGTAAAACACAAAATCGGTTTAATTTGTTTTTGCTCAATAATTGCTAAATATTTGTCAACTAAATAAGGTTGAAATTCAGGTTCTTTAATTGACATAAAGACAAACATTTGATCAACATTAGCAACTTTTGGACGTATAAAAGAATTTCTGCGCTCTAAAACTTCAACAATTTTTCCTTCTGACACAATCACTTCATCACCAACTATTGGATGAATTTCTAAATATCTTAATTTACCTGCAGCTGGAATAGTAATTTCTTCTTGATTATTAACCAATTTATACATTCCTGCCACAATTGAAAAAACTTTATATTGATTATTTTTCATAATTTTAAAGAACCGAAATTAAAACAAAAATTGTAATGATTAATGAAGAAATAACAGAGATTGAAATTATTAAGAAAACATTGCTATTAATAAAGTCAGGTAAGTTCTTTTTTGGTTTTCCTGTTTTTTGTGAGATTGGATTTTCTAAAATGCGTTCTGTTTTAAAAACTGTTTTAAGATCATTAATAAACTCTCAAACATCTTTATAACGATCTTTAGCATTTTTAGCAGTTGCTTTGAGTACTACATTTTCAAGTGCTTGCGGTATATTTCGATGGTCTCGAGGGCGTGGAAACGATGAATTACGGTGCATTAAAATGGTTTGATCATCTCTTTCGCCTTCAAAAGGATAATTACCAATTAACATTTCATAAAGAACAACTCCAAGTGCATAAATGTCAACAGCTTTAGTTATTTTTGCATTTTTAGTGCTTAATTCAGGAGCTGCATAATAAGGACTACAAATTACGGCATTAGTTTTTGTCAGTCTTTGTGTTTCTTCCCCAATGGAAATTCCTAAATCAATGAGCTTGATATTTTGCGATTTATCAACTAAAATATTTTGACTTTTAATGTCTCTATGAATAATCCCATGAGAGTGGACTTCACCAATTGCTTCTGCAATTTGCTTTGCAAAGTTAACTGCTAATTTTGTATCGAGTTGCCCGTTATCTTTAATTTTCGAATATAAAGTAATACCTTCAATGTACTCCATGACATAATATTGTTCCTTGTCATCTTCATACTCGTCAACTAATTTTGGGATTCTTTTTGAGTTTATTTTTTTGAGAAGTTCTTTTTCGTTACGAAAACGTTTTTTATTAGTTTCATTAAAATCGTTGTGACGATATTTAAGAGCAAATGGTTCATTAGTAGCTTTATCATGGACAAGAAAAACAGTTCCCATTCCACCACCACCAATTTTGCTTTTGATTTCGTACTTTTCATAAATTTTAGAAGTTTTAGTGATATTCATTTTGCACACCTTCCTTGGTACCAAAATCAACAACTATTGCACTCATATTATCATTTGATTGGCTAATTACAGCTCTTGAAATAAAATCTTCAACTAATTGCTCGGCATCTTTATCTTGAGAAATTAAGTGTTGTAGTTCATTGTGATATAAAAACTCATGTACACCATCAGAGGTTAAAAGTATTTTTTGGATATTTTCATAACTTTTAGCTTCAAGATCATAAATTTCAATTGTTGTATTTAAATTAGGTCCAATAGCACTAGTTAAATATCTTGAATTTTCATGACTAAAAGCATTATCGCTATCAATTCCTTTATCTACTAGTGAATTTCCAAAATTCTGATCACGAGTAATTTGAATTAACTCATTTTTGTTAGTGTAAACATATGCTCTTGAATCACCTGCGTTAAAAATAAAAATTCTTTTTTCTTTCGGAATAATTAAAGCTGCTACTAGTGTAGTTCCCATGTGAATTTTCGCAGAATCCTGCTCAGCAGCTTTTTTGAGCTCTCTTTTTGCTTCTTCAATTGCTGTAGTGATTCATTTTTTTGATTGAATCGGATCTTGATAAATATATTCCTCATTAAATGAAACAGTTAATGAATTAATTAAATTACTTGCAGCAAAATCACCAAATGAATGGCCACCCATTCCATCGCATAAAACAGCTAAAATATGACCATAATCATTTGTGACAACAGCAACTCGGTCGTCGTTTTTAGCTCGATAATCTCCTTTAAAGGATTTTGATGCAAACTTAATCAATTTGTAATTCCTTATGTAAGATGCTTCTAATTTCTTCTGCTGCTCGATTAGGTTCGTCATTAATTATTTGGTATTTGAAAATATCACATTCTGCAAGTTCTTTTTCTGCTTTTAAAAGTCTTAATTTTAAAGTTTCATCATCCTCACTACCACGGTTGATAATTCTACGTTTTAATTCTTCAATTGAAGGAGGTAAAACAAAAATAGTAATTAGGTTGTATTTTTCTCGATTTTTTGAGTCCATAAGTTTTGCAATAACTTGTTTGGCTCCGCCTGTTTCAATTTCAAGCATAGGAACTTTATGTTTTTTATGAATTCGATCTAATTCTGAATATAAAGTTCCATAGTAATTACCAAGGTGATATGAAAATTCTAAAAATTTAAATTTCTTAATCTTGTCTCTAAATTCATCAACATCAATAAAATGATAGTGAACACCATCAAGTTCACCTTCTCTTTTTTTTCTAGTTGTAGCAGAACAAGATAATGAAAGATTTAGTTCATCAAAATTAAAAAGCAATCTTTCGATTGTACCTTTTCCAACACCACTTGGACCACTAAAAATAATAATAGGATTTTTCTTTTTCACTTCTCTACTCATAATTAAGTTTTATTATAGCATTTTAGTACATAAAATCTGGAAATTATGGTTAATATTTGATTTTGTTTTTTCATATTCAACCAAATAAATTGAAGCAAAATTTAGTAAAATAATGATACTTGATGCAAATCAAAGAAAAAAGTATATTTCAGTAGGAGTAAAATGTTTTATAAATACAATAAACCTAAAGGAATTTATGCTAATAAAGCTATTCGTGATTTAGGTAAAAAAATAAACACCAAAAAAATCGGGCATACCGGAATTTTAGATCCATTAGCAAGTGGTTTAATGATTGTCGCGACCGAGGAAGATACTAAATTATTACAATATATTGAAAATAAAACTAAAACTTATTTAGCAAAGTGTAAATTTGGTTTTAAGTCAGATTCATATGATATTGATACTGAAGTTATCAATCTCAATCTTCCATTAGTTACTAAAGACGAAATTTTAAAAAGTATTGAAATTGTGAAACATTTTACAGAACAAATCCCTCCAATTTATAGTGCTAAAAAAATAAACGGAAAAAAGGCATACGATTATGCTCGTGAAAAGCAACAAATAAACTTAAAACCTCAAAAAATTAAGATTTATAAACTAGAATTAATAGATTTTTCTTTTGAAAAGCAAGAAGCAACTTTCTATATGCACGTTTCAGAAGGAAGCTATGTAAGAAGTATTCTTGTAGATATTGCAAAGCAATTTAATAATAGCTGCGTAATGACAGAATTAAAAAGAATTGCTTGTGGTAATATTGAATTAAATTCATTACTTGAAGATTGCTACGAAGAAATTAAAATTGACCAAATTATTCAGTTACCTAAATTCAAATTAAACGATTATGAAAAAGAACAACTCAAATATGGCAGAAGATTTTCTAGCAAATTACCAAATGGTGTTGTTTTTGCTTTAAATTCAAAAAACGAAATTGCAGCAATTGGTGAGATTAAAGAGAATAGGTTCGCTCCTAAAAAAGTATTTACAGAAAGGTTGAAATAAATTATGAATATCAAAAATTTAAAACAAATGATTAAACTAGCAGCATTTGATGTTGACGGAACACTTTTACCAAATGCATCACTCAAATTCTCGGACAAGACAAAAAGTGTTTTCCCTGCTCTTAAAGCAAATGGAATTACAACAGTAGTTAGTACAGCTAGAGAATTTGCCACAATTGGAGATTTTTTAGAACAACTAGCTCCAGTTGATTATTTCATTGGTGCCAACGGAGCATTTATTTGAAATAATAAAGAAAAGAATTTTTTATATAAAAGTACATTAGTGAAAGAAGAAGTGATTGACTTATATAACAAGTTCAAAGATCAAATGAATGGTTTTTCAGTAACAGATTTTAATAAAGTCTACAAATCACCATCATTAAATCTAGATTCTTGATTTATTAAACCTTTCAAACATAATTATCACAACTTCGAAGAAGCTATGCTTTCTCGTACAGATTTGTTCGTTATTACTATTAATTGCGACAACACAAGAGAACTCAGTGATCAAATTGAAAAATATATTATTGAAAATAATTATGAAATGGAAATTTCAGCAAGATGAACAAAAGGATTTTTCATCAGTCCTAAAAACATTACTAAAAGTAATGCTCTTGAAAAACTAGCTAAACATTTAAATTTAACAATGGACAATATCATTGCTTTTGGAGATAGCTCAAACGATTACGAGATGATTCGCGATGCAGGTTACGGTGTAGCTATGGAAAGAGCAAATGATAAAATCAAACGTGTTGCTAACGATGTAGCAATTGATTGTGAATATGATGGAGTTTACTGAAAATTAAAAGAATTAAAACTTATTTAATATGTCAAAAAAAGATAAAGTTATAATTTACCAATTCGATGAATTTGTTCCAAAACAAAACGACAATTTTATGATTGGTGCTTTTGAATCATTTCACATCGGCCATCAAACAATTTACAATGAAATGCTAAAAAAGAAAAGCAACGGTCGAAAAGTACTTATAACTTTTAATAACGATGATTTGCCAATTAGCAAAAGTCAAGCTTTTACAGATCGAACTGCTAAATACTGATCGCTTGCTCAACTTGAATTCGACTGTATTGTAGAGCTTAATTTCTCAAAAATTGGATTAATGCAGCCCGAGCAATTCCTCCAAAAATTAACAAATAATTTGCCTGTCAATATCTTTGTAGGTGAAGATTTTAAATTTGGAAAAGGAGCAAGTGCTACCTCACATGATATTGCAAAATTCCTACCATTAGCAAATGTTTATATAATCCAATTACTCAAGCAAACAGGTATAAAAATTAGCACTTCCCTACTTAAAGAAAAATTATTATTTGGAGAAATTGAAGATTTAAATAAATATTTAGTCAATAATTACACCATTTCTTTTAAAATAAGCAATATTGATCCAAATACCGTAATGCGTGATAACTTGAAATATACTCAAATTCACCCAGGAATTTACTGTGGAATTTTCTATGACCAAAAATACGCATTCTACGGCCTTTTGCACATTAATACGAAGCAAAAATGAGAGTATATTTTAGTTGATAATGAAGAATATGAACCTTCGAAAAATCAATTTTTATACTTTGAATTTGATTCGGAAATTCGTTTAATTAAGTCACATTTAGACGATGAAATTAAGAGTATTGACATTGAAAAAACAAGAGAAAAATTCACTTTCTAGTTTTATTTAAAGTGTTATAATAAATAAGCAAATTTACTTTCAAAATTGCAAAAAACATAAATTTTATTCTTGGTATTACTTTTTAAAAGTAATAACTAGGAATAAAACATAATACAAAATCAAGGAGATTATTATGGTTTCAAAAGAAAGAAAAGCCGAATTAATTAAAAAATACGGAAAAAATGAAAAAGATACAGGTAACGCTGTGGTTCAAATCGCTATCCTTACAGAAGACATCGAATCACTTAAACCTCACTTCTTAAAAAACCCTAAAGACAACCACTCACGTAGAGGTTTCTTGGCTAAAATTGCACAACGTAAAGTTTTACTTAAACACTTAAAAGAAAATGATTTAGAAACTTACTCAAAAACTTTAGTTGAACTTAACATCCGTAAATAATAATATTCAGACAAATCTTTTAGTACGTTGTTTTTGCGAACAAAAACGTATTAAAAGATTTTTTTGTTTTTTATTTGTACATATCTCGAAAAAAAATATTTATATAATGGGAGGAAAAATGGAAACAAATAAAAATATCACAATTGATTCTGAAAAAGAAATCAAGGATGCAATTAAAGAAATTGAAAAAAAATACGGTAAAGAAGCAATAATGTTGCTCGGAGATATCCCTGATGTTTCGATCGAAACTTTTCACAGCGGAAGTTATGCTTTAGATAAAGCGTTAGGAATCGGTGGTTTTCCAAGAGGTAGAATTATTGAAATTTATGGTCCTGAAAGCTGTGGTAAAACAACACTAGCATTACATGCTATTGCTTCAATTCAAAAATCTGGCGGAATTGCCGCACTTATTGACGCAGAACATTCAATTGATCCTGGTTATGCTGCAAATATAGGTGTAGATGTCGATAATTTAATTCTTTCACAGCCAGATTCGGGTGAACAAGCTTTAGAGATTGTTGATATTCTAGCTAAAACAGGGAAAGTTGATTTAATTGTTGTTGATTCAGTTGCTGCATTAGTTCCAGAAGCTGAACTACATGGCGAAATGGTTGATCAACAAATAGGTTTACAAGCACGTTTAATGTCTAAAGCACTTCGTAAAACAACAGGTAGCTTAAATAAAAATAAAACTGCAATTATTTTTATTAACCAAATTAGAGAAAAAATTGGTGTAATATTCGGAAATCCCGAAACAACACCTGGAGGCCGTGCTTTAAAATTTTATTCAAGTATTCGAATCGAAGTACGTAAAGGCGCAACAATTAATGAAACTAAGGACATCATTGGTAACGAAATAAAATTCAAAGTAGTAAAAAATAAATTATCAGCTCCTTACAAAACCGCTACTAGTGAAATTTATTTTGCTCGTGGAATCGACAACTGAGGCGAATTAATTGATATTGCTGTTGAAGAAGGAATCTTAGATAAAAAAGGTTCATGATATAGCATCAATGATAAAAACATTGCTCAAGGCAAAAAAAATATGAAAGAGTACCTAGAAAAAGATTTAGATCTACAAAATAAATTAATCGAAATAACAAAAAAATAATTTGCAAAAAATTTTAAAGTATGTTAAAATATTATTAATGCTTGTCACAGACAAGAATGAGATAACTATGAGTTATCACTGCTTGCGATATATCCCGCCTTTCACTTAAATAATAAGCAGTAAGGGGAGCAAAACATTGTTTTGCTCCTTTTTCATTGCTTTTTGTGTAAAAAGCACAAAAAAAACGACTAAAAAGTCGTCTTTAAATTTCTTTTGTTACTTTGTTATTTTTTCTTGTATTCATTTTCTTTTTGCATTTCTTTTACGCTACCCATTGTGTAATTCAAAAGATTTCGAAAACCACTTCTAGTTTCTTTTAATTTATAAACAAATGGAGAATACATATAATTTGGATGGTTAAGTTTAAAACTTCCAACCCCTTGTCTTTTTGAATTATTAAAAGATAAAACTACAAAGTTGACAATATCGTTAGGAAATAAAATATCAGTTGCTTTATGTTTGTGAAAATCACTAATTTCATTTCTATAAATTAAAAAACGCGCAGCATCTTTGGTTTCTAACACAGCAAATTTTTTACCAACTTGTAAAACTTTTCCTACTACAATATCTCTATTTTTATATTCCATAATATTAATTATAAATAAAGAGAAAATAAAAAATAAAATTTTTAATAAAATAATTTTTAGCACTATATTATAGATATTTTCGTACTAATAAAAAAGAAAAAAACTTGTTATAATTATAACGATTAATATTTAATCAATTTTTTATTTAATATTAAATAAAAATGTATATATACAAAAATAACCGGGAAAATAAAGGAGCTATTATATGAAACGTTTACAATGTTTGTATAAACCAAACAAAGATAAAAATTATCCATGAGCACTTAAACACCCTAAGGTTGAATCAGCACTTGCTGTTTTCAAAACACGTAAAGATGCAATGGCTTGATTTTTATCATTAGGATATGATTGTGCTACTTGATTCCAAAATGATCGTAAAGTTTGAGGAGGACTTCTTATTGCTGAGAAAAATCCTGAAAATGGTCAAATGGAATACGAACTTAATGTTGAAAAATTTGACGGTCAATTAGACTACAATGAAACATTAAAAGAACTTAACATACTTGAAAATGGCCTTAGAGACGAAAAAGAAGCTGCAGATTCTTTAGCTCAAGTTGTTGATTTTAAAGTATTAAAAGATCACCACACATATTTCCCTGTAGATGACGATATCGTTATTGAAAGAAAAAAATCTAAAAAAGATTTAGAAATTGAAGAATTAAGAGCAAAAATTGCTGAATTAGCTGCTTTACTTAGTTCAACAAACTCAGAATTTCACGATGAAATTCAAGATTTAATGAATAAATTACAAGATTCTAGTTCAGACAAAGAACTTCTTAACAGACAAATTGAAATTTTAAAAGCTCGCCAAGAAGCTTTATTAAAAGAACAAGAACAAAATGTTGTTGAAAAACCAGTTGAAAAAGAAGTTATCAAAGAAGTTGAAGTTGTTAAAGAAGTGATTAAAGAAGTTCCTGTATACGTTAAAGAAGATGAAGTTGTTAAATTTGCTTTCTTTGGTGATTTAGATAAAGAAGATAAAGTAAAAGCTTTAGCTTTATATGCTAACAAAGTTGAAAAACTTTTAGATAAAATTGAAGAACAAAAAGTAACTTCAAAAGAAGATTACAACGAAATTAAATCAAATATCGATTTAGCAGTTAAAGCAGGAAAAGAATTAGAAAAACAACAATTAGAAGAAGATTCACACAAATTACTTAAATTAGCTGAACTTTCTCTTGCTCACACACAAAAACATTTATCTGATAAAGTTGTAAGTTCAAATGAAATTAAGAACTCACCAGCTACAGCAGTTTATGTACTTGATGAAGCTCAAGAAAACGTAAGATTAGCACAAGCAACATCATATGTTTTATATGAATACAAACACGTAGCATTTGTACCTGAAAAAGATTACAAATTCGCTATTTTTGCAGACGCTCAAAAAGCTGGATTAAATAAATTTGTTGTATTCAAATGACCAGTTGAAAAAGAAGTTGTTAAAGAAACAGTTGTAGAAAAAGCAAGCGATGAAGACCAATCAGATGATTGAGCATTCAAAGGACTTGTAGTATTTTCATTTGCTTTAGTTTGAGCAGCATTATTCACACTTGCAGTTTTATTAGGTCTTGGACTTATCATCTAGTAAAAATTAATTAAATAAAATTCGGTCAAACGACCGTTTTTTATTTTGTTTTTTGTACAAAAGAAAAATTTGGGAGTGTCAAAAAAATGGTGGAACAACTTCTCTTCCTGGTATTAAAACATTAAGTCAAGGGACAACAGAAGAAGAGATGGCAAAGTTTGTCAAAATATTAGAAGATATGGCTTTATATGTTGAAACAATGATTAAAGCATTTGCTTTAGAGCCAAAAGATGAAGCTGTCAAAGCAGTTTGATTAGCAGATCCACAAAACAACAATACTCACGTTGTTGGAACAACAAGAATGGAATGACTTTACTAACCTTCTTATGCAATGGATCATTACGATCAATACAAAGATAATATTCGTGAGATATTTGAAGGAAACTTTGCTAAATCAAACGCAGTAATGAATGTGATGAATAACATGATAGGTGATAATTTTGCTACTAACAGTGATAATTCAGCTAAAAAGGATTTAATTGAGCGTATAACAAACATCAAAAACTATGATGATACTAATGGAAGTAAATTAGATCAAAAGTAGATGCACTAAACCTTGTTTATGACAAAATTATTGAAATTCAATGTAATACAGAGCTTCCAGAAGAAGTTAGAAAAAACATTGTTGACCAAATTGCTGTATTATACACAGGAGATGCTAATTTTAACCCAAATGGATTAACAGAAACTATTGCTGAAAAACTTGCTGAAATTACAAAAACAGTTGAAGCTTTAGAAGAAACATACGAAACAATCAAAGAAATTGAAAATTCAAGTGAGACAACAACATTTGATACAGATGCTAAAAACTCAAAATACATCAAGCAAGCTCTTGGTGAAATTAAAAAACCAAATGTAACACATAAAAACTATGCTCAAGTAGTAAAATCATGACATAAAAGAATTCAAACTCTTTTTGCATTAAATGAAAAAGATATTCTTGAACGTGCTTTAGAGCAAATTTCACAAAATATCATGAATCTTACAGCTATTGCACATAATGATTCAGAACTTGATAACAAATTAGCTAATGAATTAAAAAGAGCTGACGCTATTCCTAAATTTATGAAAAGCAAACTTCCAAGTGAAAAATTAAATTCTATTAGAGAGCAAATTGTTGATTATATGCTTAATGATGTAAAAATCAATAAGCCTGCCGATTCAAATAACGAACTTGTAAATTTAGCTAGTCAAGCAATTAGTGGCCCTTTATCAACATTTACAAAAAATGCAAACATTTATTTAGACATGATTAAAGCTATTGAAACAAACGACGGTATGACACTTTATATTTTACTTAATCAAGCACCAAGTTCACTTCAATTCCCAGAATTTGCTCAACATTTAGAATTTAATGATTATTTTGCTTTAATTAATAAACCAAATAGTCAATTAACAGAACAACAAAGAAATCAATTAAAGAATTTAGTTCAAAAAGATTCTGATAACTTAATTTTTAGTTTAATTCAGAAAAAAGTTAAAAGCAAACTTGCAGAAAGCACAACACCAGAACCAACAAATAACGGTGGCTCTACTTCAAACCAAGGTGGAGCAAATACAACTCCAACAACACCTACAGAAACTGAACACAGAGATCAAACAACTAAAAAAAATAGCAAAATTTGAATTCTTTTAGTTGCAGTAGGCGGAGCAATTACTGTCTTTGCTGCATGATTTATCTTCTTTATCTTCAAGAAAAGAAAGAATAAAAAAGATGCAAAATAAAGTCTTATTTGAAAGCCATTAAACCAGCTTATATTAAGCTGGTTTTTCTTATAATTTCTTTTAAACTTGGAACATATGCTTAAAATCAAGTAAAAAACTCAAAACACATTAAAATGTTTTGAGTATCTTTAAAATGCATTTAATTAAGCTTTGTTGTTTGAACCAAATTCGTGAATTTTTTCTCTAACTGTTTCACACATTGCATCAAAACCTGGTTTGTAAAGTTTTCTTGGGTCAAAGTTTTTACCTTCAAGATCTTTTCCACTAAGAATGTATTCTCTTAATGCTTTGTGGTTTGCTTGTTGAAGTTCTGTGTTAACGTTGATTTTTGTAATTCCTAAACTAATAGCTTTTTTGATTTGTTCTGAAGGAATACCACTTCCACCATGTAAAACAATTCCGATTCCAGCAGCTTCTGAAATTTTTTCTAATGTTTCAAAGCTTAATGATTTTCATGATGCAGGGTATGGACCATGAATGTTTCCAATTCCAGCGGCAAGAACATCAATTCCTAATTCAGCCATCATTTTAGCTTCTTTTGGATCTGCAAATTCTCCATCTCCAACAATTCCGTCTTCTTCTCCACCGATTGTTCCAACTTCAGCTTCCATTGACATGTTTCTATCTTTAGCTAATTTAACTAATTCTTTTGTTTTTTGGTAGTTTTCTTCAAATTTTTCATGTGAACCATCGAACATAATTGATGTATAAGCTTCATTTTCAATTGCTTTTTTACATCCTTCATATGAACCGTGGTCAAGGTGTAAAGCAACAGGAACAGTAATGTTAAGGTCTTTAATTAAACCTAAAACCATTCCTCCTACTACATCTAATCCACCCATGTATTTAACTGCACCTTCACTTGTAGCAACAATAATTGGTGAGTTTTCTGCTTGAGCTGTTAATAAAACAGCCTTTGCTCATTCTAAATTATTAATGTTAATGTGAGGAATAGCGTATTTTCCTTCTTTTGCTTTTTTGAGCATTTCTGATGCGTTTACTAAAGCCATTTTTCTCCTTAAATTTTTATAGTATTAATAGACTTCAAAAGTCGAACTTGTTCATGTTTCATCGCTATTTCTTGAAAATCTACGATCAACAGTTAATAGACGATATAATTCACCCATTTTCTTTGTTCTGATTTTTTCGTAATCATTATCTTCATTGACAAAATCTTTTTCTCATTTTTCTTTAAGTTGCTCTTCTACTTTTTCAAAAAGCTCCATAAATTTAAATGATTTTTCTGTGTCTTCAGAAATAATTTCAATAGCAATTTCTAGCATTGTTTTGTTTTTCATCTTAGTATCCTTTCGATATTACAATTACAACAATACTTGTATTATATAATATATGTTTTTATTTTTTTATATTAATTAGTATTCATTAAAAAATTATTTTTAGTGGAAAGCTTACCACAAAAGAATTTTTTACATTTGATCAGGTGCTGATACACCAATTAATGATAACCCTAGTGCAAGCACGTTTTTACATGCTAACACCAATGCAGCATAATTAGCTTCATATTCGTGACCTAATAATTTAGTTTCTGCATAAAAACTATTAAATGCTTTAGCTAAATTAATTAAGTATTGGCTCATTAAATTAACTTTTGTAGTTTCAACAATTGTACGAATTAATTCAGGAAATTCATCAAGAAGTAAAATCACTTTTTTAGCTTTATCAACAAAAACAAGATCATTAGTAAAACTTGGTTGTTTTAATTTATCTAATAAACTAACACTTCTTGAGTGTGAGTATTGAACAATAAAGACAGGGTTAGAAGCATCTTTAGAATTAGCAAAATCAATGTCAAAATCAAATTTATTATTAATTTCTCTAGTTAACATAGTAAAACGAATAGCATCAGGAGAAGCATACTCTAAAAGATCTTCAAGAGTCACGCTTGTACCTGCTCTTTTTGACATTTTAAATTCTTGTCCATCTTTGATCAATCTAACTAATTGAATTGTATAGATATCTAAATTATTTGGATTGTGGCCTAAACATTCCATTGCTATTTTCATTCTTGGAATATAACCACTATGATCTGCTCCTCAAATGTTGATTAAACGGTCTGCTTTTGCAAATTTAGTTTCATGGTACGCAATATCAGGTAACAAGTATGAATCGCTTCCATCACTTTTAATAAGAACTCTATCTTTATCGTCTCCATAATCTGTTGTTCTTAAAAATAAGGCACCATCATTTACATAAGTGTGTTTTTGAAGTTTTTGAAGCACATCTTGAATTGAACCAGATTCTTTTACTGCTTTTTCACTTGAATATGTATCAATTTCAATATTAAGTCTTGCGATATCAAATTTAATTTTGTTTAAAAGAATTTCTGTAGCTACGTTTTTAAATTCTTCAAATTTTTGTTCATTAGTTTCAACAAAATAGTCACCATACTTTTCTTTAATTTTTTCAGCAGCTCACACGATGTCATTTCCACGATAGCAATCTTCAGACATTTGAGCTTCAATACCAAAAAGATGTAAATATCTTACTCTTGCTGAATTTGCTAAAACATTAATTTGATTTCCAGCGTCGTTAATATAATATTCTGACTCAACATTGTGACCAGCATGTCTCATTAAACGGACAAGAGCATCTCCATAACAAGCACCTCTAGCGTGTCCTACATGTAAAAAACCTGTCGGATTGGCTGAGATATATTCAAGGTTAATTTTTTGAGACTCAACAACATTTTTCCCATAATTTTCTTTTTGATTAATAATATTTTTTAACACATTATTAAAAGCTAAATTCGAAACAACAATATTCATAAATCCGGGTGCCGAAATATCAATACGTTTAATGTATTGATTGTTTGATAATTTTGCAACTAAATGTTCTGCAATAACCATAGGAGATGTTTTTTTGTATTTTTTAAGTATGAAAGCAACGTTTGTAGCGTAATCATAATTAATTTGATCTTCATTAAATTTTTCAGGTACTTTGGCCTCAGTTAAATTGAAATCTTTTTCTAAAAGCTCAAATTTTTCTTCAAAGAAATTTGAAGCTTGCATTTCATAAACAGCTTTAATAATTTCCTTTTTTACTATGTTTTTTAAAGTCATTTTACTCCTTATTTTGCTATTTAAATTAATGTTTGAATTAAATAAAATACAATAATTTCTATATCAAATTATAATTATTTTTTTAATATAAAGATTAAAAAGAATATAAATGTTTATAATATTTTTACTATGTTAAAAATATATGTATGTGGACCTACGGTTTATAATGATGTTCATATTGGTAATTTAAGACCAATTATTACTATGGATCTAATTTTAAAAGCTGCAAGAGCTCTTGGAATTAGCTTTAAATTTGTTCATAATATCACTGATATTGATGACAAAATAATTCAAAAAGCTCTTGAAACCAAAACAAGCGAAACTGAAGTTGCAAATTTATATTCTCGTAGATATTTAGAAATATTAAACAAATTTAATGTTGACACAATAACTGATTTAGAATACGTTACTAAAAACATTGATAAAATTAATGATTTTATCCAAAGATTACATGACAACAATGATGCTTATATTGACCTTGAGAAAAATCTTTGATTTAATGTCGAAAAATATAAAGATAAATACGGAAGTGTATCTAACCAAAAATTAGAGTTTATGATTTTTGAAGATACTAACTACAATAAAAATTTTCCTGCTGATTTTGCTCTATGAAAAAACACAAATCAAGGAATTAAATTTGACTCATTTCTAGGGAGTGGAAGACCAGGATGACACACAGAATGTGCTGCATTAATTTTTAAACACTTTCAAGATGATAAGCTTGATCTCCATGGCGGTGGAATGGATTTAACTTTTCCACACCACGAAAATGAAAACATACAATATTATGCAATAACCAAAAAAGATATAACTACTAAATGACTTCGTACTGGTCAAATTAATTTAAATGGAATCAAAATGTCTAAATCATTGCAAAATGTTTTTTTAGCTTCTGATTTTATCACTCAATATGAACCAGATATTTTTAAATTAATCATCTTACTTAATAATGTAACTAGTTTAATAAATATTGATGAAAATGTTTTTAATAATTCAAATAAGATCCTTCGTAAAATTAAAAATATTTATTTTTTAGCACATTTAAGTAGCGTAGCAATGAATCACAAAAATAATGAATTAGCCACAAAAGCCTTTCAAGATCTATTTGATAGAAAATTTAGTGATTTTATGAAAACAATCAATGATTTAATTAAAAAAATTAATACCGAGAAAAGACACGAAGATATCGCAACACTAGTTTATATTTTTGATTCACTTGGCTTTGATTTTAAAAATGAAGATTATCCAAAATATGTTCAAATATATCAAAACTGGCAGATGGATCTCAAAAATAAAGACTATTTAGCTGCTGATGCTAAAAGAGAACTTTTAATGAACAAAAAATTAATTTAAAAAGTTCACTCGACGGAAAAAAAGGAAAGAAAAAATGAAACAATTAATAATGTGTGGAAGAAATTCTGTTTTAGAAGCTGTTAAATATAATTTTGAAATTGAAAAAATTTATTTAGCTAAAAAAGAAAATTTAAGACTATTTGAAAATCTTGTGCCTCCAAAAATGCTTGAAGTGCAATCAAATGATTTTTTAAATAAATTAACAAAAGAAAATCACCAAGGTTTTGTTGCTTTAATTCGTCCTATTACTTATTGTGATCTTCCTTTTTTAATTAAAAACATGCCTAGCAATGTCCTTATTTTAGATCACATTCAAGATCCACATAATTTAGGAGCAATTATTAGAACAGCTAATGCTGCAGGGATTAAAGATATTATTTTACCAAAGGATAATGCAGCCCAAATAAATGAAACAGTTTTAAAAATTTCTTCTGGTGGAATAATCAATACCAATTTCTATCGTGTTTCAAGTTTAAGCGCAACAATTTCGAAATTACAAAAAGAAGGATATTGAGCTTACGCAACAACTTTAGATCAAAATGCTCTTCCTCACACACAAGTAGAATACAACAAACCAACTATCATAATTGTCGGTAACGAAGGAACAGGAGTGTCAAAGAGCGTTCTTTCTGTTGTTGATCAAACAGTGTATATTAAGCAATTTGGTAATGTTCAATCATTAAACGTGTCTGTAGCAACAGGGATCATACTTTTTGATTTAATTAATAAAAATGACCAAGAATAAAAACTTAAATCTCACGCAAGAAATGTTAACCTTTTTTCATTTAGATGAAGAAAGCAAAATTACAAAAGAAAAATTAATTTACAACTTTAAAACTTACCATAACAGAAACATCAAAGTTCTAGCATCCAAAATTTTTAGAATTACTGGAGCTGGCTTTTTTGAATTTCAAGAAGTTTATAACAAATTATTAGAACAAGTATTTGCAACTATTGAAAAATACTCCAAAGAAAGATTTCAAGAATATAATTTTGTAAATTTCTTTTGGAAAGATATTAAATTACAAACCTTAAATTACTTTAATTTAGCTAAAAACGCTCAATTTAAATTCGAACGAAAACTATCCGAATTAGAATTTCCAAGAACTAAATTACAAGAGATATTATGAGCTATCTCTTCAAGACGTGCATACAAAGAATCCCGTTTGCAAGAATTAAAAGCAAAGATAACTTCCGAGAACTTTTTGACTCCGAAAGAACAAACTTATGTTGATATGCTATTTGGCAAAGGAGATCTTTTTTCAAAGGAGCTAAACTATAACAAAAGAATTTACCTAATTAAAAAAATTAGAAATAAATTATTTTGTTAAATATTGCATGTGCTAAAATTAATGTATGACTAATAATAAAGTTTCGATTGCATGTGAAATTTGCAAAAAGAAAAATTATGTAAAAAACAAGAGTGCTGGAAATCCAGAGCGTCTTGTTGTTAAAAAATTTTGTCCTCATTGTAAAACACAAACAACACATAAAGAAGAAGTTTAATAATGTTTAAAAGAAAAAATAAAGAATTACAAGCATTAGAATTACCCCAAACACCACAAGAGCAATCAAAAGCTCGTAGCAAGGAAAAAAGATATTTCTTTCGGAGAGTGGTTAAAGAAATCAAACGGGTAAGATGACCAAACTCAACACAAAATTGAAAAAATTTAATTAAAATCATTATTTTTACAGCAATTTTCGTTCTTTTTGTGTATCTTGTTTCGATTGCTTGTCAACAACTTTGAGGATATTTAAACATTACATAAAATAATAAACAAACTATAAAATATCAAAATAGAGAGGTCTAAATGAATAATTTTAAATGATATATGATTTCAACAGTTAGAGGAAAAGAAGAAAACGTTGTTGAGTCACTAAATAACCGTATTTTCGCTGAACAAGTAGAAGAAAATTTTGACCTAAAAGCAACTGAAGAAGGTCCTTTCAAAATTTTTAGAAAACCAACTTTAACAGCTAAAGAATTAGATAAAAAAATTCATGGCGATGCATATAAGGTTAAATGAATTAATCTTTACCCTGGTTATATTTTTGCCAAAATGAATATGACAGACAAAGCTTGATTTGTTGTACGTAACACACAATATGTCACAGGATTAGTTGGTTCATCAGGAAAAGGAGCTAAACCTACTCCTGTAAGTTCATTAGAAATGAAAAAAATGATTAAAACTGAAGCAGAGGCAATTGAATTATTTAACACTGGTAAAAACTTACTTGAACTCAAAGTAGGTGATCTAGTTGAAGTTGTTGATGGTCCTTATAAAGGTGAAATTGGTCCAATTGAAAATATTATTTTAGAAAACAATACAGCAATAATTTCGATTGAAACATTCGGTAAAAAAACTCTTGTTGAATTAAGTTTAGACTTTTTAAAATTAAGTGAATAATGCACATACTAAAACCAAACATAGAGCAAAAAAGTTCTATGTTTTTTTATAATTTTTGTTTGACTCTTAATAATAAGATGTTATAATATATACACAAATACACGCGAGTGTAGTTTAATGGCAGAACTTCAGCCTTCCAAGCTGACTATGAGGGTTCGATTCCCTTCACTCGCTCCATTTCATTTTAATGACCGTTAACACAACTAAATGTTGTGTTTTTTCTTTTTCTCATTATGCGAAAGAAAAACACAAGCTTAATTCAAAACTTGTGTTAATTTCTTAAATATAGGCTTGAAAATTAGTTTTTATCTTTTCTCTTTTTAATTGCAAACGCTATAATTCCAGTTCCAGTAGCTGCTAAAAGAGCCAATAAGATTCATAATCATGCAAGTCTACTACTTGGTTTTTGTGTCACATTATCTTTATTAGCTTCTTTTATAGCGCTGTAAATAACATCTGATGAATCTTGTTTTGTAATTTTCTTAAGATTGTCGATGTCTTCTTTTGTTAAATCTGACGAATCCTTGTTAACAATCTCAAAGTAGTTAATTTGATCTAATTCTTGTTTAAATGTGTTATATAAGTTTGGATCGATTGAGTGAATTTCATCAAATGCATGATTAAATTTATCTTGGTCATTATTTAATAGTGCATCCTGCGTTTCCAAGTTAGACCTCATTTTTTGAGGTCTTTTTTTAACCATATATCGTAGATATATGAATTTTCGAAAAATTTTTATTTTTTACACACTTTACACACTTAAATATGGTATAATATATATGTTATGAAATATAATTTATGCAAGAAAAAACAAAATGGTAAGTATTATTTGGTGTTAGCAATTTCAAAAGGTTTCGGCAAAGGATATGGAAGTCAAGTAGGTTTAGGATACTGAGAAGATATTAAAGAGAAATATAACCTTTCCGAAATTGATGATATTAAACCAATAGCAGCACAAATAAACACTAATTTAAGTAAAAAAGATGTTAAAGCAGAGTTTTTTAAAATGTTGGATCCAACTTCTGTTAAAACTAAATTTCAAAATATCGGAATTGAAGCAATTTACAAGATTATTAAAGAATTGGAGTTATTCAAATCTCTTCCAAAAACTAAACACAAGGCTTTAGAAGAAGTTTTGGATTTTATCATTGCGACTCGTATTTTGATACCAAGAAGTTATACATCACAATTTAAAAATAAAAACGATTTTATAAATAAAATAGATGTTCAAAAATCATCAATTTTTAACTATTTAGATACAGTTTTGGAGCATAAAAATACCATTTTAGCTGATTTGCATAAAAAAATTAACGAGCTAACAAATACAAATGATCATATACTTCATTTTGACAATACAACTGTTTATTTCGAAAGTTTTGAAAGAAAAGGAATAAGAAAAAAAGGCTTTTCAAAAGATGGGAAACATAATGAAGATCAAGTTGTAATTGCTATGTCAGTGGATTCAAATGGAATACCATTTCATTACAAAGTTTTTCCAGGAAATACTGCTGATTCTAAAACAATGATTGATTTTCTTGTTGAAATGAAGAAAATTTACAATATATCAAACTTGACAATAGTTGCAGATCGTGGTTTAAATAACAATGCAAATCTTCGTTTCCTTGAACAAAAAGGCTTCAAATACATTTTCCAAAAAAGAATTGATACATTGAATGAAGAAGGCAGAAATTTTATCGTTGAGGATAAAGATTACATGTACAAAAATGAAATTTTTTCGAAAGAAAGATATGTAGATTCAGTGTGAAACAAAAAGAGATTTAATGGTGAAATAAGAAAACAAATTGTTTACTTTAGTCCAGCAAAACAAACACTTGATAGAATAAAAAGATTAAATTTCTTATCCAAAATAGATAAAAAATCCACAAATCAAAAAATTTGTTTGAGTGATTTAGTGCCTGAATACAAGAAAAAATACATGGATATTGAAGGTAAAACAGTTGCAAAATTGAACTATGAGAAAATTAAAAAAATAGCCGATCAAGACGGTTTTTACATGATTGAAACAAATATTCACAACCTAACAGCTGAAAAAGCTATAGAAATTTACAGACAACAGTGAAAAGTTGAAGAGAATTTTAGAACTTTAAAATCATCAATTCAAATTAGACCAGTATATGTTCACAATGAAAATCATATTTTAGCTCATATACTATTATGTTTTTTATCACTTGTGACATTAAAGTATTGTCTCTTTAAATTAAAGAAATATTATGATGATAATGGAGAAATACAAGAAGTAACTTTAAAAATGCTTATTGACTCTATAAATCTAATAAAAATGTCCAAAAAGGAAGTGAATGGAGAAATTGTAAACACGACAACTAATGAATTTGATGAAGATCATAAAAAATATTTCAAAATTTACAAAGACTTCATTGCTTGCATAGGTTAAATTTATGTGTGTAATTTAAGACACAAAAAAGACGAATATCGCTATATTATAGTAATATTCGTCTTTTTTATGCTTTTTAACTTGGAAACTCAGGATGCGAAAGAAAAACACAAGCTTAATTCAAAACTTGTGTTAATTTCTTAAATATAGGCTTGAAAATTAGTTTTTATCTTTTCTCTTTTTAATTGCAAACGCTATAATTCCAGTTCCAGTAGCTGCTAAAAGAGCCAATAAGATTCATAATCATGCAAGTCTACTACTTGGTTTTTGTGTCACATTATCTTTATTAGCTTCTTTTATAGCGCTGTAAATAACATCTGATGAATCTTGTTTTGTAATTTTCTTAAGATTGTCGATGTCTTCTTTTGTTAAATCTGACGAATCCTTGTTAACAATCTCAAAGTAGTTAATTTGATCTAATTCTTGTTTAAATGTGTTATATAAGTTTGGATCGATTGAGTGAATTTCATCAAATGCATGATTAAATTTATCTTGGTCATTATTTAATAGTGCATCTACTAAATCCATTTCTGCATTAGCTAATTTATTTAGCTTTTCTTTTTCTTTAATTAATTGATCTTTTAAATTAGCGTGTTTTGGATCTTCAAGATCAACATCTAGGTTATTTTCAACTAATTCCTTAAGTTTGTTTTTGATCTCTTCATAATTTTGATCATTAACATTTGAGTTTTTGTACTCATCTAATTTTGAAGCTAAATTGTTATATTCTTTTAGTTTATCAATAATTTTTTTGTAATCAGGGTTGTTGATACCAATTTCATTTAGTTTATTTCAAATCTCATCAAGCTGTTCATTACTTAAATTATGATTTGTAATATCTATAGTTAACTCGCCAATGATTTTATTTGCATTTTCGATTGCTTCTTTGAGTTTTTCTTCTCAATTTTGATCTGTTGAATCTGCATTTTTGACTTTTTCTTTGAGTTGTTCTTTATCTTTGTTTGATAAATTCTCTTTAGAGTAAATAAGATTAATTAAATCACCTTTTTTCTTGTTAACTTCTTTCGCTTTGTTGAATGCATCAACAATTTGATCATTGCTTGTTGAGTTGTCAATTTGCTCTTTAAACTTTTCTTTTTCTTCTGGGCTTAAGTTAGGTAAATTATCAATTTTATCCTTAAGATTTTCAACATTTGGAGCAATTCTATTCAGTGCATCTTCAATTTTATGGATTGCTTCTTCAATATCTTGTAAGCTAAAATTATTTGGATTATTTAAAATATTTTCTGCATTACTAATTGCATTGTTGTACTCATCTTTTTTATCTTGCGCGGCATTTTTATAACTTGCTGAATTTCTTATGCTATTTGATTGACTTACAAGTTCCTTGAGCGCATTGATCTTATCTTCACGTTTTTTATTTCCGTTTAGAGACTCAAAATCTTCTTTAAGTTTATTAAGTAATTCGCTAATTTGATCTAGATTTAAGTTTGCTCCAGAGTCTTTATTTAAGTTATTTAAAGCATTTTCATATGTTTCTTTAAATTTATTTTGTAACTCTTTATCTGCATCAACAAAATTAAGGTTCTCAAGTGGATTTTTATCTTCTCCTTGTTTAATAACTGAATCAATGTAATTTTTAAGTTCAGACATTTTATCATTTAATTCTGTTGCTTCATTAATAAGAGCTACAACTTTGTTTAAATCATTTTGATTAGCTTCGATTCGATTTAGAAAATCTTGTTTTTGAGCATTATTGAGGTTATCTAAACTGTCAACTTTTTCAATTGCATTTTCTTTTGCTTTGTTTGCAAATTTATCAAGTGATTCACTTGTATTATTAATCAGTTCATCAATTTTATTCTTAATTAAATCAGGATTATCTAAATCAAAATACTCTTCATTTGCTGTTGTATCATTTATTAACTCATTATTTTCATTTACTCTGTTTTTAAGTTCATTTTCAAGCTCTTTATTCGCTTTATCAGCTAGATTTGGATCATTAATGATATTAGAAGCTTTATCGTTTTGTTTTTTAAGCTCATCAAGTTTACTAATAATTTCATTAATTGTGTTTTCTAACTCTTTAAGTTTTTCAAGTGAATCTGCTTCGTCTAATTTATCTTTAATTTTTTCTTTTAATGCCGGTGGTAGAACATTGCTATTTTCAATTTCTTCTTTAAGTTCATCCCGTTTTTCACTTGTTGAACCACCATTTAAGTTAGCACGAGCACTTGCTAAATTATTTTTAAGATTATTAGCTTGTTCAACACTTAAATTAAGCTCTTTAGCTTGATTTGCTCTTTCTAAAGCAAGATCAAAAGCATCCTTATATTGTGAATCAGAATTAATATATTTATCTTTAGCTTTTGTTTCGTTTGATTTAGCTAACTCTTCAAGAAATTCACTCATAGCATCATCAAGGTCTTTTGCAGTACCAACTACGCTTTTGTCTTTGACATCAATAATACTTTTAATTCTAGCTACATCGTTTTGAGTATTAATTTCTTTAACTAATTCTTCTCTTTGTTTGTTATTTAAATGTGGCAATAAAGTAATGTCATTAACTTTGGAAATTGCATTATTTTTAGCACTTTGTAAGTTTTGAACTCCATTTAAATTATCATAAGCTGTTTTTAATTTATTGATTTTATCTTGCACAACATCTTTTTTAAGATCTAAAAGCTCAAGATTTGCAGTAACGTCTTGCAATATTTTATTAAATACATCTTTTAAGTTGCTTGATGCTTGACCATATTTAAGGTAATCTGCACTACTTATGTTTTTAATTGCTTCACTTTTAGCTTTTAAGTCTCTTAACTGTGACATTAATTCATTAAGTGTATTAGCAGAACCTAATTGATCGTTTGCTTCGATTTTAATGATGTTTTTAAGTTCATCAATTGAATGAGCTTCGCTAATTTTATCGTTAATTTGTTTAATTTGCTTGTTATTTAAAGCATTTAATTTTTTCAGAGCTTCTCTTGCTTTTGCTTTAGCTTGTGCTAGTCCTTCAACACCTTCAAGATTTTCAATTGCGTTTCTTACATTATCAGTAAGTGTATTAATAAATTCTTTGTCAATTGAATCATCTGCTTTAATTAAATTTTCAATCGCTTGATCTAATACTTTTTTGTTTTCACTTGATGAAAGTTTGTAGTTATCAGTTTCTTTTGTTTTCAGTGCAGATTCTTTTAAATCTTTAACATCTTGCATTAAATCATCTAAATCATTGATCTTGTTTTTAAGATTTTGAAGTTCAGTTACTTTATCAGCTTTATTTAATGAGCTGTCTTTTATTTTTTGATCAACAAGATCTTTTAATAATTCTTTTTGTTTTGGAGTTAAGTTTTGTTTGTTTTTAATGCTTTCTAAAGCATCTAAATATTCTCAAAATAGTTCAATTTCGTCAATTCGAGGATCAACATCCTCAACTCTAATAAAAGTAAAGGCATAGTCTTTATTTGCAGGATATTTTTCTAAAATAGTTTCAATTTCGTCACGATATTCTTCTGGAAAATCTGGTTGTTCTTTCAATTTGTATAAATCATCATACATTTTTCTTAATTTAACCATTTTATCATTGGTTTCTTTGATTAAACCTGAATTATCATTTGTAATATCAATTAACTTTCTTAATTCATCATAATTTTCGCTTGCACGAACTTTTTGAATAAATTCGTTTTGTTGTAATGGCACTAAAGCTGGGAAATTGGCACTATCTTCAACTATTGCTATTGCTTTGGATCTTTCAACTTTAAATTCATTAATTGTATATTCAACATTGAAAATTAAACGATATGGATCTTCAGGATCTCTAGTTGCTTTTGAAACTTTAATATCTCAAATATCGTTGATTTTCTTAGGAATTGATGCTTCTAATTGTCATGTCTCAAAAACATCCTTACCATTTGATGTTAAATATTCATTTTGAGTTTTTGTATCAAGTGAAGAAAATGTACGAGAATATCATGAATCTACATCATTTCTTGTCTTATTTCCACTTAATATTATTCCTGAATTTGGAACAGTTCCTTTACCAGGAGCAACTAAATTGAATTCAATTTGATCTTCATTAGGTAATTTATATAAAGTTGATTTTGTCTTGTATTCTCTAACATCAATTGAGTAATTTTGACGATCAGCATTAATTTCTGCGGCTTTTCAGTTAAAACTATAGGTATATTTACTTTGGTCATGAGTAGTAAAACCAGCCATAACATAAGCTAAACCACCAGGGTTTTTAGCATCAAAATAAGCTTGGTTTTTTCTTGTTTTAAAAGTCACTTTAAATCAGTTTTGATCTGCGAATGTACCTCAATCTGTTCCTGTATCATAACCAAAACTAAAAATAGTTCCAATATTGTCTTGGAATTTCTTGCTATGTTGGTAGCCTTCACTTGAGCCGACTGATCCTTCTGTTATGCTACGTGGTGGGTAAAAATATCTCTCTCCTCTCTTATTAAGTTCTGTTTCCATTCGATCAAGAACACTATTATCTATAGAAAAATAAGCTCTAACTGGGTTTGAGTCTGGAGTTGGATTAAAAATTCCTCAATCAGTAAAAAGATTTTTATAAACAGGGTTAATTGCTCATTTATGTTCTAACCTTCATTTGTTATCACCTTCTCAATAAACCAATGAAGTTGTTCATCTATTGAAATTATTTAATTTTCCTTTTCTGCTACTTCCAGGAATTGGAATATCACTAATGATCGCACCATCAGACATAAAATTAATATCCGCGTATTTTTCTCTTGCAGTTTTAGGATTTGCTGGAACAACCGGAATTGGAGCTTGAATACTTTGAAAAATGCGTTCAGAAGTTGTACTTCTATAAGCTGTTATGAACATGCTTCTTGGTACTAATTCTAAACTTTTTGAAATAACAATAGAAAAACGCGGTCTATTGCTTCACTCTTTGCTTGTAGTGTCTATTTCTCCTCTTACGAAAGTTGGGTTTCTATTGAAAGTTGCTTCTCATTCTTGCTCTTCTTCGTATCATTCTTCTTGATCTTTTAATTTATCACCTTTTTCACTTATGGGTCTAATTGTGGCTAATGAATAATCTTTATTTCCGTAAACTTGTGGATTATAACCAACATTGAAAGGTTCTTTTCCTTTCATATTTCACTGATAGTGATTTGGGTTATAAAATGTCATAAGATCTTCATTAAAAACAGCTATTGAATCAGGCGTGCTAGAGATAGCCACTCTATCTCCGTTGTTTGAAACAATAGCTGATGTTGCTACCAAAAATAATGGTGATGTTGAAACTGAAGTTATTAATAACTTACTAAACTTCTTCATCTTATTCTCCTTAATATTAACTGACAAATACTTTAAAAAATAAAATCTTGAAATCTATATTTATGTCATTACGTATATAGACATAAAAATCATATAAAAATATTATTTTTTGTCAATTATGCCAATCGCTTTTTGTGCCAAACATTTTTTGTTTTTATAGCTTAATTTTAGTTATTTTAGTAAAGCTATTTTTCTTTTAGAAAATATGGTGATAAAAAAAGTAAAAATTAGCTTCAAAAAAGTTGAATTTTTTCTTAATTTTTACTTAATAAAATGCACTCATTTTAAAAGCTTCAATATATAATTTATATTATGTTTAAAAGAATTATTAATTGAAATATATTTAAAGTGAATCCATTCGAAGCGCTAGCTCCGATTGTGTGATCTAAAAGAGAAATAAATCCTAAATTAGAAAAAATTAAAGGCGAAATTATATTGTTAAGAACAATTTATGCAATTGTTATTTTTATCTCATGTATCGTTTCATTTTTATCACTTTTTGATTTAGGTACAATTAAGTGACTCAAAATTATTATTGGAATTATTCAAATTATTACTTTCTTTGTTTTCATCATTGATTACGTCTTACACATGCTAACATATCAATATGCAAGCGATAAAAGTTATTTAAGAGTGCCTTTTGTACATTTACGTTACTTCTTTAGTTTCAACTCTTTTGTAATAATTTGTTGTTTATTAGCTTCAATGCACGTTGTCGAACACTTTGGAGCAATTAGTCCAGATCTTAAAAATTTCCTTTCAAACATAAAAGGACTTAACGTGTTTAGAATCATAAGATTATTTATGGTTTTAACCTTATTTGGTCCATTTCAAGTTATTACTCAAGTTTTTGCAACTCAAAAGAAAGTTTTAACTTCAGTATTTATTTTAATTATTGTTTTAATTGTTCTCTTTGCTCTTGTTATTTGAAATAATGAGATCACATTTTTAGAAGAACAACAAAAAGAATTTTTAGACGCTAAAATCCAAGCTCAATTTACTAGCGAACAAATAAATTCACCAGAGTGAGCAAAACAAATTGAAGATTTTAAAACAACAATTATTAACTCAAGCGATTATCAAGCTTTAAGTAGTGGTTACATTACAGATTTTTGAACATCAATTTACTTTACAACAATTACCTTAACAACAATCGGTTATGGTGATTACGCGCCACATGCGCCAGTAAGTAGAATGATCGTAAGCTTCATTGCATTGATGGCAATTGCTATTATTGCTATCCCTTCTGGGGTTATTGCTGGAGCTTTCTTAACAGAAATGCAAAATCGTGCTAAAACACAACAAGAACAAAAAAAGATCAATAAGCCTAAAAAGATTTTAAACATGATCGAGAAAAAAGCAGAAAAGAGTGAAGAATATGATAAAACTAGGTAGTTTCGTTTCATTTAAAAAGCCTAATTATTTAGTAGGAGCAGCACAAGAAAGTATTAATAATGGAGCAAATACAATGATGATTTATCTTGGTGCACCACAAACAACAGCTCGTGCTGATGTTGCTTTATACCAATTAGAGGAATTTGAAAAAGAGTATCAATCAAAAATTGCTAAAGATGATATAGTTGTTCATGCTCCATACATCATTAATCCTGCTAATCCAGAAAAAAGTGCATATTCAATTGATTTTCTAGTTAAAGAAATTAAAAGAATGAATTATATTGGTGCTAGGCTACTTGTTTTACACCCTGGAGCTTATACTAAATATGATCCCGAAGATGCATTAGATACACTTGTTGATAGCTTAAAAACAATTTTAGAACAAACAGAAGATGTCATTATTTGTATTGAAACAATGGCTGGTAAAGGTACTGAAATCGGTATTAATTTCGAACAAATCAGTTACTTATTAAAGTGAGTTAACTCCGATCGTTTAAAAGTTTGTTTAGATACTTGTCACATGTGAGATGCTGGTTATAACTTAAAAGAATACAACAAATTCAAAGAAGAACTTAAAAAGTGAGATCTATTAAAAGAAGTTAAAGTCATCCATTTAAATGATTCAAAAAACGATTTAAACTCGCATAAAGATAGACACGCAAATATCGACCAAGGTTTTATTGGTTTAAAAACGCTTCAAAGATTTGTGCACGATCCTGATTTTGATAATATTCCAATCATTTTAGAAACTCCTTTTGAAGGAACGCAATCTCCTTACAAAGAAGAAATCAAAATGTTACTTAACAAAGAATAACAAACCTAAAATATCGAAAATTATTTATAAAAAATGTTTGCTTTATAATTTTTAGTGTATAATATTAAAGCAAACACACGCGAGTGTAGTTTAATGGCAGAACTTCAGCCTTCCAAGCTGACTATGAGGGTTCGATTCCCTTCACTCGCTCCATTTCATTTTAATGACCATAGACACAACTTTAAGTTGTGTTTTTTTATTTTCTAAAAATAAAATACAAAAAAGCAAGTTAATTAAACTTGCTATTTGATCGAAAATTTTCAATTTGTAAAAGAGCTTCATTTAAAACTTCTTCTTGATTTTTATTATTTGTATCTAAAATACAATAATTTACACCATATTCTTGGCAGAGCTTAATAAAATTACTTTTATAATCGTGATGTAACTTTTTGTAATATACTTCATTAATGTTTCAATTATCAATTTCTGCCTTGCGGTTTCTTTGGAAAATACGATTTTTAAAAGTTTCAAAATTAACATCTAAATAGATAACAAAATCAGGGATATTAAAACTATCAATCATTTTATTGGCCATTGTTTTATAAGATCTTCATCTTTTAGGATCATTTTCAAAAGCAATTTGAGAAAAGATGATGTGTTCAACTGAAAAACGATCTAAAAAAAGGAAATAATCAGCAAATTGTTTTTTAAGCTCATTTTCAATTTTATATAGTTCACTAATGTGCGAATCTAAAACATATAGTTCAAAAGATAAAGTGATGTTAGGTTTTTTCTCAAGATGTCACTTTAATAAATTGTTAAAAACAACATCATTCTCTTTAAATTCATTTAAAAAATATGCTGGTTTTTGTAAATTGTTTTTGTAATGTTCAACAAGCAAGCTCACCAAAGTGCTTTTACCAGATGAAATCATTCCACTTACTGCTACTTTAATAATTACCTCCTTGTTTTAAAAAGTTATTAATAAGTTCTTGGCTTTCTTTAAAAACTTCTTCTTCGCTTTTGTTATCGGTATCTATAATTTGATATTTAACATTAAATTCTGCACACAATTTAAGAAATTCTGTTTTATATATCGAATGGAGTTTTTCTCAATATCACAAACTAGCTTCTCAATTATTAATTTCAGCTGGTCTTGATCTTTTCAAGATTCTTTCTTTAAATGTTTCGAAATTCATATCAAGAAAAATTACAAAATCTGGAAGAGAATTAGCAGAAACTAGTTCAGTCACCCCTGCTTTATAAATTTCAAGATAATTCTGGTTTCATTCATTTTCAAAATCAATATAAGCAAAAATGCAATGTTCAAGCGGAAAGCGATCTAAGAAAATAAAATTCTTTGATTCATCTAAATTTAGATTCTTGAATTTTTCCCTAATAGCTTCAACACGATGAATATGACTATCCATTACATAAATATCAAAACTTAAACCAACATGTGGTTTATTTTTTAAAAATCAATCTAAATAAGTATCAAAAATAAAATCGTTATCTTCATACTCTGAAAGTGATAAATTTTCATTTCCATAATGGCTTGAAAGTTTTTTAACTAAAGTGCTTTTGCCAGATGAAATCATTCCGCTTACTGCTATTATCATTTTGCTCCTTTTTTGTAAAAAATAAATTCTACTTTGCTTAATACAAGTAAAGTAGAATTTATAAATCAAAAACTTTTTGTGGTTCTTTTAAAAGTTCAACTAGTTTATTTAACAATTTTTCTTCTCACATAGTATGTCCAGCTTGTTCAATAAAGAATAATT
This sequence comes from Mycoplasmopsis glycophila, assembly GCF_900660605.1. Classification (NCBI taxonomy): domain Bacteria; kingdom Bacillati; phylum Mycoplasmatota; order Mycoplasmoidales; family Metamycoplasmataceae; genus Mycoplasmopsis; species Mycoplasmopsis glycophila. The sequence continues at coordinate 334,413 of NZ_LR215024.1, read as the reverse complement.
CGGAATTATTTAAAGCTTGGTTCAATAAATAAGCTCCAATTGGTCTTGTATCAACATCCTGTCTACCATGTACAATAATTGTTTTGATATTCTTAATTTTACTAATATTTTCTAAAATGTAATTATCTGAAGGTAAAAAACTTTTATTTATGAAATAATGGGATTCCAATTTTGCAATTTGTAGATCACCAGGTTCAAAAACTAAATGTTTTGAAAGATCAAAATCTAAATTGGAAACTAGATTTGATTCTCATAAATTAAACTCATATGCTGCTTTTTGAATTTCTTCTTGTGAATTTTGTGGGTTTGTGAAATACAAGTAATATTTTTCTAAAATAGATTTACCGGTTATTTGTTTAGATTCAATATAACTTTTGTACCTTTCAAAAGCTTCTGGATAAAAATCACTTGCACCTTTTTCATATAAAAAGTTCACATCTTCTTGACGCGCTAAAAAAACACCTCTTAATAGTAAAGCTAAAACACGTTCAGGATGAGCAATTGCGTAACATAAAGCTAAAGTTGTGCCTCAACTACCACCAAAAAGAATTCACTTCTCGATATTTAATTTGATTCTTATTTTTTCAAGATCTTCAATTAAATCAAAAGTTGTATTATCTTTAATTTCTGCAAATGGAATGCTTTTTCCTGCTCCCCTTTGGTCAAATAAAATAATATGATAAAGATTAGGATCGAATAAACGTCTAATTTTTTGTGAAATTTGACCACCAGGGCCACCATGTAAAAAGACGATAGGAATTCCGTTCGGGTTTCCTAAAAGTTCATAATAAATACTGTGAATTTCACTTACTTTTAAAAAACCTTGTTCATATGGTTCTATAGCATTAAAAAGGTTTTTGTCCATTGTTTTCTTCTGGTCTTGAAAATACGTAGTGACCATCTTGTGTAACTAAAACATCATCTTCAATTCTAGCTCCACCTAAACCTTCAATGTAAATTCCAGGTTCAACTGTAATAATCATTCCTGGCTCTAAAACAAAATCTGAAAAAGCTGAAACTGATGGTCACTCATGGACATCGATCCCTAATCCGTGACCTGTTGAGTGTAAGAATAAATCACCGTATCCTTTTGAAACAATATAATTACGACATACTTTATCAATTTCAGAAGCTTTGATACCAGGTCTTACCGCTTCTCTTCCTCTACGGGCTGATTCTTTAACAATTTCAAGAATTTCAACCATTTTTGGATCTTTAGCCATTTCTTCACCACCAAAAATAGAAGTTCTAGTAATATCAGCTGTATATCCTTTGTATAAAGCTCCAAAATCTACTTTAAGTAATTCACCCTTAACAAGCTTACGTTCTGTAGGGTGGTGGTGTGGTTCAGCACTTGAAGGACCAATTGCAATAATTTCGTCAAACCCTTCTTTATCTGCACCATTCATTTTAAGAAGGTAATTTAAAAGAGCTGCAGCTTCTTTTTCAGTCATACCTTCTCTTACTTGTTGCATAAATTGATTATATGATTTAAGAGAAATATCAATAACAGCTTGCATTTTTTCAAGTTCAGCTTTTGATTTCACAATTCTGAGATATTGAGCATCTACTCACTCAATTGTTTCAGGGTTAACCATTTTTACAATTCTATCTTGAACTGATTTAGTTAAATAGTTTTTTTCCAATGCAATTTTCTTGAAATTTCTTTGCGCAAATCATTCGGACATTGAATTTCCTTTGATAAGTACAATATCAACATTTTTAGCATGTTTTTGAGCGTATTCAATATATCTAGAGTCCACAAATAATGTAGCTCTATCCTTTTCGATAGCTATAAATCCATCTGTTGTTTGAACATCAGCGTATCACAATCTTGTTTGTGGAGCTTCAGAAATAAGAACTTCTGCTCCTGATTTTTCGAACATTTCATTTAATTTTGTACGATCCATTTGTATCTCCTTTTTGAATTTTATTTTTATATAAACAATTATAAATAATTAAAAAAAAGAATAGCTTAAAACTATTCATTTTTTAATGTATATTATTTTTTTTCTTTGTGGTTTGTGTGAGCATTACATTTTGAACAATATTTACTTAATTCTACTTTTTCAGGAGTATTTTTTTTGTTTTTCTTTGAAATGTAATTCTCCATTTTACATGTAGTACATACTAATGTATATCCTTCTCTTGCCATAAATAGCTCCTTTATTTTTTAATTGTTAACAATATTTTTAATATTATAACAAAAAGAACATTTTTTAAAACTTTTTAAGCTTCTTTTTATGTATTAAAAATGCACATTAGCTTCTTTTGATTACTTCATTTGTGTCTAAATTATAGATTTTGCTAGGCACATTGCTCATTTTGCCAAAATTATAAAAATGAGAAACGTTTGGAAACACTTTTTTGGCCATTTCTAGTTCTAAAGGTTTTTCTCCTGACAAATTACAACTAGTCATATAAAGTGGACCATTTACAAGTAAATAATCAATTAAAAGCTTTTGATCAGGCATTCTAAATCCTTGGTCGTTCACAATAATACTATTGCTTCCTGGTCACACTTTCTTTGCGAGCTCATCTGCTTCTAAATTTCACTCTTTAAAGCTACGTGCTTGTTCAATGCTTCCAACTAAAATCATAATTTTTTTACTGTGAGGTCTTTTTTTAAGAAAATAGATGGTATCGAGCGTTTCTTTTTTCACAGGGCCACCGATTCCTAAAACAGTATCTGTTGTACAGATAATAATTTCTTCAAAATTATATTTCATAGCTTTTTATATTATAGTTATTTATTCCAAAAGTATGATTGCTTTATTAAAAAATCAAACACCAAAAAGTGTTTGATCTATGTTTTATAAGTCTTTCATCGAAACATCTTGTCTTTGTTTTGAAGAAGCAACATATAAAGGCATTGTGCTAAGGTGCATTGAAGATGCAACTATACTTGCAGGAAACATAAATATTTCTGTATTAAATCTAGTAACTTTTGAGTTGTAAAGTCTTCTAGTTGCAGCTATTTCTCTTTCAATATAAGTTGTTTGATCCATTAATTCTTGATATAAAACACTTGCTTTAAGTTCTGGATAATTTTCATAAATAGCCATTAAACGACCTAAAATAGAAGTATTTAAAGCTTCAATTTGAGCTGAATTTTGAATTGTGTTTCCTGAATTAAGTAAGCTTCTATATTGTGCTACTTCTTCAAAAACACTAGCTTCGTGTTTTTTGTATGATTTAACTTGATCAGCTAATTTAGTTAATGTATCAGCTCTTTTTGCTAATTGTACATCAACTCCTGAAGCTGCATCGTTAATTGAGTTTTGCATTTTTAAAAATGTGTTTTTCTTCACAATATAGTAAATAAGTGGAAGAATTAAAATACAAGAAATTCAAAATAAAGTTTTAAGAACAGGTGAAACGCTTGGACTTTTTGGTCTATTATCAGCATTTGGATTAAATTCCGCTCTTTCTTGATTTGCTTGGTATGTTGGATCGAATAAATTTGACATAAAGTCTCCTTTTTTATTATTAATTTTGATAACAAAATTATATCAAAAAACCACCTCCTAGATAGAGGTGGTTCATAAATTATTATTTAGACATTTTTTCAAGACGTTTGTTAAATTTATCAATTCTTCCTGTTGCCTTAACTTGTGAACGGTTTCCTGTGTAAACAGGGTGGCATCCTGAACAAACATCAACTGTAAAGCTTTTTCTTGCTGATTTAAAATCAAATTCTTTTCCACATGTTGAACATTTAACTTGAACTTCAAAATATTGAGGGTGAATATCTTTTTTCATAAATCTTTTCTCCTTCTAATTAGTACTATTTTGCGTAGTACTCAACGATTAATGCATCTTTGATTTCTGAGTGCATTTCGTTTCTTTCAGGTAATCTGTCGAATGTTACTTTGAAGTCTTTTCTTGTCATTCAAGCTGCAGCTGCTTTATTTTCTAAAGCTTCTTTAATTTGAACATTGTTTCTTGAAGCTTCTTTAAGTTCAATAACATCACCTAAAGAAACAATCATTGATGGAATGTTTGCTTTTTTACCATTTAATGTAAAGTGTCCGTGGTTTACTAATTGACGAGCTTGTCTTCTTGTTGTAGCAAATCCTGCTCTGTAAACAACGTTATCTAAACGAGCTTCTAATAATTGTAATAAGTTTGTACCTGTAACACCTTTGATTTTAATAGCTTTTTCGAATGCTTTACGTAATTGTTTTTCGCTTACACCAAACATGTATTTAACTTTTTGTTTTTCATATAAGTGTAAACCGTAATCTGAAAGTTTAACTCTTTTGTTTCCGTGTTGTCCTGGTGCGTATGTTCTTTTTCTTCCTTTAGAAAATTCTTTTCCTGTTTCAAGAATTGAAAAACCATAACGACGAGCTTTTTTGAACACTGGTCCTGTATATCTTGACATATTTAATTTCCTCTTTCTGCATAAAAATAGCTAGAGGGTTTGTTTCTATCGAGATAATTTTCACTTAATGTTTTCAGTTAATCAGCTTACTTACTAGCAAATTGTTTGAGACAAGTGAAAATTATTTTTCAACATAACAAACTGCTGTTTTATGCTTATTTATTTTAACATTTTTTATTTAAAAGCAAAATAAAAAAATTCAATCCAAATTTCTTTGAATTGAACCTTCTATTTTATCTTCTGCCGTATATATCTAATAGGAATCTAACTAATTGAATATATGTAAGGAATAAATTAATTCCAGCATATGTTCCTTCACGTCAAACTGTTGTATTAGGAGCAAATTTCATCTCGTGTGCTTTTTTCTTCATAACGTAGAATTGTAAAATTGTAGATAAACTAAGAACAGCTATTGCAATTGCGGAAATCACCATTTCCATTTTGTTACTAAAGATGAAAAATGATGCAATTACTAAAATAATAAAGACAAATAAAAGCACAGATGCAATAACTTTAATACTTCTCATATCAACAAGTTCAAAGTATCCTAAAATACCCATTACAAACATAATTCCAACTGGCGCTAAAAGTATCGCAACTATTTTTCAAGCATTTTGTTTAATATCTTGGATTTGAGTTCCAAGAATCACTCCGATTAAAAAACCAAAGAAAATAATAAACACAACGCTGGCTACAAATAACCAAGGCAGTGATAGCCTGTTTAAACGGTAAGAAAAAATAATTGTAAGGATAAAAATAATTGCAGCAGGAATGAAAAAGTGTGGAAGATGACTAGCTACTCATGCTGAAAAATTAAAATTACCACTTGTGAAAATATAAGTTAAAGTTAAAGCAAATGCTAGACAAAGTGCAACACAAATAGAAAAAATACTAGCTGTAATTCCATAAAATTTTTTCGCTGCTTTAGTATCATCGAGTGAAAATGTTATTTCTTGACTATTGTCTTGAGTTTCGTTAAACATGTTCTCTCCTTTCTTTTTACATTTAATTTAAATATTTAATTATTTAAGCATATATAATTTTAATATATTTATGCACAATAAGGAGCAAAATTATGTACATACCTAAATTAAGCATTAGACAAACACAAAGTGCTATTCAAGACTTAAAAAAAATATTCCAAGAAGAATTAAAGAAAAATTTAAATCTAACTCGTGCAACAGCGCCGTTATTTGTTTCAAAAGAATCCGGATTAAATGATGGGCTAAATGGTGAAGAACCTGTTGGTTTTTTACCTAAAAATTCAACTCACAAATTAGAAGTTGTTCACTCCCTTGCTAAATGAAAAAGACACGCTCTTAAGCAATATCATTTTGCACCATACGAAGGTTTATACACTGATATGAATGCTATTCGTAAAGAAGAAGATTTAGATGAAGTCCACTCATATTATGTTGACCAATGAGATTGAGAAAAAGTAATTTTAGAAAAAGATCGTAATTTAGAATTTCTTAAAGAAACTGTCAGAAAAATTTATCTTTCACTCCAAAACACAAAGAAAAGATTGCAAGAAATGTTTCCTGCTCTTGACGATAAATTAGCTGATGAAGTTTATTTTATAAACTCTCAAGACCTTGAAAACCTATATCCAAATGAGACAATCGAAGAAAGAGAAAACAAAATTGCTAAAGAAAAAGGTACTGTTTTTATCTATGAAATCGGTTATCCACTCAAATCAGGCGTAATTCATTCAAAAAGAGCTTTCGATTACGATGATTGAAACCTAAATGGTGATTTAATTGTTTACTCAAACATTTTAGATCGTGCTATTGAATTATCTTCAATGGGAATTAGAGTCGATAAAAATAGTATTGTAAAACAGAGTCAAAAAACAAAAGAAGATCTAATTAAACTTTCTCCATACCATAAAGATGTTATTTTAGAAAAATTACCACTGACAATTGGTGGTGGAATTGGACAATCCAGAGTAAGTATGTTTTTACTTCAAAAGGCTCATATTGGTGAAGTTCAAGCAAGTTATTGACCAGATGAATATCGTGAAAAAATGATGAAAAAAGGAATTGAGTTACTTTAATTTTAAAAACACAAAAATAGAGGTTAATTGACATGAAAAAACAAATTAGAAAAATTATTTTACCTTCTCTTTGTACAGCGGCTCTTACATTCCCAATTGTTCTTTCTTCAAGTTGTGAAGATCAAACTTTAAAAGACAAAGTTAAAGAATATGAAAACCAAATAGAAACACAAAATAATAAACTCCAAGAAATCCAAGCTAAACTAGAAAGTTTAATTCAAGAATTAGAAAAAGAAAAAGCTAAAAACAAAGATGCTTTAAGCGAGCTAGAAACTAAAGTTAGCGAAAATGAAGCGCTAAAGCAAGAATTAAGCACAGAAGTTGCTAACTTGGAAGAAAAGAAAACTGAACTTCAAAAAGCTCTCAAAAACTTCGAAACTAACAAAACCGAACTAGAAGGAAAGAAAAAAGAAATTCAAGAATTAAATAAACAATTAGCTGAAAAACAAGAATCATTAGATTATGTTTTATCGCAATATGAATATTTCAAAGAAGAAAACCGCCGTTTAACAAACCAGTTAAATAGCACAGATACAGAAATTCAAGCTTTATTGCAAGGTATTAAATTAATTAACAAAGATGGTCTTTTTTCAGCGTTTTTTGCTGATCTTGTTGATTCAGGCTTAAATGAATATCCTAGTGTTTTTATCACAAGAAATGCTGCTCAAGTGTTCCTTTCAAGCTTCATTCAAATGATTGGTCAAATTAACGCTTTCAAAGATAAAAACAAGCCATATAATGACATATTGTACTTTATTGATGAAAGTGTTTGAAACTATGAAAAAGCCTTAAACGAACCAAACACACAAAGATTTAACCTTGAATATCTTGATGATAAATATCACTCAATTTTCAATATCAAAAACAAGGAATGAAACCTTGAAGAAGGTCGTATTTCATTAATCAACAACACCAAGTACATTAGCGGTGTTAATAAACCATTTGATACATTTTTCAAAAGCATGGATGAGATGTTAACTTATTTCCAACCATACCTAGACAAAGGAGTAAAATTGTTCGACTTTTACATCCCTGAAATTAGTTGAATATTTGATGCTAAAGAGGACATGAGAAACTGAATTTTTAAGCATGCTAATAAAATAGTATTCATTAGTGATGGTAATGCACAGCAATATCATTTTATTGAAAATCATTATCAAAATTGAGCATTAAATGATAAGCCTCGTCAGTATTCAAAAAGCGAACTTTTAGAAATTTGAAATAATTTCCAACAAAATGATAATGTTAATAAATTGCCAATTGATTTTGAATATTTCTACACACTAGAAGAAAAATTCAAAATTTATAACCTAGAAAAAAACTACATTAATTCATTTAATGGCAAACTTAGATCAAGAGGAAAAGAATGAGCAGTTTTAAATATTAATCAATATCCTGTTGATCCATATGAAATACAAAACTATCTTCAAGTTACAAATCAAGATTTTATTAATGAGTTTTTAACAGTTAATAAAATCAATAAAACAAGCTTTTTAGATTTTATAATCAAAGGAAGAGAAAAATTCGATCCACGGAAAAAGAACTTAATCTTTATTGGTTCTTCGTTATTTAAAAAGAATAACAAAGGGTGAAGAATTAACCAAAACCAAAGAGCTTATCAAGAAATTCAAAACTACATTGCAAAACTTAAAGAACTTTATCCCCTTTCAGAGTATAACTACTTCTTTAAGTTGCACCCTAGTTACTTAAAATCTGACGCAGATGAATATATTGATTTGTTATTTGGAACAGAAGATGCTAAAAATAGTGCAATATTATTAGATCCAACACTTGCATGAGAATACTTAATGTCAATTGATATCCAAAATATGCAAAATGATAGCTCAATTTTATTCAATAGTGACGGAACATCTAAAACAGAGCTCTTCGGATTACAAGGTACAACCACAGTGCTATTAACAACAATGGTACTTCTAAACTCACATTTTGGATGAGATGCAGAACAAATCAAAACATTTGTAAACTTTCATAATTTCCCACTTTCAAATACATTCAATATTCTTTCGCGTGATAAATATTACGAAAATCCTGATGTAGCTTACCAAGCAAACCTTGCTCAAATGGCAAGAGTTTACAAATACTTCCTTGGACTACCTTTCTTCCCGCAAGAATCAGATTGAATTGATATGCGAGCATTCTTTAAAAGACAAAATTAATAAACTAAAAAGGACGCAGAAACTTTATTGTTTCTCGTCTTTTTTGTTGCTAATTAACTCCTTTAGCTTGCTAAAAAAGAAAAAGAAAAATCACACAGAGTGTGTGTGATTAGTTCTTATTCAGCTCATTTAACAAGTTCTTTTTTACCTTTTGTTAATGCTCAACCAAGTGTTGCACCAATAGCTACAACTGATGTAATTAAGTTTCCAATTAACATTTTTACACCATTAGACATAGCGTTATGGATTACATAGTTGAAGTTAAGTTTTGCTGTGTAGAATTTAGCTTCAGCATCACCATTTTTTCATGAGAATTGTAAAATGTTTCCAATTCATGAAGCTGAACCTTGGCTTGTTGCATATGTTTGACTCATTCCAAGTCAGTATCCACCAACTGCTGATGCAATAGCACCAATAATTAATGGATATTTAAGAGGTAAGTTAACTCCAAAAAGAGCAGGTTCTGTAATTCCTAAATTAGCTGAAATAGCTGATGAAGTAACTTTAGAAATTTGTTTATCTTTCTTAATAACTAAAAGAGCAATTAAGATTCCAATTCCAACCATTCCTTGTGCAATGTTTGAAACAGTTGCAATAGGTGTAATTCAAGTAAATCCTTGACCAAAGTCTTTTGCTGTAGTTGTTACAAGAGTAGCTTCAATTGGCAAGAACCCTTGGTGAAGTCCTGTAATAACTAAAAATGGGTACACAAAAGCAATAAGTGCTCCACCAATTCCGAAGAATGGGAAGTTTGTGTATGTTCAAATTTTTTCGAATGCTAATCCGATGTATTCTGAAATAGCACGACCAATTGGTCCAATAATTCAGAAACCAAGGAAAATAGTAACGAAAACAGTTACTAATGGAACACTTAAGATAGCGATTGTTTCGTGAGAAATTTTTGTCATTAATCTTTCTAATCAGTATCCTAAATATACAATCATTAATACTGGAACAACTTGTGCTTGGTATCCAATTAATGGGAAGCTAAAGAATCCTCAACTTTTTGGGAAAAGAGTATAAGCAACAGTTGTTGTTGCATTAGCTGCTGCCGGATCATTTAAATTGAATAACTCATAGCTACTTTGTGATCATGAATTCATAAGTGATGGAGCAATCATGATAATACCAATTGCAAGTCCATAGAATGGATTTCCACCAAATTTTTTCATTGCTGTATAACCAACAAAAGCAGGTAATGAACCTAAAATAGCTCCTCCGATAATGTCGAAGAATTTTTGCATTCCTAATACAGAAGAGTTTTTTGATCCAAAAGCTCCGATAAAGCTAGTTAAAGCAAGTGCGATCCCTCCTGCGATAAAA